>JARLHP010000045.1 GCA_031292195.1 Syntrophobacteraceae bacterium
GGAGAATTCGATGTCATTTGTAAAAGCCGAACGGGTGCGCCGGCTCCCGCCCTATCTTTTCGCGGAAATCGACCGGCTCAAGGCCGAACTCATCGCCAAGGGAGTCGACGTGATCAATCTCGGGGTGGGCGATCCCGATTTGCCGACCCCGCCGCATATTATCCAAAGACTGGGGGAAAGCGCCAAAGACCCTGCCAACCACCAGTATCCCTCCTATTCGGGCATGAACGACTTTCGGCTGAGCGTGGCCAACTGGTACGGGAGAAGATTCGGCGTCGATCTGGACCCGATGGCCGAGACCCTCACCCTGATCGGCTCCAAGGAAGGGCTGGCCCACCTGCCGCTGGCTATGATAAATCCCGGAGACCTGGCCCTGGTTCCTTCACCCGCCTATCCGGTATACCAGATCGCCACCATGTTTGCGGGCGGGGAATCCTTCCTCATGCCTCTTTTGAAGGAAAACGCGTTTCTGCCCGATCTCGATGCCATTCCGGTCGAAACCGCACAGCGCGCCAGGCTGATGTTTCTCAATTATCCCAACAACCCCACCGGCGCTACCGCCGACCGGGACTTCTACGAGCGGGTGGTGCGGTTTGCCCGCAAGTACGATATTGTCATTTGCCATGATGCCGCCTATTCGGAGATGTCCTTTGGAGGGTATCGCCCCATGAGCTTTCTGGAGGTCCCGGGGGCCAAGGAGGTGGGGGTGGAATTTCACTCTCTCTCCAAGACCTATAACATGACCGGCTGGAGGCTGGGGTTCGCGGTGGGCAACCGGGACGTTATAGCCGCCCTTGGCGAGATCAAGAGCAACATCGACTCGGGGGCCTTCAACGCCGTGCAGTGGGCGGGCATAGCCGCCCTGGAGGGCGATCAGGCCCCGGTGGAAGAGATGCGCAAGATTTATGAGGAAAGGCGAGACATCCTCATTGCCGGTCTAAACAGGGCGGGGCTTCAGCCGGCAGTCCCCAAAGCCACGTTCTACATATGGTGCCCCACGCCGCCCGGGTACACTTCCAAGCAATTTACCGCCCTTCTTCTGCGCGAGACCGGAATCGTGACCACTCCGGGCAGCGGTTTCGGAGAGCCGGGAGAAGGTTATGTTCGCATGGCGCTGACCGTTTGCGCCGACCGCATCCGCGAAGCCGTGGAGCGAATCTGCGGCCTTGACCTGAAGGACCCCCCACGGTCGTGAACAAGGCGGCCATCGGAGTCGGAAGCAACCTCGGGGATTCGGTCCGGATATGCCGGGATGTTTTTAACCTGTTGCGAAATCACCCGGCGGTTGATAGTGTTAGAATGTCTTCGCTCTATAGAACCAGCCCTGTGGGCAGTGAGGCCGGCGGCTGGTTCATAAATGCGGCCATGCTGCTCGAAACCCTTCTTGAGCCGCTGCCGCTGCTGGATTTGATGCTCGATATCGAGAGCCGCTTCGGCCGAGTCCGGACGATAAAGTGGGGGCCGCGGACCCTGGATTTGGACCTTCTCTTTTATGAAGACCGCCAAATCGACCTGCCTCGACTGAAGGCGCCTCACCCGCTGATGGGCGAGCGGCTTTTCGTCCTGATGCCGCTGGCCGAGATAGAACCCGATTGGATACATCCGGGGACAGGGCGCTCGGTCCGTGAAATGCTGGCCCTGCTCCTTAAAACCGATCATGGGCAGCAAATCGAAAAACTGGAAAAATGAAATTATGCTGGTGCGTCTGCTTATCTTCGCTTTGCTGGTGTGGGGCGCCTATTATCTCGTCAAGAAGATGATAGGAGCCTATCGGGACTACCTTGAGCCCCGGCAGGACCAAAACGGGTCGGTTTCCGAAACCGAGTTGATCCGGGACCCGCAATGCGGCGCCTACTTTATGAAACAACAAGGGGTAAAGGCGGTTATAGACGGCCGGGTGGTATACTTTTGCAGCGAGCAATGCCACGAGCGCTATCGCCAGAGTCGAGGCGTTAAATAGGCAACTCGTTTTACCGGGAGATTGACGTGAAATTCTTTATCGATACGGCAAACCTTGACGAAATAAGAAACGCTCATAACTTGGGAGTCCTTGACGGAGTTACAACCAACCCCAGTCTGATTGCCAGAGAGGGACTGAGCGGCAGAAAGGCTTTTAAAGATCACATCCTGAAGATATGTGAAATCGTGGGCGGCCCGGTCAGCGCCGAAAGCGTCTCCGAGGACACGGACGGAATGCTGGTGGAAGCCAGGGAACTTGCCGCGATAGACCAAAACGTGGTGGTAAAAATTCCTATGACCACCGAAGGGCTGAGGGCTGTCAAAATCCTGTCGGAAGAAGGGATTCATACCAATGTCACCCTGGTGTTTTCTTCCCTGCAGGCCCTTTTGGCCGCCAAGGCCGGCGCCACTTACGTCAGCCCCTTCGTGGGCAGACTCGACGATATATCCCATAACGGTATGAGCCTGGTTGGCGAAATTCTGGAGATATTTTCCAATTACCTGTTTGAAACCGAAGTCATAGTGGCCAGCATCAGGAATCCGCTGCACGTGCTGGAGGCTGCGCGGTTAGGCGCGGATATTGCTACCATCCCCTACAAGGTCATCGAGCAGCTGGCGCGCCATCCATTGACCGACCAAGGCATCGAGCAATTTTCGAAGGACTGGAAAAAAGTGGAAAAATAAGAGGCGCGGGGCGGTCGGACCGGTTGCCGGCATGCCCCGTTGGCCGCGCTGGCGGGCCTTCCGGGTGAATCCAGGTCCGAACTCCCCCCCTGGAAGGCTGCCGGCGCGGGTTTGCGGGTTATGAAAACAGGAGGAACTATGAAGCTAACGGCAGGGACTTCCCGGTATCTCCTTTTCGCCGTGACACTCATTGTTATGTCGGCTTTCTTACCGTTTCCCCTGCGCGCGGAAATCTTCAAGTATGTCGAAAAAGACGGATCGGTTCACTACACGAACACTCCCACTTATGCGCAGTCAAAAGCGGTTAACCTGCCGCCTCTCACCCAGGCGAACTTTCGCAAGTATTTCCCCACTTACAACACTACCTCCTACGGGAGGTTGCGGTCCCCGGGGTTTTACCGCACCTCCAACCCGGCCAACCAGGCGGCTTACGACCGCAACATTAAGCAGATATGCGGCCTCTACGGCGTGGATTGCAATCTGGTAAAGGCGGTGATCAGGGCCGAATCGGGGTTCAACCCCGCCGCGGTTTCTCCCAAGGGTGCGAAGGGCCTCATGCAACTCATGCCGGGAACATCGCGCGATCTTGGTGTCATCGACCCTCTCGATCCCCGGGAGAATATCGACGGTGGGGCGCGATATCTTAGAAGGATGCTCGACATGTTCGGCAACAACCCGATGCTTGCCCTGGCCGCTTACAATGCGGGGCCGGAGGCGGTGATCGCCTGGGGTGGAATTCCGCCTTACGATGAAACTCAAGTGTATGTTAAGAAGGTTATGGACTTTTACGACCGATACCGTTACTAATCGGGATGAGCGACAAAAGTCTGAAATCGGCGCTCCCGGAAAACCTGAAGGTTTGACTCTATGCTCATCTTGAACCGAAGCGACCTGTCCCGGCAGAGCTTAACGACCTTACCCAACGTCCTGACCTATTGCAGGATGGCTACTATTCCCTTGATCTTGGCGCTTATGGCGCCTTCCTCATCCGCTTCGGCCCAAAATGCCGCATTTGTAGTCTTCTGCATCGCCTCGCTTACCGATTTTCTCGACGGTCATCTGGCACGGCGTTCGAATACCGTGACGTCCATCGGGAAGCTGCTCGATCCGCTTGCCGACAAGCTCCTAACGACCGCCGTGCTCATCATGCTGATTCCGAAAGTCCACTACGTTTACGCATGGCTGGTTTTCCTGATCGTGGGCCGGGAGATAACCATAACGGGCCTGCGCTCCATTGCGGCCGCAAACGGGCTCATAATCAACGCCAGCCGCATGGGCAAAAACAAAATGGTCTCCCAGACCCTGGCGCTTCTCTTTCTTTTACCGGTGGTCCCCAAGCTCCAATCGGCGATGACGTTTATAGGCGTCTGCTTCCTGTGGATTTCGCTGGTCCTTGGTTATATATCCGCCAGGGATTACTTCGTCGGTTTTTACAGGGAGGCGAAAAAGCAGGGCCAGCCCGGCAATTAGAGGGTGAGTCATGTTCAAACTGCCGGAGTTCCACCCCCCCGATTTTACCGCGCCTCCGTTACGTGACGCCCCCCTCGCGCAATTCAAAGAGGTTACAAAGGCAGGCGCGGCCCCCGAGGGGTATCACGCCACCTCGATCTATCCCGAGTATTTCCAGATTCGAAAAGGTGAGTGGGTTCTTGCCGAAGAGTCGCGCATGGACTGCGTGGCGGTTCTCGATACGTGCGGCGCAATAGAAATAAGGGAGTTTCGGCGTTTGAGCCCCGGCGATCTTGTGGCTTGCGGCAGGCGGGAAGACGGCGAAGACGGCATATTCGTTCACACCGAAGCTTTCGCATGGCAGCGGCCGGAGTCTGAAAAATTCACCTTTCGCACCCGGATATCTCGCGAGACTTCCTTTTCCTACGACTACGACGAACTCTATAACCTGCTCGAACATGACCGCGAAAAGGGCTTCCTTCTCTGGGTGCTTGGACCTGCGGTGGCCTTCGACAAGGATTCGCGCGACTCCCTGGCCGCCATTATAGAAGCGGGGTTCGTGCACGGGGTGCTGGCCGGAAATGCCCTGGCCACCCACGATATCGAGGCGGCACTCTTCGGTACGGCCCTGGGGCAGGACATCTACACGAAAAGACATGCCCGCCTGGGCCATTACAAACACCTCGACGCCCTCAACATCGTTCGGCAGGCGGGCTCGATCAAAGCAGCGGTGGAAAGCGGAGTGGTAAAAGAGGGGATCATGGCCTCACTGGTCAGGGGCCACATACCTTTTGTGCTGGCGGGCTCCATCCGTGACGACGGCCCTCTGCCCGATGTTTTTCCAAACGTCTGCCAAGCCCAGGATGCCATGCGGGCCCTGGCCAAAAAGGCCACAACGGTAATCGCCATGGCCACCCAGCTCCACTCCATCGCCACGGGCAACATGACCCCTTCCTACAGGGTCATGGGGGACGGCACGATCCGGCCGGTCTATTTTTTCGTGGTCGATATGTCCGAGTTTGCCGCCAACAAGCTGGCCGATCGCGGCTCTCTTACCGCCAGGTCGATTCTTACAAACACCCAGGATTTTGTGGTCAATCTCCACCGAAAGCTTATTCAAAAGGGCTGCTGAAAAAATCCCGGCAGGAAAGGTTTTAGGACCGGCGATGGATGTATACGATAAAATTTCGGATTTGCTTTGGCAAAAAGGGGTGGAATTTAAAACTCACCGCCACGAGGCTGTCCGGACGATCGAAGATGCCAAAAGAATCGCTCCCGCCCTTGTCCCGGCTCTACTGAAGACGGTCGCCTTTAAAATTAAGGATTCCTTCTGGGTGCTGGCCGCCGTGCGCTCTCAGGACAGAATCGATTATCGAAAACTGGCGGCGGCCTTCCATGTCAATCGGCGACAGCTTCGAACGCTGGGCGCCGAAGAGGTCGAGTCCGAACTGGGCTACGAGGTGGGCGGAGTCGGCCCCATACCGGTGCGAGAAGACGTGAAGGCCATATTCGACGTAAATCTGCGCAACCTTGGAACGATCTACTGCGGAAGCGGCAGAAACACCCGCACGCTCGAACTGAAATTTACCGATCTTCTGGCGGCCGCGGGAGGATGCGAGCACCCGATCGCTCGGGAATCATCGGAGGGTGAGGCCGGTAAAACAGCCTGATCCCAACATTCGTGCAATGAGGGGCCAGTTAGCCGCCAAAGTAGAAAAGTCGCGCTGCATCGTGCGGCAGCCATGTCTCCATGTGAAGATCGTATCGTCCGCAAGGGTTGATGTGTCCTGTCCGTAGGGTGGATAGCAGCGCTGCAATGCCCAGCGGACCTTTCCTTCCCGGAAAAAGACCTTGACGGAAATTTAAAACATGTATATACATCAATATGGTGGTCGCTATCACACTTTTAAGGATGATGCTGTGACATCTTCGCCATACCCATGTTTGTGTGCGCTGATCAGGAAGGCCGGGCGCGTTGTCACCAGCAAGTACGACAAGTATTTGAAACCGTGCGGACTGAAAGTGACCCAATTGAGTATGCTGGCCAAAATTGCGAAGAGCCCCAACATCACGGTTTCGGAACTGGCGCAATCCTTGCGCATGGATCAGACCACAGTGAGCAGAAACCTGCAGGTTCTTGAAAAATCAGGCTATATTCACTTTGAAGATGAGACAACGGATCATCGGATCAAAAAAATTCAAATTGTCGCTCTCGGTGTATCCAAAATGAATGAAGCTGTGCCGCTGTGGGAGAAGGCCCAGATGGACATGGAAAGAGTCTTGGGAGACGCCGACATTAAGATGATGATGGAAATCCTGAGGAAGTTAACGAAGTAGGGTGGGTTTTTTTGTTGCGGATTAATATGTATATGCATGTATATGTTTGGGGGTGGATCGATGTCAGCTACCAGGGATATTAAGGATTTTGCGCTGGATATTGGCTACAGCCAGGTCGGGATCACATCCGCGGATAGTTTCCAGGATCACATCGACGCCGTCAGGTCTCGGGGCGAGGTCTACGATTTTTTTGTGGCAGACCCCAGGCAACTGCTGAAGGGCGCCGAACCGATGGCGATAATGGACTCGGCCCGGTCGATCATTTCGCTCGCATGGGATTATGCGCAGAAGGATTTCCCCGAAACTCTGCTGGGAAAGGTCGGAAGAGTTTACCAGGCCAGATGCTACAATGCTCCACCGGATCGCATCAACGGAGCACGCTATCAGCTCATGTTGGATTTTCTGGCCAAAATGGGATGCGAAGTCGGCAAGGGGATCTTTATTCCGGAAAGACGGGCGGGAGCCAGGGCGGGTGTTACCACATTCGGCAGGAACAACTTTGCCTACACCGGCAAGAGTGGTTCTTTTATCCTGCTAAGTTCAATCGTTATCGATAAGGAACTGGAGTATGACGCTCCGACCTACAAGGTGAAGTGCCCCAAGGACTGCACCGCCTGCATGGATGCTTGTCCTACGAAAGCGATCTACGAACCGCTCAAGCTTAACCCTCGACGTTGCCTGGCATTCAACGCGTTTTGGACCCAGGATGGACGCCCTCTTGTTACGAGTAATATCCCGCCGGAGATCAGGGAAAAGATGGGAACGCGTGTCCATGGGTGCGATGTTTGCCAGGAAGCGTGTCCGCGCAACGCCGCAAAGTTGAAAGCGAAATATCCTGAAGATCCTTTTCTGGTCCAACTGGCAAAGGAATTCAGCTTGCCGAAAATGTTGGAAATGACCGATGAGTTCTATCAAAGAACGATCCACCCTATTATGTACAATTACATAACAGACAAAAAATACTTGCGCAGGAATGCCGCTATCGCGCTGGGAAATACAGGGGATCGGCAACACATCCCGGTACTGGCTAAAGCGATGGAGGATTCGGAGGAATTGGTCAGAGGATATTCGGCATGGGCGCTGGGAAGAATAGGCGGCCCCGAGGCTCGGAGAATTTTGGAATCAAGCTTGAAGAGGGAAAACTGCGGCTCCGTTATGGATGAAATAAAAGCGGCGCTTGCTGATTCCTCCGGCTCCTTGTGACGGGAATCAGCCCGGTGCGTGTGAACCCAAAATCAACCTTCGGAGAATAAGATGAGTGTCCGATATCTAGAGGACTTTGAGATTGGGCAGACCTTCGGGTCGGGACGCCTGGTGGTTGAGGCTAAAGCGATCAAGCAGTTTGCCGCCGAGTTCGATCCCCAGCCTTTCCATCTGGACGAGCAAGCGGCACGCGAAACTGTGTTCCGCGGCCTGGCGGCAAGCGGCTGGCATACGACGGCGCTCACCATGCGGCTTCTGGTCGAGAGCGACTTCAGACCTGCGGGTGGTATTGTCGGAGCAAGCTTTGACGAGTTGCGCTGGCCGAAGCCGGTACGACCTGGTGACGAGTTACGTGTCGAGAGCGAAGTCCTCGAAGTAAAGGCGTCGAAGTCCAAACCGGAACTGGGATTTGTGAAGGTCAGGGTAACCACCCTGAATCAGGCGGGAGAAGCAGTCCAGATTTACATCGGTAACCTCATGGTGCCGCGAAGAGTGCGGGCGTGACGAACAGCGTTTTCTTCAGGGTTGTAGATAGAACACCGGCGGGTCCGTCGCCTTCTCTTGCGCCCGCTGACAAGGAGAAGCCATGAGCACGACCTATCAGACCAGTTGTGTCCTTTGTGCCCAAAACTGCGGGCTTCAAGCGACCGTGCGGAACAACCGCATCGTCAAGGTCAAGGGGGATAAAGACAGTCCGCGCAGTGAAGGCTATGCGTGCCGCAAAGGACTGAATATCGGCTACCACCAGCACAACTCCGATCGGTTGCAATATCCTCTGAAGCGCGTAGGGGGCAAATTCGAGGAAATTTCGTGGGACCTGGCTATTGCTGAGATCGCCGACAAGCTCAAAGAGATCGTGCGTCGTTATGGTCCACGAGTCCTCGCCTACATGGGCGGCGGCGGGCAGGGGTGCCATCTCGAGGCGGGCTTTGGGGTGAGATTACTCCGCGCCATGGGCTCCCAGTACCATTACAGTGCGCTGGCCCAGGAGTTTTCCGGGATGTTTTGGGTTCATGGCCGCACTTTTGGCCGCCAGTACATCCACACGATTCCGGACCTCCCAGAAACGGACCTTCTCCTGGCCATCGGTTGGAACGGCATGGAGAGTCACCAGGTTCCCCAGGCGCCACGGCACCTTCTGCGCATTTCAAAAGATCCGAATAAAACCCTGATCGTTATCGATCCCCGCGTCTCGGAAACAGCCCGGATTGCGGATATCCACCTTCCCATTCGTCCTGGAACGGATGCATTGCTGCTCAAGGCCATGATTTCCATAGTGCTCGAAGAAGGGTTGGAGGACAGTATTTACATCCGGGAACACACCTCGGAATTCGATCAGATCAAAGGGCTGTTTCTGGATTTTGATGCCCGTTCCGCAGTGAAGACCTGCCAGCTCGATTTTGAACGCGTACGCGAGGTATGCCGTCTGTTTGCAACTCAAAAATCCTGCCTGCGCTATGACCTGGGCGTGATGATGAACCGGCACAGCTCCACCTCTTCTTATCTCGCGGTGATTTTTCAGGCGCTCTGCGGCCGGTTGGGAGTTCGGGGGGGCTCCGTTTTTCCGGGCCATCTAATGCCCATTGGCTCCCATTCGGACGAAAGGGGTCCCAAGGGATGGCGCACTGTTGCAAGCGATTTTTTCCCGGTGTGCGGGACGTACCCGCCGAATGCTATGCCCGAGGAAATTCTTTCCGACAATCCGGAAAGACTGCGAGCCGTGATCGTAGCCGGCTCCAATCCATTACGCTCCTATGCCGACACCACGGCTTACGAAAAGGCTTTCCAGCAACTCGATCTCCTGGTTACGGCGGATGTGGCAATGACGGAAACAGCCGCCCTGTCTCATTACGTACTTCCTGCTCGCAGTGGTTATGAGTCCTGGGATGGGACGTTCTTTGCTTTGACTTTTCCGGACATCTACTTTCAGCTGCGCCGACCCATTGTGGAGCCTGAGGGGGCGGCCCTCGAACTGGGAGAAATTCATTTGCGTCTGGCGGATAGGCTGGGACTTGTTCCACCCATCCCGGAAGATCTCTACAGGGCGGCGGAAACGGGCCTCTCAGCGTTCGGCAGGTCCTTAATGGAATACGTCAACGCGGAGCGAAAAGCCGCGACGATGATGCCTTTCATTCTGGGAAAAACATTGGGGAAAGTTTTGGGGTCGGTCCATCTGGCCGCACTTTGGGGGATACTGCGGATGGCTCCGAAAGATTTCCATGACAATGCAGCCCGCGCGGGCTATGAAGCAGGAGCCCGCCTTGCTGAAGACATTTTTCAAAAGCTTATCGATCATCCCGAGGGAGTCCGGATTGGCCGCATAGATTCGGAGCACAACCTGGAGCAACTTCAAACGGAGGACGGCAAGGTCCACCTCCATATTCCCGAGCTTATGGATACTATCCAAGGGCTCAATGCGGCGCACGAGGAATCCGCATTGTCGCCGAATCCTTCATTTCCATTGATCCTCATGGCGGGGCGGCATGCCTCTGTAAATGCCAACACTCTGATGCGAAACCCGGCATGGAACGAGGGGCGGAGGGCCTGCACCCTGATGATGCACCCGGCGGACGCAGAAGGTTTGCATCTGGTCGATGGCCAGATGGTTCGGGTCAGAACCGAAGCCGGCTTTGAGACGATCGAACTGGAGATCACAGGGGAGGCTCGCAGGGGACACGTCTCCATGCCGCACGGCTTCGGTCTGGTCTACGGTGGCCAGGTTTATGGGGCAAACGTAAACCGTTTGACAAAGAACACCAACCGAGACCACCTCGGGACACCCATGCATCGGTATGTACCGTGCCGCGTGGAAGCAATACCGTGCTGATGAGGATTTTTCCCGCTCAACCCCTACAGATGGCTCTCTGGTTGCTTGACCCCGACCCCGCAGGAAAAACCATGATTTATGCCGCTTTGGCGGGGAAAGTTAAAAAGCTGTTGTCCGGATACTGTCCGGAGGCTATATTGATGCTGGGTCACATACTTTTGTGAAGATAAGGAAGTCCATGAGAGCAGAAACCAATGCTAAAACCGTGAGGATAGACATCCGCACCACCGCCGGCGTGAAACGTGCCTTGCAGGAAGCCGCCGCCGCCAAAAACAAGACGGTTACGCAGTTCATGCTTGATGTTGCGCTGGTCGAAGCCGCCCGGGTTATTGCCGAACGCCGCTTGTTTTCCTTCAATGACGAACAATGGGAAGCGTTCATGAAAGCTCTTGATGCGCCAACGAAACCGAGGCCGCGCCTTGAAGCATTGTTCCGCGAGCCGAGCGCTGAATGACCGCTCACCTTTCACCTGTTGAGAAGCTTCGACTTGAACGCGACACGGAAACATTCGATTGCGGGAAAGAGGAACTCAACCGCTTTCTCAAACGGTTTGCCCTCGCTAATCAACGCGCGAGCGTCTCACAGACGTATGTCACGACGCGCAACGGGGTTGTGGTAGGGTATTACAGCCTCAGCGTTGGCGGCATCGAGCACAAAGTTGCGCCTGAGCGTGTAAGCAAAGGGCTTGCTCGCCACCTGGTGCCTGTCATGGTGTTAGCCCGCCTGGCCGTTGACTTTCACGAACAAGGTCACGGTATAGGGAAAAGGTTGCTTCGAGACGCCCTGACACGCACAGTGCAGGCCGCCGATATTGCCGGGATCCGGGCGTTGTTTGTTTCGGCCAAGGATGACGAAGCGCGGGCGTTCTATCAACATTTCAACTTTGACCCAAGCCCTGCAGATCCCTATCAGCTATTCCTAATCATGAAAGACCTCAAAAAGTTTGTTTAAGTGAAATTTAAATGAGGGCTTAACATGGCTATCACAACCAAACCAAAATCCAAAAACCAGCTCGAAGAAGCAGCCGTTCACAAGCTTATCAGCAAAGGCTCAGCAGGGAACGCGATTCACCTTCACCGCCAGTATGGTCATGTTGTCGTTTCCGCCCCGCTTTTTGAGCTCCTCTGTCAAAATGGCCAGACTCTGCACCGAAAGGGTCCTTTCCAGCAATAACGCGCCAAGTTCCCGGGCCGAGGCGTCTTCGGTGATTCCGTCGGTTATCAGGTAGAATTGATCTCCGGGCCGCAGGGTCCCGGAACGAAAATCGGGCATCACATAGGGGCTTTCGCCAACGGCTCGCAAGAGAATGTTTCTTTGAGGGTGGTCGCGGGCGCTCTCCGCGCTTATCAGCCCAAGCCGCAAGAGTTTTCCGGCCATATTGTGATCGTTTGTGAGCTGGTGGATGTGATTGTCGCGCAGCAATAAAACCTTGGAGTCACCCACATGGGTTATGAAAAACTGATTTTGCCGTACAAGCAGGGACGTCAGGGTGCACTTCATCTCGCGTGAGGAGGTGTCTGAAAGCGACAAGGTGTAGAGATGCAACGCGGTGCACTGGAAGGCGTGTAAGAATCTCTGCGGTGCTTTTTCGGTAAAGCTGCCGAAATAATACTCCTGAAGCAGGACGTTTACCGCTTCTGCGCCGGCGGCCCCCCCGGCGGCGCAGCTTCCCACCCCGTCGGCAACGGCGAACAGGCTGCCCCTGTTTTCCTTGAGTCCGGAATCGACCGGTATATAGTAGCCGAAAGAATCATCATTTTTGAGGCGAACGCACCCCCTGTCCGAGAATCCATATGCCTCCAGAGGCTCGGGGGCTGGGCGCCCCGCGCCTTTTGACTCGTCCATGCCCATTGCCCTCTCCAGTGAGATTTGCTGCCCGGAGTTTTCCCGTTCTCCCGGTTATCGGAGTAGCGGCGGGAGGGGCCTCAAAGAGATGTCCCGAAGGCCAAGATCAACCTTTTACCAGGAGCACGGGACACTTGGCCGTCCGCAGCACGGAATGGCTGGTGGTGTGGGCGCCGGCCGAGCGGCTGGAGCCGATCACTATCAGATCGTAGCCCCCCAATTCGGCAAAAGCGCAGATCTGCTCGGCGGGAGCGCCGGAAACCACGTCGGTGTCCGGCGGCAGTCCCGCATCGGTAAAAATCTTTTCCACTTGTGCCAGAAGCCGCTCTTCCTGCTCGCAGATGCGTCTTTTGGTCTCTTCGTCGATCGGGACCTCGACTTCCCGCCATCGGTAGACACGAAAAACGGGTTTGGGCAGTTGACGCACGTGCAGAATGGTCACCAGGGCCGAAGGATTGAGTTTGACAAGATCCCGGGCATATTCGGCCGCCGCCCTGGAACAGGCGGAACCGTCGGTTGGGACCAGTATCCTCGTGTACATAATGATTTTTCTTTCGACATTCCGGATCCTGCGGGGGTGGGGGGGGGGGGGGCCCCCCCCCCCTTTGGCGGGGCCCGTTTTAATAAGCAGCCCCAAAAAAAAACCCCCCCCCCCCCCCCC
>JARLHP010000046.1 GCA_031292195.1 Syntrophobacteraceae bacterium
CGTTCCCGGCATCGGGTTTAAAACCGCCCAAGGCAGGTATTTTCTAAATCCCCCCGCGGTCCTGGCCGATCTGGACGCAGTCCCCCCGCCGGCGCAGGAACTCATCGACCACAACTTCTACCGGCGCGGCAAAAGCCCCTCGGCGGTGGTTACCGCCGGCAGGGGCTGCCCGGTCGGCTGCAGCTACTGCTCGATCGGGTGCGCCTCCTGGTGCGGGTTTCGTCTAAAGAGCGGTTCACGGGTGCTCGATGAGATCAGGCGGGCGGTGATCGACGGGGCGCGCTTCATCGATTTCGAAGATGAAAACATTTCATTTAGAAAAAAGTGGTTTCTGGACGTACTGCATGAAATCGAATCTCAGTTTCGGGGCTATGGGCTGGAGCTGCGGGCCATGAACGGTCTTTTCCCGCCAAGCCTCGATGAAGAAGTGATCTGCGCCATGAAAAGGGCGGGGTTTACAGCCCTCAATCTTTCCCTCTGTACGACCACTCTCTCACAGTTGCGCCGATTCAGAAGGCCGGACGTCCGCGAATCCTTCGAAAGGGCCCTCTTTCATGCCGACCGCAACGGGCTCGATGCGGTAGCCTACATCATCGTCGGCGCCCCGGGTCAGGATCCCATGGAGTCGGTGGCCGATCTAATCTACCTGGCCGATAAAAACGCGATTGTGGGTGTCTCCGTATTCTATCCCTCTCCCGGGAGCATCGATTTCGAAAAATGCAAAGCCTCGGGTCTTCTTCCCGGCGCCCTTTCCCAATGGCGTTCGACCGCTCTCCCCATCTCCGACACCACCAGCCGGCAGGACTCGGTGACTCTCTTAAGGCTTGGGCGGATTCTGAACTTCTTTAAATCCCTGGGTTCTGCTGAAAGGGAAGAAGTCCTTGCGTTCGCGAGGGCGCCATCCGAGAAGACCGTTCCGGCAAGGCTCACTGAGGCGGAGGGGCCAGGCGGCCCCCAGACACATTTCGCCCGAAGGCGGGCGATGGGCAAGACGCTTATTACCATTTTCCTGCGCGACGCGGTGATTTACGGGGCGAGTCCGGATGGGCGGTTGTTCCGGCACAAGGTTTCCGATTGCCTTTGTTTGGAGTTCAAAAACCGGCTGGTGAAGCTTTTTTCTTAGGGGGAATCCGAATATTCATCTAGCCGGGAGCTCTTTGTGATAGTTGAGCGCAGAATCCTGTGTTCGCCCTGGTCTTCCAAATATGATGACCATAAGATAAAAAGTTCGCATGTCAAAATTGTGGCAAGTCTCGCCCACCGGCTACGCCAGTTCAATTACGGGGTTATTTTTGGGTTGCTACCCATGACTTTTCAGGCACTTAGAGATGGACACAATCTGCTTTGCTCTTTCTTATCAATCTCTTAAGTTAGTAAGACCCCGCAGACCCCGGACGCCAGTCGTCGGATTTGCAGTATGACAGATTCCCCCGAATACAGGCCTGTTCGATAATTTGGGGTAAAATAACTGTTTCGCAGGATTCAATTGCTGTGATATAGAAGTTTTCGGAGTGTGCGCCTGCGGGAAGGAATTCATTCTTGCCGCTGATACAGCGGCGATTGCTGTGAAGGGTGCCTTTACGCTCTGTGCTGCGTTAACGTTATTCTGTTCGCGTACGTTGAGAAAAGCGAAAATTCAACCTCAGGCGCCCTCCCACTCTGCTTCAGTATACAGGCGAGCCATGGATTTAAAGCTTCGCTCACCATCAGAAACTCTTCGAGATCGGTTTCTTTCTCTCAGGAGAACGGAAGATATCGCTGACCTTTTAGAAGTAAAATATAGTGATTTCCTTTACTGGACATATCGCACTCACGAAAGTCGGCGCTACTCATCGTTTAAGATACCGAAGAAATCCGGGGCTCCTCGTAGGATTGATGCGCCCACAAAAAATATCAAAATCCTTCAGCAAAAGTTGAATATTGTTCTTCAAAAAGTATATCGGCCAAAGAATAGTGTCCATGGTTTTATTGCAACCAAAAGTGTCAAAACGAATGCTGAACGACACGTAGGCAGAAAGCACCTTCTAAACATCGACCTTAAAGACTTCTTCCCATCGATCAATTTTGGGCGGGTAAGGGGGATGTTTATGGCGACGCCTTATAACCTCCCAGAAAAAGTAGCGACATTCCTTGCTCATCTATGCTGTTATAAGGGCTCTCTCCCTCAAGGTGCACCGACTTCGCCTATTATATCAAATATGATATGCGCCAAAATGGACAGTCAACTTCAACGACTTGCCGCTTTAAATCGTTGCGTTTACACTCGCTATGCTGACGACATGAGTTTTTCAACCTCACGACGGACTTTTCCCGCCGCCATTGCAGTTGAGAATGACCTTGGCCAAGTAGAGGCTGGCCTAGAACTGACGGCAATTATTCATTCCAACGGTTTTTCTTTGCATCCACAAAAGATTTGGTTGCGACGGCGAGACCGCCGTCAAGAAGTGACTGGTGTCACCGTTAATGTACTGCCAAATCTTCCGAGGAAGTTCACTAACAACATTCGCGCAATGCTCCACGCGTGGGAAAAATTTGGATGTGAGATGGGGACGCCCATGAAATTATGCGTTTCTTTGGAGGGATTCCGCGAATTCGGTCCGCAACGCTTCGAATCCATAAAACGCTCGGGCGCGCTACGGTGCGTCCGAGGTCGGACCAAGCTGAATGGGCTCCAGCGGGTCGTCCAGGGTCGGACCAAGCCGAATGGGCTCCAGCCAAAGATCGAGATGCCCAAAACAGCCGTTTTTAGAGCTTAGAGCACGATTTTCTCTGTAGAAATTCTCGCTCCAAGCAGTGCACTGCGCCCCTGGTTTCCCTCACGCATGGCGTGGGTGCGATCATACTATTCTTTTTCGTCCCTCGGCGGGAGGTTGACAAAGGAATTTGATTCATCAGGTTGGAAGACATACAATTAGGCCCTAAAGCGGGGGTCAATTTGAGTCCTGGAAATAGGAGCTTATTGTGCGGCAAGTCAAATTCAGCATAGAAGAAACTCAGATTGGATTTTTAAACGACCATGGGAAATATGGGTACAAAGACAAAAGCTCCATGGTGCGAGCAGCCCTGCGCCGCTTGATGAAGGATTTGGAACTGGAAAGTTTAAAAGAGTCCGCCGACTTATATGCCGAATTATATAAGAGCGACGCGGACCTACGGACGCTGACGGATTCTGCGACTTCAGGGTGGCCTGAATGACGGGACTAAAACGTGGCATGGTGATTGACATAAATCTCGATTCAATCTAATCGACTCTGTTGTTTAAGCCATTTCAATAATTTACCGGCGCCGCCCTGCTGTGATCCGGCAGCGATAAGCAAATGATCTTCTTCCTCCAGCACTTCACTTAAGGGCTTTCCATTTAAGCGTGCAGTGACGATATAAGGCAAAACGGATTCGTCCCTCATCCAAAGTGCGTATTCATGTTCGTCCATGCCGAGAAACTCATGCAATTCCAGGCCTAATCCACCTTTATCATGCCATTCTCCTACATAATCCTCAATCTCATCCAAGAGCGCTTCACCTCGAAGACACATTTCAATGAAGGTGTACTTCGGTTTTTTAGACATCGAGCCTCCTTCCCGGAACTGCGGATTTGGTCATGGCTCCGGTCACAGGGTCCATGACGCCAAGATGCCGGCCCCGACTATCAAAAACTTCGACCTCCCCATGGAGGGAATCCCAAGTGAAAAAACGATGCCCGCTCTGGCTCTTCCAGACCTTACGACCATTTCTCTGTCCCACAGGAATGCAGTCGTCCAAAACAGACGGTCTTGGGAGAATCTTATGAGTCACCATCCTCCTTTATTATAATCCCGCAGGTGGCCTGGGCAACTTGTTGTCCGGGCGCTTACCTCAAGAGGAATCTCAAGAGCGCGGCCGAGGTCAGTTCGAAATCTGGATTTGAAGTTCAGCTCCGATATTACATCCCGCACGCAAATATTTCAAAGGTCAAAAGATCTTGCCAAAATCAGAAGCGACCGGCACAGCGAATTACTCCGGTCACATGATCTCAGAAGGTACGCCCCCACATATTCTTCCCCGTCGGGTGTACCGATTTAAATCGTGAGCAAAGTGATCCTTCGGCATGACAATCTCTCGACTACCCAGCGTTATCTCGGAAAAATTAGCGCCACAGAGGCCGGCAGGTGGATTGAAAATCTCTACGGATAATATGGCGCCGTCACAGGGCAGGGGGCATCAAAGCCCTCCATCCTGGACCCTTGGTCTAACGCATATAGCATTCTCTCAGACTTCCGGCGTCAGAAACCGAGATGGTGATTTTCGTTGGGGATAAGTTCTTTGGGAGTGCCGCACGGTAAATTGGTTCTGCCGGGAATTCCTAGTCTTTGTAGGAGCGGCTTCCAGCCGCGCCTTGTCTTGATCGCGGCTGGAAGCCGCTCCTACAACACCATCGATCTATTCTCGCCCCACGATCCAGAACAGGTCGTAACTCGGCGTCTTACATCAAGATCAAGGCTGAACCAAATGCCCCTGGGGGCGCCGGGTCGGCGCTTGTGAAGCTCGCTCATAGGCTGTAGAATAGTGAAAGGCATGGTTCAGGCCTATTTGAATGTTTTACGAGGAAGGAAGGGCAAGATGAGTAAAAGGCTTGATTCGCTAATCAGAGCCGTGAGGGATCTCTCTACGAGCGAGCAGCTTCAATTGATCAGGGCGGTTACGGAGCTTCTGGATATTTCTTGCGATCAGGACCAGTCTGCCGGTTTCTTAAAGCCCAAATCCATCGAGGAAATCATAGAGGCACGCGGAATTCCTCCCGTTTCAGATTTATCAGAACTCGCAGGCGACTTCTGGCCGGAGGATGAGTCAAGCGATGTTTTTATTGACTACATCTACAAACAGCGCCAGGAAGATCGTCTGAGGAATTCATGAGGACTGTCCTGCTCGATACGAATGTCGTTTCGTTCATACTGAAGGGCGGTCCCGGGATGGACCTATACACGCCCCATCTGCGAGGCTGCAAGCTGGCCCTTTCCTTCATGATGGTGGCCGAACTGTTCCAGTGGGTTGAGGTGCGGAAATGGGGATCTCGCCGAACGGCCCGTTTACGAAAAGCGCTGGAACAGTTCATTATTTTTCCGGCGGACATCGAGTCATGCAGCCATTGGGGGACAATTCGCGCCAAATGTCATGTGATTGGACGCCCCATATCCCCGCAGGACGCGTGGATCGCGGCCACAGCACGTCGATTCAAACTCCCCCTTGCGACACATAACCCGGTCGATTTTGAATTTGTCGAAGATCTCGAAATCATTACGGCATGATTTGACGTTTACATAACTTGCCGAAGGCGGAGCCGTTTTCATCTCGTGAACGTATGCTCTGGACATGCCAAATCTGCAGGAAATCGAAATTTCAATGTCCGGGAAAATCCGGCGGCCTGCATCTACTGCAGCTCTTCCCATTCGGTTTTGCTGATAACTGCTTCCTGCAGAATAAGCGCGATTTGAAGATTTTGGCCTATATCGCTCTTATGAGGATTTGGAATCCGTACTCGCAAATCTCCCTTGATCAGGAACTGATGATGGCCGCCGGAGATCGGTCCGCTGAAACCCGCCTGCCGCATGTAGTGAATTGGATCTTTGCGTTTAATGGGACTTCGGCATCAGGCTACTTCGCTCACATCGAGGTTGACGCTTTCTAATGCGGGAATCGAGTGTCCCTTCTTGAGACCAACAATGATCCATTCCTCCAACACTTCCTGCAACTCATCCCGGCAGGCCTCCAGCGTCTCCGCGTTGGCCCATACTCCCGGCAGGGTTTCTATCCCGCCGAAGTAACCTTCACCATCCGGCAGAATCTCATAATGTGCCTTGTTCATGGCTTCACGTATATATTCCGTAAGCATAACATTCACCCTTCATCAATGAAACCGCAGGCTATTTTCAAGGAACCAGATCAAACTATGCGTGTCAGTGACATAGTCCGGCATCAGATATCCTTACGGGGAAACTCGCGCCAGGCTTCCCGCCGCGCCCGGGCAATATCTTCTTCCGAGAGTTCCAACCCTCTCCACAGGCCCAGAAGCGGTTTTCGCCCAGCATGATTGCAAGGCATTAATTCCTGCTCTATCTGGGGCGCCAGTCGCTCGATGAACCGTATCTTGTCGACAACAGAGAGTTGCTTCGCCTTTAGCTATCCGCAATCTCTCGCCATGAGAAAGCCACCGGCGCGCCGGTCGCGGGCCATGCCGTGCGGCACAGCCGCCCGCGCTCCGGATCCTGCGGGAGTGCAGGGGCGCTCATGTCCCTGTGGGGGCTATCACTGCGCTGCCTGGTCGAAAACGCGACGAACTACCCGGGCAAGATTGCGGCGGCCGAAGGGTTTCATTATAAATGCGTGAATGCCGATTTCTTTGGCCGTATTCTCGCCCATGATATCGCTATATCCGGTACAAAGCACAATGGGGATATCGCGTCTTATTTCGAGCATTCCCCTGGCCATCTCCACCCCGGTCATGTGCGGCATGGTGAAATCCGTTATGACCAGGTCGAACGCCTCCGGCTTGGATTGAAACAGTTCGATGGCCTCGAGGCTGCTGGTCAGGGCTGTTACCTGGTAGCCGAGATTAACGAGCATTCGTTTGCTCAGGGTCGCCAGCGCTAATTCATCGTCAACCAACAGGATGCGCTCGGTCCCCCCCGGGAGTTGCTCGGGCTCGATCTGATTCCCTGCTGAATTATGTGCGATGCCCGGCAAAAGGATTTCGAATGCGGTTCCCTTTCCCGGTTCACTGTCGACCCGAATCGCCCCCTCGTGACGCTTGACGATTCCGTGCACTACTGCAAGCCCCAGGCCGCTTCCTTCACCCACTTCCTTGGTGGTGAAATACGGGTCGAAGATTCGTTCCAGGGTGGCCGCATCCATTCCGTGGCCGGTATCGCTTACCGCCAGTCTCACATAGGCTCCGGGCTGCAGGTCTTCATAGGCGGCGGCCGCGTCCGCATCCAGCACCACTTCTCCCAGGGTCACCTTCAGTATGCCCCCGTTTTTTCGCATCGCGTGGGCCGCATTGGTGCAAAGATTGACCACCACCTGGTGCAACTGGGTCGGGTCACCAATCACGATTGCGGGGTTTTTAGAGATTTGCTGCTGCAAATCTATGGTGCTGGGCAAGGCCGCCCTCAGCAACTTCGAGGCCTCTTTAATGACGGGGGCAATCTCGATACGTTGTCGTGATTGCGCTTCCCCCTTGCGGCTGAACGCCAGGATTTGCTTCACGAGGTCTCTGGCGCGGATGGCGGCTTTGAAGACTTCTTGCAGGTCATGTTTTATGGGATCGTTTTCGGCGGTGTCCATCAACGCCATTTCGGTATAGCCCATGATGGCGCCCAGAATGTTGTTGAAGTCATGTGCAATGCCGCCGGCCAGAGTCCCGATGGCTTCCAGCTTTTGAGCTTGCCTCAACTGCGCCTCGAGGCTGCGATGTTCCGTTATGTCCCTTCCAAGCCTCACGACGTTTGAGACCATCCCCGCATCGTCCTTGACGGGGATAAATCTGTATTCCCAGATTTTTCCATCCGGTTCAGAAATGGTCTCCGTAGTGGGTTCGCCCGATGCGATGACCTGCGGTAAAAAGCATCTATCGCATGGCCGGGTTCGACTGTGCCACAGCTTATAGCAGCAGTCTCCGATGGAACGGCCATCCCCGGATACCATGCTTTCAACCGCCTTTCTATTTGCCCACAAGGTCTTGAAATCTTTAGCGATGAACGTCAGACGGTCCGGGATGGCTTCCAGTACCGCATTGAATTGATGGAAAAGTTCTTTGTATTTGTTCTCACTGGACAAAAGAGCATTCTCGGCAACCTTCTGTTCGGTGATATTCCTGACAAAAACAAGTGCACCGCTATTTCCCTCATATCCAAAGGGCACTCCTGATGCTTGTACATCGACTGTGCTTCCATCGAGCTTTATGTATTGATGTTCGATTGTGGGAACAGGTGTACATTTTTCGGTCAGCAAACGCATGCGTTCGCGAATGATCTCGCGGCTGTCCGGATGAAGTCGCTCGATTACAGGGGCGCCGATCAATTGATCTTTCGATGTGGCGCCAAAAAGATCCACGGCGGCTTTGTTGACGAAGACAAAACGACCGCCCACACGGATGAATATGGCATCGGGGGCGCTTTCCACCAAGGTCCGGAAGTGCTGCTCGCTTCCTCTCAATGCCTCTTCGGCATGCTTTCGTCCGGTAATCTCTGTGAACATGACCGCAAATTGCCGGGGGGCGGGCCGATAGGCGAAGACATCGAACCAGCGGCCCATGCCCGTGCTGTAGGCTTCGAAGTGTACCGGCTTGCCGGTCAATGCGACCCGATCGTAATTTTCGATCCAGGATGGTTCGATGTCCGGAAGGACCTCCAGCACGCATTTGCCGAGCAATTCCGCCCGCTTGAGCCCAGTCAACCGCTCAAAGGCAGGGTTGACATCCAGAAAGCGGTAGTCCGTTGGCCGGTCCTGTTCATCGGTGACGATCTCGTGCAGTGCGAAACCTTCGGTCATGCCGTCGAACAATGTTCGATACCGCTCCTCACTTTCCCCGGAAGTTTTCTCGGCCCCTCCGGCCCGTACACACTCCTGCTCCAATTGATGAACCCGCTCACGGAGTTGGCAGAGTTCGGCCAAGAGTTGCTCTTTGGTTTTAGTTTCGTCCCGCACACCCCACTCCTCGAAAGACCAAACGCCTAGGCCGGAATTTGTGTTCGCCAGAACGGCCGCGCCTTCCGGCAGGTTAGCTCCGGAGCGCTGAAAGTTGCCATGTCACCCAACATTACCTCGAAACCGGTAAAATCACTGCGCACCCATGGAGCATAATTGCTGCGCACGGTCATGACCACCCGCAGCTCCACATCGTCCGAGCCGTCTTCGAGCAAAAGCATCCCCAGGTTGTATCCATTGCGGCCCAGGCTCCGGTAGAAGCGCTGTGTGTTAAGAACTCCCCGCGCCAGGTCTTCCCATTGAACTTCGGTGACTTGTCCAAGAGAGCAAACGGTCGGCAGGAGACCCCATATCTCGAAAAAGCCCTCCGGCGCAAAAGCTGCCAGCCAATGCCAGGAGCCTGTAGGCCCGATATAGCGTTGATCTGATTTCTGCTCCGCCTGGAGGTAGTCGGAGAAAAGACGCGAGCCGGTGCGCAACCGGTACTGAGAGGCGCGAACCTGCAGAATGCGCTGGAAATTTGCGGGAATGCGATCGGCCTGAATCTGCAGATGCGGGTGGAGCAGAGACCCTCCCGCCGAGGGAAGGTGATTCTGGGTGATCGCCATGAAAACCGCCGCGGTGTCATAGGATGCAATGCGCAGGAGATAGTCCCGGCTGTTGAGGAAGCTGTCCACATAGGATTGCAGGGAGGCCGTCCCTATCTCCACGAAGTGGTTGTCGTCGAAAATGGACACCGCGGAGTAGCGTCCATAGGGGAACAAGTTGGGAAAAAGGATGGAAGTTCCACGCCTTATACATCCTTCGGACCACAAATCGGGCGGCAGTTTCGGGGTATGGGTCAAGACCCGCGCGCGGCAGAATGGACACGATGCCCTGTCCTCGGCAAAAGGCGGGGGCGCCGGCAGAGTCTCGGCGCCGGCTTCGCGCTCTTCGCCCCGACTGTAGGTGATGCGGCAAGTACGTCCCGTAACGGGGTTTACCCGGACCTCGATTTGCCTGTCGGCCTCCAGACCGCCAGGCAAAACGATCCTGGAACCGAACCTCTCTTGCTTGAATTCCAGCATGGACTTTTTCCTCTGGTCTTCATGTAAGAAATCAACCACAGGGGGTTCTTTTCCAGGATCGGCTCGATCATTCGCATCAAAATTCAACCATCAATCGGAGCTTTCGGTCAGCAACCGGGGTTTGAGCGAGAGAAGAATTTTTCCGCCCTGTCTTAGGCTCTTGGCGAATACGTTGGGAGCCCGGCCTCGGACCCCTTCGATCTCAGCAGGTCGTCGAAATAATCGATAGTCTTTCTAAGCCCCTGTTCCAGCGGGACCTTGGGCTCCCAACCAAGCTTTTCCCGCGCCAACGATATATCCGGTTTTCGTTTTACCGGATCGTCCTGGGGGAGGGGATTGCGAACCAGAGAGGACTTCGATCCCGTCATTTCGATTACCATGTCCGCCAGCTCCAGGATGGTGAACTCGACGGGGTTTCCAAGATTGACCGGCCCCGTAAAGCCCTTGGGGGAGTTCATCAGCCTCATGAAGCCCTCTATCAGGTCATCGACGTAGCAAAAGGAGCGGGTCTGTTTGCCGTCTCCATAAATGGTGATGGGTTGCCCGTTCAGGGCCTGAACGATAAAGTTGGACACCACCCGGCCGTCGTTGGGGTGCATCCTGGGTCCATAGGTGTTGAAAATCCTCGCCACCTTGATATCGAGTGCGTGCTGCCGGTGGTAGTCGAAAAAAAGAGTCTCCGCGCACCGCTTGCCCTCGTCATAGCAGGACCGGGGACCGATGGGGTTGACGTTGCCCCAGTAGCTCTCCTTCTGCGGGTGCTCGAAGGGGTTGCCGTACACCTCTGAAGTGGAAGCCTGCATGATTTTTATCTTCAATCGCTTGGCCAGCCCCAGCATGTTGATCGACCCGTGCACGTTTACCTTGGTGGTCTGGACCGGATCGTTCTGATAGTGAATGGGAGAGGCGGGACAGGCAAGGTTGTAAATCTCGTCGACCTCGATATACATAGGATAGGTGATATCGTGCCTCATTAGTTCGAAATAGGGGTTGGCCAAAAGATCGACGATGTTCCTTTTGCTGCCCGTGTATAGATTGTCGATACACAGAACATCCTGCTGCTCTTTTAGGAGCCGTTCGCAAAGATGGGACCCGAGAAACCCGGCCCCGCCGGTTACTGCACATCTTTTTCGAAGATGCATGGCGGTTTTCCTCATAATTGGCAAATTATTACAAAGTCTTCGAGCGGGCGATTGTTCCGAACTACCCAAACCCGCGCAATTATACCCGTTTGCATCGCATTTACAACTTTTCTGCGAAATTCCAACCGGAAGGGTTTTTCCACGCGAAGCCGCACACGGAAATAATTCTTTTCATGATTTCCGGGTGGCGCAGGAAAGTACAAAAAGCTTTCTCACGCGAAGCCGCGAAGACGCGAAGAAGCTAAGACGCGAAGGAAGAATGCTTTTGTCTCAACCAGGGGACGTGAATTACTGCTCCGAAAAGTCCCTCCCGGCACCCGATTAACCGGCTCTTCCGATTCACCGATTCACCCATTCACCGGCTCTTCATGTATTGCGCAATTCACCCGACAAGGCTTTTTCAAATTTTTCTTTCTGCTTGAGCAGGTAATCGTGCAGAGTGCCCCCCTGCGAGATCGCCTCGTCGATGGTGGACACCGCGTCCGCATACATGCCGTTGGCGTAATAAGCCTCGGCCAGCGTATCCAGAAAAATGGGGGCGGGGTCGAGGGATGCGGCCTTCAACGCCAGTTTTAGGGCTTCCTCCGGGTGGCGGTAGGAATAGGGGCCGGTCGCATAGAGCCAGGCCAGGTTGTTCAAGGCGGTTGCATCGTCGGGCGTCCTGGAAATGGCCGCCCTCAGGACCGATTCGCCTTCCGAGTATCTGCCCGTCTGGCAGAGAAGAGTCCCGTAGGCCGAAAGATACTCCACATTGTCCGGGTCTTGCGCAATGGCGTGTTCGAGTGTTCGAAGATTGACGATGGTTTGAAGCTCACTGGAAAGACCGGCCTTGTTGGCCCTATAATTGGCGAAAATAAGACCGGAAACCACCGCCGCAAATATCAGGGCGGACCCGTAGAGTTTGCGGTTGTGCCTGCGGACCAGGTCCCGGTTCCTGAAAGCCTCCACCAAAAAATCGACTCTTTGCCTGATGCTGTAATGGTGCCAGCTGGGTAGGTCTTCTATCCGGCCGCTGTAGTAGGCTATCTTCTGAAGGGAGGTGATCAGCGGCTGAGGACTTCCCACCAGTTCCATGGCGTAGAGGTCGGCCTGCCGCTCGCTGTTGCGCAGAAAATAGCCGAAGACGAACCTCAGAAAAAGGACCATTGCCAGGGCTATGGGCAGAGCGGAAAGAAGAGAAAACAGGGAGGGGGCAAAACCGCTGGTGGCGACCGACCAGTCGAAGATGGTCCTGTTGGACAGCGCCAGCCACTTCAAAGTGTCGCCCAGGTTTCCCACCAGGACGACGAAAAGGATCAAAAGCGCCACGAACAGGAGCATGTGTTTTTTTCGCACGTGCCCCATCTCGTGGGCGATTACGGCTTTGAGTTCGCCAATGTCCAGCGCGTCCAACAAACCGGATGTAATCAGGATGTAGCGCAACCGAGGCAGAATGCCCACCACGCCGGCCGTCAGGATCTCCGCGCCGAAAAGCGGCCAGAGGAGGAGCCCGCCGGTTTTGAAGTCATGTTGCTCGCAAAATTCCTGCAGTTCATACTTTTTAAAATCCTGCGGGAGCGGCTTGCAGCCCCACAGCCGAATCACCAGCCAGGGACCGAACATCACGAACCCGACCAGCGCCACGGAAATCATCGCCACCTGGGCCAGATCCGAAGACATGAAAGCGGGCGCTTTAATTAACTCCAGCAGGTCGGCGGCGATGGAGATCAGGAGCCAGGGCGCCAGGATGACGGAACTGAAGGAAAGGTGTCCCTTTATGAAATGCGCTCGGGATGACTCGGCGCCGGAGAGCGCATCGTGGACCGGCTGGCCGAAATACCAGACCACCGCCAGGTGGAGCATGTAGATCGCCAGGCCGATAATTCCCGAGACGGTCATGAACTTGTTGTAGCCGGGAATTACGCCCAGGAAGGCGCCAAGATTGAAGCCGTACAGATAGGTTCCGAGAAACCCGATGGCCGCGATGGATAAAAACGTCTCCGAGCGGAAATAGGCGCGGCTGAGTGCGGACGCGGGAGCGCCTTCAGTGGCGGGCTTTCGCAGTCTGGCAAAAGCGCGCCGGCAGCAGAAGATAAAAAAACAAAACAGGGCGGCGATGTAGAGAGCATCCGGCCAGTGGACCGCAGGCGGCCTGCCTGTTTGAGGCTGGATGCTGAAAAGCAGCAGCACTACGATAAAGTAGATGAGTTGATTATACATTTATAAAGTTTTGAGTCCTCAGTTCCTTTCTATCGAAAACTGAAGGTAAGACTCAAGCACGGAGATTACATCCGGGACGCATCGGATCTCTATCCTCGAAGCAATGTTTTCCGACCTCATCGACGAATTGAACCGGATAGTCCCCGTTAAAGCACGCAAGGCAGAAGGGATGGTCGCTCGACACCGCCCCGGCGGCTTCCAGCAATCCTTCGATGCTCAGGTAATTGAGCGAATCGAGGCCGATGTAATCCCGCGTTTCCGCCACCGTGTGTGAGGCGGCGATCAATTCGCCCTTGGTCGAAAAGTCGATTCCGTAAGGGCAGGGGAAGCGGTGAGGGGGGCAGCTGACCAGCATGTGAATCTCTTTCGCCCCGGCTTGTCGCAGCGAGTTGATCCTGGTCTTGGTGGTGGTGCCCCGAATTATGGAGTCCTCCACCAGAAGAACGCTCTTATCCTTCAGCAATCCACGCACCGGGTTCAATTTGACTTTCACCTGGAATTGGCGCATCGCCTGGCTGGGTTGAATGAACGTGCGGCCCACGTAATGATTTCGTATCACCCCCATTTCCAGGGGAATATTGTTGGTATGGGCAAACCCGATGGCGGCGTAATTTCCCGAGTCGGGGAAGGGCATGAGCAAATCGGCGTGGACCGAGGGGTTCTCCTTGGCCAGCAGCGTCCCCAGCCTCTTTCGGAACATGTAGACGTTCTGGTTGAAAATATTGCTGTCCGGTCTTGCGAAGTAGATGAATTCAAAAATGCAATAAGACGGAGGCTTTTTGGGAAAAGGGAAAATCGAACGTAGACCGTCCTCGTCGATAATCAGGATTTCCCCCGGCTCCACATCCCGGATGTAGGTGGCCTCCACCAGGTCCAGGGCGCAGGTCTCCGAAGCCAGCACATAACCGCCGCCCTCCATTTCGCCCAGGCAAAGGGGCCTGAAACCGTTGGGGTCCCGCACCCCGATGAGCGTGTCTTTGGTGCTCATAACCAGCGAGTAGGCGCCCTGGACCCTTTTTAAGGTCTCTACCAGGGCTTCCTCAATACCGTAGGACAGATTCCTGGCCAGCAGGTGCATGAAGATTTCGGTGTCCATCGTGGAGCGAAAAATCGCTCCCTTTCTCTCCAGTTCGCGCCGCAGTTCGACTGCGTTTACCAGGTTGCCGTTGTGGCCGATGGCATAGTGGTTGTTGCCGTGGAAAACCACGAAAGGCTGCGCGTTGGAGGCAAGGGATGAGCCGGTGGTGGAGTAGCGCACGTGACCTATGGCCACGTAGCCCTTGAGCGACTGGAGGATCTCTTCGTTGAATATGTCGTGGACCAGCCCCATGCTCTTGTGCGCGATGATCCGGCTGCCGTCCGAGACTGCGATTCCACCGCTTTCCTGGCCACGATGCTGAAGCGCGTAGAGGCCGAAATAGGAAAGTTTGGCCGCGTCCTCATGGCCGAAAACCCCGAAGATGCCGCACTCTTCCTTTTTGGTCGGAATATATGGCGTCAAAATCCGCCCTGTGGCGAAGTCGTCGCACTCAGGCAGCTTGTTTTCTGTCACTGTTCTATCCTTTCGAAACCTATTTCCCCTTGATTTCACGGTGGTACTCCTGGAGCGTTTTTACCTGCCAGTCGCCCTTCTGCAGGGCCGATACCGCTTCGGCTATGGCCTGCGCCCCGGCAACGGTTGTGGCGTAGGGAATATTGTACATGACCGTTGCGCGCCTGATTTCATACGAGTCCGAGGTAGTCTTCTTGCCTAGACTCGTATTGACTATCAGTTGTATCTGGCCGTTTTTTATCTTGTCCACAACGTTGGGACGGCCCTCTTTCAATTTGTATACGCGGTCCGCGGCTATGCCGTTGCGCTCCAGGAACGCCGCGGTCCCCTCGGTGGCAATCAGTTTGAATCCCAGTTTGATGAACTTTCCGGCCGCGGAAAGCGCCTTGAGCTTATCTCCATCGTGAACGCTTATAAAAACGGTTCCGCCCGTGGGCAGTTCATAGCCCGCCGCGGACTGGGCTTTTGCAAAGGCGATCCCGAAGCTTTCCCCGATCCCCATGACCTCGCCCGTCGACTTCATCTCCGGGCTGAGCAGGGTGTCCACTTTCGGAAAACGTGAAAAGGGGAAGACCGCCTCTTTCACCGATATGTGCTCGGGTTCGATTTCCCTTTCCAACCCCAGTTCCTTGAGGCTCTTTCCCAGCATGACCTTGGTGGCCAGCTTGGCCAGAGGACACCCGATAGCCTTGCTTACAAACGGGACCGTGCGGGATGCCCTCGGGTTTACCTCCAGGATGAAAACCTCGCCGTTCTTGATGGCATACTGGATGTTCATGAGGCCCAGCACACCCAGTTCATCGGCCAGCAGCCTGGTCTGCCTCCTGATTTCCGCCTGTATCTCCTTGGAGACGCTGTAGGGCGGAAGCACGCAAGCCGAGTCTCCGGAATGAATTCCCGCCTGCTCGATGTGCTCCATGATGCCGCCGATAATTGTAACCTTTCCGTCACTGATGGCGTCAACATCCAACTCGATGGCGTCTTCGATAAATTTGTCTATGAGGATGGGGTGGCCCGGCGAGACGTTTACGGCCGTTTTCATGAACTTTGCCAGCCGGGTTTTATCGTAGACTATCTCCATGGCCCTTCCGCCAAGCACGTAGGAGGGGCGCACCACCACCGGGAACCCTATCTTGTCGGCGGCCTCGCAAGCCTCCTGGTAGTTGAACGCCGTGGCGTTTTCGGGCTGTTTGAGCCCCAGTTTGTGCAGCAGTTGCTGGAACCTCTTACGGTTCTCGGCCCGGTCGATAGCGTCGGGGGAGGTGCCCAGAATGGTGGCGCCGGCTTTTTCCAGCGGCACAGCCAGGTTGAGCGGCGTCTGGCCCCCGAACTGCACGATCAGCCCCTTCGGTTTTTCGCTCTCCAGTATGTGCAGAACGTCCTCGCGGGTAAGGGGCTCGAAATAGAGCTTGTCGGAGGTATCGTAGTCGGTCGAAACGGTCTCCGGGTTGGAGTTGACCATGATCGATTCATGCTCTTCCTCTCGCAGGGCGAAGGAAGCGTGCACGCAGCAGTAGTCGAACTCGATGCCCTGCCCGATCCGGTTGGGTCCCCCGCCCAGGATTACCACTTTGGGCTTCTGCGATGGACGTGCTTCGTCCTCGGTTTCATAGGTGGAATAGTAGTAGGGGGTGTAGGCTTCGAACTCGGCGGCGCAGGTGTCCACCAGCTTGTAGACGGGCTTTATGCCGTGGAGAAACCGTTGGCGGCGCACCGTCTCCTCATCGACTCCGGTAAGCTCCCCCAGGCGGCGGTCCGAAAATCCCCACGCCTTGGCGCATCGAAGCTGTTCGCCGTTATCCAGAAATGCCGCCCCCGAGGCAGCCGAGCAACTTATGGCCTGCTCCATTTCCACGATTTCGCCGATATGCTTTAAAAACCAGGGGTCGATGAAGGTGAGCCGGTTGATTTCCTCCAGCGATATGCCCAGCTTTATGGCCTCGGCTATCTGGAAGAGTCGTTGGGAGTTGGGCTTGGAGAGCGCCAGCTTCAGCTGGTCGATTTGTTCGGCATCGATGCCTGCGGGAGGGTCGCCGAACCCGTAGCGGCCGATCTCCAGGGACCGGATGGCTTTTTGCAGCGCCTCCTTGAAGGTTCGTCCGATGGCCATCGTCTCTCCCACCGATTTCATGGCCGTGGAGAGGACATCGTCCGCGCGGGGAAATTTTTCGAAGGTAAACCTGGGGATCTTGACCACGCAGTAATCGATGGTCGGTTCGAAGGACGCCCTGGTTTCGCGGGTGATATCGTTTGCGATCTCGTCCAGCGAATAGCCCACGGCGAGCTTTGCGGCAATCTTGGCTATGGGAAACCCGGTGGCCTTGGAGGCCAGGGCCGAGGAGCGCGAAACGCGCGGGTTCATCTCGATTACCACCATTTCGCCGTTAGCCGGGTTTATGGCGAACTGGACGTTCGAGCCGCCGGTTTCCACCCCGATTTCACGCAGTATGGCTATGGAGGCGTCGCGCAAATTCTGGTATTCGCGGTCGGTCAGCGTCTGGGCCGGGGCGACGGTTATGGAGTCACCGGTGTGCACCCCCATCGGATCGAGGTTTTCGATCGAACAGATGATGACGACGTTGTCCATGTAGTCGCGCATCACCTCGAGTTCGAATTCCTTCCAGCCCAAAACGGACTCTTCGAGCATTACCGAACGGATCATGCTCGCGTCCAGGCCCCGCTGGGTCTGCTCCAGGAGTTCTTCCCGGTTGTAGGCCACCCCCCCCCCGGTGCCCCCCAGGGTAAACGAAGGTCGAACGATGACCGGATAGCCGATCTTGCGCGCGAACTGTTCGGCCTCGTCGAGGTTGCTCACGATAATGCTCTCGGGCACCCTCAGATTGATGTTGGCCATGGCGTCTCGAAAAAGCTGCCGGTCTTCGGCCTTTTTTATGACCGCCGTGCTGGCCCCTATCATCTCCACGCCGAATTCTTCCAAAATGCCCTTCTCGGCCACTCTCACCGCCACGTTGAGGGCCGTTTGCCCCCCCAGGGTGGGAAGCAGGGCGTCGGGGCGCTCTCGCCGAATGATCTTTTCGACAACCTCGGGGGTTATCGGCTCTATATAGGTGCGGTCGGCCGTCTCCGGGTCGGTCATGATGGTCGCCGGGTTGCTGTTTAGCAGCACTATTTCATAGCCGTCTTCGCGTAGCGCCTTGCACGCCTGGGTGCCGGAGTAGTCGAATTCGCAGGCCTGGCTTATGATGATAGGACCCGAGCCGATCAGCAGTATCTTCTTTATATCTGTGCGTTTGGGCATTTAACTGGGCTTCCTTGAATGCTCGCTCGTTATACGACTGCTTTCATGGCCGGCTTATATTTTTCGATCATGTCCATAAACCGGTCGAAAAGGTAAGAGGCGTCATGGGGGCCGGGAGAGGCTTCCGGGTGATACTGGACACAGAAGGCGGGAAGCTCCAGGTGAGCCAGACCTTCCAGGGTGTTGTCATTGAGGTTTATGTGCGTGAGCCTTACAGGCATGTGCGATAGAGATTCCTGATCGACGCTGAACCCGTGGTTCTGCGAGGTGATCTCGATTTTGCCGGTGGTCAGATCCTTTACCGGCTGGTTTGCGCCGCGGTGGCCGAATTTCAGCTTGAAAGTCTTTCCCCCCATCGCCAGTCCCATCATCTGGTGGCCAAGGCAGATGCCGAACAGGGGTTTTTGGCCCAAAAGGCTCCGGACCGTTTCCACAACGTAGTGGACGGCGGAAGGGTCGCCCGGACCGTTGGAAAGAAAAATTCCGTCCGGGTTGCAGGATAGAATCTGCGAAGCGCTGGTGTCGGCCGGAAAAACAAGCACCTGGCAGCCCCGATTTTCCAGCATGCGAAGAATATTGTACTTTATCCCGCAGTCAAGAGCCGCCACCCGCAGCCTGGAGTCGCTTGGCAGCCAGTCGGGGGAATCGATTTCTTCTCTTTTGCCGTTTAGCCACCGGTAAGGCTTCTTACAGGTAACTTCCTTCACCAGGTCTATCCCGTTCAACCCCGGGTATGCCCGGATCTGCTCCATCAGTTCGGCCAGGTTGTCGGTGTCGGTGGCGATGATTCCGCGCATCGCCCCGCTTACCCGCAGGTGCCTGGTAAGCGCGCGCGTGTCTATGCCCTCTATACCGATTTTACCGTATTCGGCCAGAAAATCGGCCAGGGATCGCTCACTTTGCCAGTTGCTGGCAAAATCCTGGTATTCCTTGACGATGAAACCTTCCACCTGGACGGCGGCCGATTCCATATCGTCTTTGTTGATGCCGTAAGTGCCGGTCAAAGGATAGGTCATCGTCACGATCTGGCCTTTGTAGGACGGATCGGTCAGCACCTCCTGGTAGCCGGTCATGCTGGTGTTGAAAACCACCTCTCCCGGCGTCCTGCCGCTGCCCGAAAAGGCGTATCCGTGAAAAACGGTCCCGTCCTCCAGCAAAAGAACTGCTTTGGGGCGATTCCAGGGAAGACTCATAAAAGGTTCCTCGCAGCTTCGATTCCACTGGTAAAAATTCAATTCTATTCCGGAGATGTTCTTGAAACACAATTGTAACGGGTACGCGCGAAATGGCAAACTTTTATAGAACCCCGGAATGTTCAGCGCGGGCCATACTATGATAAAGTTGCGGCCGGATGCAATAAAAACCGAATCCACCGCGGAGACGCTGCTTGTTGGGCTAAGCGCTGTAGGTTGGGCTAAGCGCAGCGCAGCCCAACAAAATCTTTTCACCGCCTTTTCACCGCAGAGAGCGCGAAGAAAGGACCGGGTATATAACGTTTGCCATCTCTGCGTTCTCTGCGGCTCTGCGGTGGATTATAGTTCTTTGCCGCCCGAGGGGGGATCAATGTCCGAGATCGAATATTTCCGAAAATGCTCTCAATACTTCGCAATTCTTCTGCGAAACGATCCGTCCTGCGAAGAGTGGCTTCTTGGCGGGGGAAACCTCAAACGCCGCTATCCTCTTACGGGGCTCTATGCGGCCCTCCTGGGCGAGGCCGCGAAGGCCGGCTCCTTCAACGATCTGCTGCGAATCTTCCGCCGCTTCAAGCAGCTCCATTTTTTGCGAATAGGCGCAAGGGATTACTGCCATTTCGCCGACCTGGCCGAAACGACCGTCCAGTTGAGCGACCTGGCATCGGTGGCTCTCCAGGTCGGTCTGGAAGTCCTTTGGGCCCATCCCGACTGGTGGCTCCCGGACGTGGAACCGGCCGGCCGGCGGCTGCTCGATGGCCCCATTCCGCTGGTTATTCTGGGTTTGGGCAAACTGGGCGGCCGGGAACTCAATTACGTATCCGACATCGACCTCATTTTCCTTCAACCCGCCGGCGTGCCGCCGGGGCCGGGTTGCGCCCTGGCTGAATCGCAGGGCGCAGAGCTGGATTCCTCGCCTGCCCGCTTGGTCAGCATGCTGACCCACCGGCTCTCCAGGCTCATGTCCGACCAGTTCGAGGGAGACCGCGTTTTTCAGGTGGATTTCCGGCTGCGGCCCAGCGGTAAAGACGGCATTCTGGTGCCCTCGATGAGCGGGGCGATCGAGCATTACCTGCTGCACGGCAGGGCGTGGGAGCGCCAGATGCTGTTAAAATGCCGGCCCGTCGCGGGGGACCGCTCCGAGGGAAACGGATTCATCCGTGAAGTGCGCCCCTTTGTGTTTCGCAGGTTTCTCGATTTCCAGGCCCTGGCGGAAATAAAGGAGATGCGAAACCGGGTGGTGGAGGAAGCCGGCCGGTTTCGCCCGAACGCCAGGGGCTACGATGTGAAGCTGGGCATCGGCGGGATTAGAGAGATCGAATTTCTGGTCCAGTCCCTGCAGCTGATATATGGCGGGCGAAAGCCCGAACTCGACGAACCCAACACCCTGCGCTGCCTCGATAAGCTTGTTGGCCTGGGGCTCCTGCCGCGAGAGACCGCTTCCGATCTCAAGTCCTCCTATGTTTTCCTGCGCAACGTCGAACACCGCGTGCAACTCGATCAAAACCGTCACACCCAGCAGATGCCTCTCGGTGAGGAAGGCCGAATGAGGCTCACCTTGGCCATGGGCTTCGAAGATGACGAGCGTGCTTTTCTAAAGGCGCTCTCGTCGCACTGCCAAACCGTGCACGCCGCGTTTCGCGATCTTTTCGAGGAAAAAACCGACTCCGGAGGCACGCCGTTTTTCACTGGCGGCGATTCCCCCAGCCGGCGCCCCGACCCCGGCGGCACGCCGGGGCACCCCGTCTCCGGCGACACGCCGGCCGGCGGCACGCCGGTGGATGCCTACTTTGCAAGGGTCGCGCGCAGGACCGGTCTGATGAAGCTGTTCAGTTCGGGTGAGCCCTGGATCGAGCCCTTCTGCAGGGCGATCGGAGCGAGTGAGCTTGTAGCGGCGCTTCTCACTCATAATCCCGCGCTGGTTGAAGGCTGCACGGGTGGGCCGCAAGGCTTTGAACCGGCCGGAAAATGGAAGAGGTCCGCCTTTGAACTGGTGGAAAGGGCAGGGGATTACGGAGAAAAGCTGGAGTGGATAAGAAAGCTCAAAAACGAGCGAACCATCCGGCTGGCTCTGGCCGACCTGGGGGGGAGTCTCGATTTTGCGGCCCTCGAAGAGGAATTGACTTACCTGGCCGATTTTGTGATTCGCCGTACGCTCGCAGCGGTCAAAGACGATCTCGGACTGCCGGGGGAGTTGCCGCTTTCGGTGCTCGGAATGGGCAAGCTTGGAAGCGGGGAAATGAGTTATCTCTCGGATCTCGACCTGGTGTTCGTGTACTCGCCAGGAGGAAACGAGCGGGAGGACATGATTCCGGGCCACGTTATCCGGCTGATTCAACGTTTTATGAACATGCTCCAGATCCCCCTGGCCGAGGGGCCCGGCTACCCCATGGACGTGAGGCTGCGGCCGACCGGAACCCACGGTCCGCTGGTCGTAACACCCCAGTCCTGGCTGGAATATTACGGCAAGGCCGATATCTGGGAAATCCAGGCACTCCTCAGGCTGCGTCACCTTGCGGGGGATGATTGTCTTGGACGCTGGATCGAGGAAAAGGCGGGGCAAATCTGTTCGAGTCCCAGGGATCCCGAATCGGTGTGGCCCAGGATTTGCCATTTGCGTGGCCGCATGGAAAAGGAGCGCGCCGCCGAAAGCGGCGTGGAAATCGACTTGAAGCTCGGAATGGGGGGGCTTGCCGACATTGAGTTTATCGTTCAGGGCGAACTGCTCACCACCGGTCGGGCCGAAGGGAGGACGCCGGTTTCCGAGGACCGGTCGCCGTTTGCCGGCCGCTCGGTGAGGCTGTTGGTGGAAAAATTCTCGAAACGTTATACGAAACCAGGCTTGGATAAACTTGCCGGCTCTTTTCGAGCGCTCCGCGCCCTTGACCACCGAGTCCGGCTTCATACCAACTCCAGTGCCGCCAAGCTGGATCAAGGCCGCTTCGAAGCGATGCTTTCGCTTGGACTCTGGCCCCCTCACATCGACGCGGATGGGGTCGAAACCTGGCAGGACGTCCTGCGCCTGCGAAGGGAGATCCGGACCGTTTTTAAGGAGTTTTGTCCGTAGCGCCGGGATGAATTCTTTACGAGCCCTGAAAGCCCGTGGCGGTCGTCCCACCGCCGGGCGCGGCAATCCCGGATGGCGATCCCACCGCCGGCTTGATGATCAGACCGACCGCCCGGGCTTGGCAATCCCGGCCGGCGGTCCCACCGCCTCAGGAAGACAGGAGGAGTTCGATGAAGGCTTCGAAGCGGACCGCGGCCTGTTCGAGGGTGTTTTCCAAAGAGGTCGTCTCGCTTTGCAGTCGAGATGTGAAATTATGGTCGTCGATCTTCGAAAGATTGGCCCGGACATTATAGGCCGCGCCCTTGGATGCCGCCCGAATCAACTGGACTGCAACGGCGGCGTCGCAAAGGCAGTTGGGATTGCCCTTTTCGATAACTTCTTCGACCAGGTCGGTGATCTTTGCCAGGGTTCGAAGAGTTTCCAGGGGGATGACCGCGGCCTGTTTCATGGCGTCCTGAATGCTTTCCGGGCGCGCTTTGCCCTCCCGGACCATTTTGAAAGCGGCCAGAACTTTATCGTAGGCTTCCGCATCCTGCTCCGCCAGTTTGAGTGAACGCGAGAGCAACCCCTCCATGGATTGGCTGAGTTCCTCCATCACACTCCAGGCATGGCTGTATTTTTTCCGGCCAAGAGTGAGATGGGCGGTCATGAGGCAAAGAGCGGCGCTGAGGGCGCAGACCAGAGCGCACACGCTGCCTCCCCCGGGCGTGGCGGTGCCGGCGGCGATTCTTTGCACGTATTCTTTTACCGATAAATCGGTCAATCCCATGTGATTAGACTCGATCACGGTCGCACAAGCCGGCCGACTCCTCACCGGAGGGTTGCACAGGCTCTGCCTCAAAGGGAGTCTCGGACAGGCGCAACCGGGATTTGCCCAAGCCGTAATCCTCCGTGTAATCTCGGAAAGCTTTCATCATCTTACGCACGTGCTCACCAACACGGCCGTTTCCAATCCGCAGGTCGTCGACCCTCACAACCGGCATAACCTCCTTGTTGGAAGCAGTTATGAAAGCCTCCTCCATTTCGCCCAATTCAGACATTCGCACCTCCCTGGCTTCGATCTCGTAGAGACCTTTTGCCAGCTCGGTTATGACGCTTCGAGTCACCCCGGACAGCACATCCTGGCGGGGGGTAACCAGTCGGCCGCCCATAAAACAGAAAAAATTGGTGGTGGCGCCCTCCAGAATGCGGTTATCACGATCGACGTACAAGGCCTCGACCGCCCCCTGGCTTTTGGCCGCCCGGGTGGCAAGAACGGCGGACAGATAACAGGTGCTCTTGGCCGCCGGCATGAACCTGGCCGCGTCGACCGTGATCACCCCGGCGCCCTCCGTGTACAGGTGGGTCGGCACGTCTTGTTTTTGAGTGGCCATCACCATCAGGATTCCGCGGCCTTCCGGGTTTATACCGTCCGAGCTGATCCCGCCGGTATAGACGATGCGGATGGCCGACTCGGTGTGGTGGGGATTTCTTAAGACCGTTTCCCGCACGATTTGGCAGATCTCGGAGTTCCCGGGGCGGATTTCCAGGCCGATCTGCTTCGCGGAATTCTCGAGCCTGCTAACGTGTTCTTCCAAATGAAAAGGGCGCTTCCGGTATGTGATCAGAAAATCGAATACCCCGAAACCCCGTAGTACGATGATGTCTTTTACGCTTATGAAAGAAGTGTCGTCGCTGACAAATTGACCGTCGATGTAATAAGTGTCCATGCTTTATGGTTTTTTCCGTCACTTTCTGTTTCTGTCAAATTCGATGAAAATCCTATACAGGACTGCATTTACTCGTTATGGATTACGAGTACGAACGTTACATAGTTTGCTGGTTTTTGACGCTTCATTCGATTTTCGTACTCGTAGCGTACTCGTAAAAAGGAGGGGAGAAAGGCAATGCCTGTCAATCTTTACTGCAAAAAGTGCCGGTTCCCGAGCAGCCTGGAAAGCAAGGCTTGCGGGAAGTGCGGTGCATCGTTCGAAAAAAAAGAGGATAGGCAGTTTCTGGTGACCGTATCTCATAAGCGAGTCCGTAAGAGCCAGATAGTCCCGAGCTTGACCCTGGCGCGGCAGGTGGAAGCTGCGCTCAAGGCGGAGATGATCAAGAGTCAGTATAGCATTGCCGACCACGAAGTGAAAGAGAAGCCTGTCACGCTGGGGGACGTGTGGGAACGACTACTGGAGGTCCTTTCCGTTTGGGGCAGCCTCGTTGGCCGACTCCAGGTAAGGCACACATTGCGGCATCTCCTGCCTCAGGTGTTCATATTGCGGTGCGTTAATTTATCCGGAGGAACGCTAAGGGCCATTTAGCACTCACCACGGTTCCCGTTCCCGGGACTGACCTGATCGTAAAAGACGCACCAGACTGCTCGGCCCTCTCTTTCATGCTCGCAAGCCCAAGCCCCTGCCTTTCGCCTGTCTTCGAAAGGACTGTCTCCAGGTCGAATCCAACCCCATTGTCCTCTATGGTGAGCTTTATGGCGCCATCCTGGTCTATGAGAGAAAAATCGACATACTCTGCCTTGCTGTATTTGGCAATGTTGTGAAAGGCTTCCTGAGCAATGCGAAATATCACGATCCTCAAGGGCTCCGGGATATCCTGTTCCTCAATGAGGACCTCCGGCTCGATGTGGATTGCGGGATAGGTGATGCGATATTGACTGAAAAACCATTGAAGGGCCGCAATGACCCCCATATCATCGAGAAGGGGGGGTCTAAGCTCGGTCATGAACCTTCGAACTTCATCGATCAGAAGCTGGGTCCAGGCTATGGGGGCATCAAGCAGCCCGGGTCCGGCCTCACCGAGTCGATCTCGACCGTTTTCGATGCCGATCTTAATGGCGGCAAGCGATGAGCCAAAGCTATCGTGAAGCTCCGCTGCGATCCTTTTTCTCTCTTCCTCATGGGCTGAAAAAAGCTTGGCGGAAAGCCTGCGCAACTGCTGTTCGCTTTCCCGCAGTGCATTTTCGGCCTGCTTGCGATTAGTGACGTCGCGACCAACCACCACGGCCCCCACGATCACACCACTTTGGTCGCGAATGGGAGCGAAGCTGAAACTTCCGACCCAGGTCTCGCCCGTATCCTTGCGACGCAGGGCGTACTCGGCGTTGGAAACCATTTCCCCCCGAAGGGCTCTTGGAATCGCCCACTGGTCTAAAGGCGCCGGTTCTCCGTTTTCCATGAACACCTCCAGTATGTCAGGATACTCGGCCAAGGTCTTAAAGCACTCCTCCTTGTTCCTGAACCGGTGAAACGTTGCAAACGCATCGTTAAAGTCGATGAACCGCCCCCCGGTATCCGAGATGAACAGCGCATCGCTCATGCTGTATAAGGCAGCCTCAAGTTTTGCCCGACTCTCCCGTAGCGCCTCATCTGCTTGCATTTTCTCGATTATATCGGCCGCATGGCGGGCGAGCATGTCCAGCAGGCGAAGCGCCCGCTCATCGGATCGATGCGGGACCCTGTAGTGCGTTGAAAACATGCCCAGGACCCTTCCCGACCGGCTAAAGAGAGGAGTGGACTGAACCGCTCGCACTCCCGCCCTGAGATGAATTTGCAAAGCAGGGGCGCCACTAAATAGGGGGCTTTTTTCCACATCTTCCACGATTATGCGTTCTCCGCGCTCCAGCGCAGTCCCGCAAACCCCTTGCCCCTTCGAAACATTGTCCCAGAAGTCGAGCCAGTAGTCGGGAAACCCTCGTTGTGCCAGGATTTTGAGGTCCAAAGACCCTGGCGCCAGGAGCTGAATGTTGCCGAAGTCGGCTTCGGAAATGGCGATCGCCGCATCGAGGATCTCGCTCAGCACAGCCGAGAGGTTTCCTTCGTGGGCAAATAGCGTACCCATTTTGTGCAGCCTGGTCATGGCGTCCAGGTCTGCCGCCAGCATCTTCTGGTTCTCGCGCAACGCATCTTCGGCCTTCTTACGTTGGGTGATATCGGTTCCAACTGAAAGTATCCCCGCTACCTTCCCGTTCTCATCGAGCATCGGCTTGTTGGTCCAGGCCATCCAAACCCGGCTTCCATCCCGGCGGATGTTCTCATTGATATTATTCGAGTAGCGCTCTGGATGGCTTGCGACATCCTGGACCAGCATGGTCAAATCGGTCCCATCGGATTCCTTCTCAGGCAGCAGAATACCAACGTGCTTGCCGATCACCTCATCTTCACTGTAGCCGAAGAAGCTTTGGGCATACTCATTGAAAAAGGTGATGGCTCCATCGCCATTCAAGCGGATAATGGCGCTGTTTGCATTCTGGACGAGTTCGCGATACCTGTTCTCACTTTCCAGAAAGGCCTGCCAGGCGCGCTTTCGCTCGGAAATGTCAACGGCCAGTTTGAGCACCTGCGGGGAACCATCGCTGTCAGTAAACGGATGAGTGTGGATCGAATAGCATTTTCCACCGGGATCGGTCCATTCCCATTGCCGGGGACTCTGCGTATTGATGACGCATAGTACATCGCAGTTCTCGCAGGGTTCGCTTCTCCCCCTCAAAAGCTCATAGCAGTACTTTCCCTCGGGAGCTCCGAAGGTTTCCCGGAATGTGCGGTTGACAAACCTGATGGAACAGTCCGAGGCCTGAATATAGACAGATGCGGGGATCGCCTCCAAAACTGAGACGAGTCGTTCCTGTGAAGCTTTTAGAGCCTTCTCACGTGCGCCAACTCTTTCAGTCATCGCGTTAAATGCGGATGCCAGCCCCCTTAGTTCGGCGGGGCCACTCTCCTCGATCGGCTCTTTTAGATCACCGCGGCCAAGAGCCGAGGCATGCTCCAGGAGCCTTCGAAGCGACCTTGATATCCCTTCCGAGAGGATGAACGCCCCGAGAAAGACTCCGGCCATAATGAGCGAAAATATGACTGCCTCCTGGAGAAGTTGGGCTCTGATCGGGGCCATCACCGCCTCCCTGGAACGGCCCACGCTTGCGGCCCAGCCAATCGAAGCGATGGGGACAATGGCCACTAAATTGTCTTTCCCGGTTTTGTCGCAGGGAAAGAAGCCGCTCACCTCCTTTCCCTTCAAAGCCTGCCCGATAGCCGGGCGAGCCTTGATAAGATTTCGCTCCTCCCAGTTCCACTCTCTTGGCGGTTGCTGGTAGACCGCCATGCCACGGCTATCAAGGATGGTGATTGCTTCATCCTTTGCCAGATGAACGAAAATGATGTCACCCAGTTTCTCGGGGTTGACCGCTGCTACCACCATGCCCAGAAGATTTCCGTTCGCCCGGATTGCACGGCTTACGGTGAAGACAGGCTTGCCGGTTACCCGTGAGAGTATAAGAGGGCCTACCACCCATTCCTTGCCTGACATCAGTTCTCGTACATAATCGCGGTCAATGAGATTCAATCCGACAGCAGAGCCAAGGTTGGATGCGATGACACGACCGTGGGGATCAAGCCACATAAAGCTATGGACAGCGGGAAACTCGGCCTTGTTCAATCCGAGTATCCGATTCATCTCAACTTCCGACACGGTTTGAGGCATAGTGAGGTTGGCGCTTATAGCCGCCTCCTGGTGGAGAATATCCTTAACAAATGCGTTGAAAGTGGTCGCAACTGCCCGAGATATCTCCATGTTCGCCCGAGATGCGCTTTCCACTCTCGCCTTGAATCTCACATATATATATCCGCCCTGGACGAGCATCACCGGAATCAGTACGGAAAAGAGGAGCAGATATAGCCTTCCGCGAATGGAGGCGAAGAGCGGACGGCTGGTTGTAAAAATCTTGTGTGGTGACTCTCTGGTATTAATTTTCATCGTGGGCTCGATTATGATTGATGAATGTCCCAAAACCAGAGCATGGAGAGCGTGAAAGAAAATTCCTGGAAAGGTCGATGGCCTGGATCGGTATGGGAGAAGTCGCCTTGAAAGACTAAAAATAATATACTATTCTACCCGGACCTTCAGCTAAATTCAACCTTCATGACATGCGGCAACTGCTCATGGCTGGACGGTTCATAGGAGCAGCCAGTGCCTTTGCCAGACTTGAGCGGAAACAGCGCCCCTCGGCTTCAACTTTGCGGGAGAGCATCAAGTCTTTGGGCGAAAAGACCTGGAAAGCAGTCAATCGGGCGATCATTGCCTATACGGCCAAAGCCGGAACCGAGAAGGGACGAACTGTGCGCATCGATTCCACGGCGGTTGAGGCCGGCGGTCGTTAGCGTGACGAATCGCAAATGGATAGAGGCTTACTGGTCCTGCGTTTACGAGGCAGAGGGGCGGTGGCTCGATGCTTGGATGGAGCCGGAGATAAAACCATTGCATCTCAAGTACGGTATTGTGATAGTCCGGTGTGACGAGATTACGAGTCCCGTCCTGGTTCCGCACTGCTTTGCACTGCTTTTGAATGAACATGGAGCACCCATATCCGTCGCGCCCGTGGGTCCAAAGCCGGCTTTTATAAGCCCGCGAGAGCTTCAGTACATGGTTTACCTCATGTTCATAGCTCAAGGTGGTATCCCTGACCAGTATCACAAAGTGCAGTGAGACCAAAAAAAGAGGGGAGCCTGTAAAAGAGCTCCCCTCAAGTATTTTGCAAATCCGTACCCGTGTCCTCGTATCGTACTCGTAACTTTTTAGCTGCTCTGAAATGTTTACTGGCTTTGCTTTAAAGGAGTAACGCGGATGTAGTAAGTGGCGTCATCCAGGCAGAAGGTTCACTGTATAGTTCCTGCTCCAGGGCCTTGCCTGAAAGGTATGAGCGACGCTGGCTGGTTTCCATCCGCTATATCCGTAATGGAAACATATCACGAGAGGCCGGCCATCTCCACGATGGAATACCGCGGAAATAGAGTACCGCGCAGGGGTAAAATACAGTTAACTGCTACTGTCTACCGATTTTCAAAACAGCTATTCTGCCAATCAGTAAGCGGTATTCCTGATACAGGCGTCTGTGAGAGGGCTGTCGCTCCCGGCACAGGCCGCCATCCAACCGATTATTCCAAAGGAAAGCGCCCGCATATGGCAAGGATCCTTCTGGTAGACGATGACGAAGATCTGCTGTTCCTCATAAGTGAGTATCTAAACTCCCGCGGCATTGAATCCCAGCTTGCGGCAAATGCGGCCGAGGCCAGGCTGCGCCTGGAAGAAACGCAATTCGATGCGGTCCTGTCCGATTTCAGCATGCCCGGCGAATCCGGTCTTGACCTCCTGGGCCATGTTTTGTCCAGGTTTCCGGGGCTGCCCTTTATCATGATGAGCGGTTCGGATTATTCCTCGCTCAAGGCCCAGGCCCTGGAAATGGGCGGTAGGGAATTCATCCCCAAGCCTTTCGAACTCAAGGAGATGGCCGGCATCCTCGAAAAAGCCCTCGGCTTATCCTGCCAGCCCCCCGGCAAAGGCTTGCACTTCCCGCAGGGAATGGTATCCGCGGTGAGGTGCATACCCCGCGGTTTTGGACGTTCCATCCGGACACCCGGCAACCACGAAAATCAGCGGCGCACCGGGCTGGCCCGGACACACGGTGTCCGGGGCGCAAGGCGCCGGGAGGGGTCCGGCAGGCTCTCTTTGTAACAGCTCGTCACATCCCACCCGGAAACCATCAAAAGGGTATCCTGCGCGACTTTACGGCTTCGCGTGGGCACACTTTTCCACACAGACAGAATTTCGAACCCTCCCTCAATTTTGCTTCTCATTTTCACGCATATCAGATAATATGTGATATGTATATTTGCCGCGCCGGGCGGCCGGGGTCTCCATGCCCCCCGGTCTCCTGGTTTTGCTGGGCTTTGCGGAAAAATTCAGAGCTTCGCGGAGGAGCACTTGAAAGGCGAAATCGGGGCTACTTTACAGCCCTTTTCGATTTGAGTGATCGCTGTGAGCGAGGAAAGCTATTTTGTAGCTATAATCCTTGAAAAAGTCTTTCTTTTTATATAGAAGAGAAAGTGAAACTAGAGAAGGTGAAATGAAAACTGCCTCTGTATTTTCCAGATCAATACCGCAGAAGGAGGATTAACCGTGAATGTAGCAGTGCTGTTGAAACAGACTCCGGATACCGAATCGGTCATCCGCATCGCAAGCGACGGCAAATCGATCGTGACCGACGATCTCAAATGGATCGTCAACCCCTATGACGAATTCGCCGTGGAGGCGGCCCTTCGTTTGAAGGAAAAACATGGGGGAAGTGTGACGATCATCAGCTGGGGACCTCAGAGAGTGGTGGAATCCATTCGTACGGCGCTGGCCATGGGCGCGGATACCGGCGTTCTGATCGATGACCCGGCCCTGGAGAGAAGCGACAGCCTGGGGGTGGCGACGGCCCTGGCGGCGGCTGTAAAGGAGCTCAATCCGGACATCGTCCTGTGCGGTTCGCGCGCCGTGGACTACGATATGGCGCAGCGCGGTCCGATGGTCGCCGAATTCCTGGGATGGCCCCACCTGGCTCTGGCCGTTTCGGTGGATTCGGACGGCAAAAGCGTCACGATCGACCGGCCCATCGAGGGAGGCAAGGTGGTTCTGGAATCGAGCCTGCCCGCAGTGGTCACTTTCGGCGGTTCGCACGCCGTCTGGAACCCCAGATATGCATCCTTGCCCGGCATTATGAAAGCCAAAAAGAAGCCTCTGGCCGTAAAGAAGCTGGCCGACCTGGGAGTGGATGCCGCCGTGGTGGGGGCGGCCAAAGTACGGGTGACCTCCATGGAAATGCCCCTCCAGAGAGCGGCTGGAAAGCTTGTGGACGGCGGTCTGGATACGGCCGGGAAAGCTGTGGAACTCGTTCGGGCGTTGCATCAAGAAGCTAAGGTGATCTGAGCCAAGGAGAGCAAAAAATGGGAAAGTGCGTGTGCATCATCGCCGAATTTCGCCACGGCGCCTTTCGCCGTGTGACCTATGAAGTGGCCAGCGAGGGCAAAAGGCTTGCCGATGCCCTGGGCGTAGGCTTGTGCGCCGTAGCGGTGGGTTCGGGCGTTGCCGATAAGGCCGCCGAACTGGGCCGTTACGCCGTCGATAAGGTTTTTGCCGTGGATGACCCGGCGCTGGAAAATTACCTGGCGGAAAGCTATGTGCCGCTGGTGGCCGATGTGTTGGCCGGATGCGACCCGGCGGCCGTGGTTATGTCCGCCTCGGTGGACGGCAAGGACTTTGCGGCGCGTCTGTCGGCGCGGTTGAAGGCCGGACTGGCCCAGGACTGCACCCAGGTGGTGTGCGAAAACGGGAAGATCAAGGCCAAAAGGCCCGTGTTCGCGGGCAAATGCTACGGCTGGTGTGAATGGGCCGAAGGGGCGCTTCCGGTCATTTCGTGCCGTCCCAACGTCATGGACTGTCTTGCCCCGATGGAAGACAAAAAGGCCGAAGTGGAAAAAGTCCAGGTCTCCATTCCCCAGACCAGGTCGTGCGTTAAGTCGCTGGATCTTGACACTTCGGGCAAAGTCGAACTTACCGAGGCTGAAATCATCGTCTCGGGCGGCCGTGGTATGAAGGGACCCGAAAATTACGCCATGCTCGAAGAACTGGCGAAGGTCCTCGGGGCCGCGGTGGGGGCCTCCCGTGCCGCCGTCGATTCCGGATGGCGTCCTCATGCCGATCAGGTGGGCCAGACCGGAAAGGTTGTCAACCCCAATCTCTACATAGCCGTTGGAATTTCCGGGGCCATTCAGCATCTTGCCGGCATGGGTTCGTCCAAGTTCATCGTGGCCGTCAACAAGGACTCTGAAGCCCCGATTTTCAGCAAGGCCGATTATGGAGTCGTGGAAGACCTTTTCAACTTCGTTCCGGCTTTTACCGAAGAAATTCGAAAGTTGAAAAGTTCCTGCTCCTAGTCCCACCCTCTGGAATGACGCGAGTAAAGGTGGCTGTCTCACTTATGGCGGCAACTTTGCTCCTGTTTGACATCTTCGGAGCGAGCCGCTAAAATCCCCTCTCTTCCCCCTGGCCTTTAAAAGGGGAAGGGAGGGGTTTTTTTCTCCGCTTGGCCTGAGTTTGATCTTCTATCCGCAACATTCAGCAGAAGGAGAACAAGTGAAAAGGGTCTTTAAAATCGTCCTGATTTTGATGGCATTGTCCTTTGCCGGCAGTTTGCCTTCGATGGCCCAGTCGAAGACCAAAATTACGGTGAGAGGGGCTTACTCCATGTGGGGCAGGGTTCGCAGCATCGCCATGACCTACATGAAAGATCATCCTAAAACCGAGGTCTTTGTCTACAGTCGCTCGCTGGTGGCCGAAGGAATCAACATGCTCATAGCGGGGAAGGCCGACGTGGCTATGGCTTCGCGCAAAATTACTCCTCCGGAAAGCGAAGCGGCCAAAGCCAAAGGGGTTAAGATCGATGAACACCTGATCGGATACGGCGCAATAGTGATAATAACCGGCAAGCAAAATCCGGTTAAAGATCTCTCGGTGGATCAGGTGAAGAATATAATGACAGGCAAAATTGCCAACTGGAAAGAGGTCGGCGGGAAAGATCAGGCCGTTACGGTTTTTAAGATCAGCGAAAAGACCCATCCCGGAACACTATACTTTATCGAAAACGGCATGTTGGGCGGCGCCCCGATTACCGGGAAGGCCGTGACCTTGTCAACTTTTCCGGATGTGGTCCAAAAAGTGGGGAAGACGCCAGGCGCCATTGGTTGCGTCAGAATGCGTGACCCCTTTCCCGGCCCCAGGGCCAGCACCAGCATTGTGAAGGTCAAAAAAGACGAGCATTCCGCCTCGGTTAGCCCGTCCAGGGACACGATTTCCGATGGGACCTATCCGTTCAGACGTCCGTACTATCTCTACACCGCGGCTACCGCCAACAAAGAAGTTCGCAGCTTTGTGGACTTTGCGGTCAGCCAGGGATGGGGGCAGCCGGCCCTTTCCCACTTGTGGTAGTCGAATCATCGAAGGCGAAGGTCAAAAGAGCGGGGTGCGGGGGGACATGCCCCCCCCCCGCACCTCCGCGGGATCCGGGGACTTGGCCGCTTGAGGGTAACTCTTGCCGGTTGGCCGGCAGGGCAGGGATTTTCCACCTGTTAAGTTCCGCAAAACGTGGCCCGTACAACCTGCTCGGGTTGGGGCGCCGATTTATAGCCGCTGAACTCCTCCTGCTCTTCATAAGGTTTTTTAAGCACCTCGTTCATTTCATGAAACAGGCTGAAGTCCCCCTGCAGCCCCGCTTCGATCACCTGCTCGATCTTGTGGTTCCTGGGGATAAAAACCGGATTTACCCCGTTCATCGCCCCCCGTATTGTCTCAGCGCCAAGGTGTTGACTTCCCAGCCTCTTTTGCCACAACGGATAGAACTCCTGAAAGGCGCTGGTTCTTGGGAAAATGTTCAAATCACCGTCGCTTTCCACGAAGTTTGCAAGATTTCGAAAGCTTAAGGTGTAATCAAGTTGCTCTGATTCCATGTACCGAAGCCACTTAAAGAGAAGAGCCCTGTCCCCGGGTTCCACATCCTTTGTAATCCCTAATTTAGTAAGCATCTTTGCGGTAAGCCTGCGCTCGAAAAGAGCGCTGAGTGAGTCCAATTCATCATTCAGGAGCTTCGCCGTCTCCCGGGAGGTCTGATCGGTCAACAACAGCAGGCAGTCGCCGAGTCGGGATAAGTTCCAGAGGGTGATTTGGGGTTGATTGGAATAGGAATACCGACCGAATTGGTCAATCGAGCTGAAGACCTTATCAAAACGAAAGTGATCCATGAAAGCGCACGGTCCAAAGTCGATTGTCTCTCCCGCTATGGACATGTTGTCCGTGTTCATGACGCCGTGAATGAAACCTAGAGCCATCCAGCCGGTCACAAGTTCAACCTGGGCCTCCCCGACCTTTTGAAAGAAAAGAAGCCAGGCCTCGGAATCATTTTGGATCTCGGGGTAGTGCCTTTGAATCGAATATTGCAATAAGCGCTTTATGTTTTCCAGGTCGCCTCGGACGGCGAAATATTCAAAGGTGCCAACTCGAATATGGCTTGCGGCCACCCTGGTTAGAATCGCTCCAGGAAGGGCTCTTTCCCGGTATACCGGTTCTCCTGTCGTGGCCGCGGCCAGGGACCGGGTGGTGGGCAGGCCCAAACGATGCATGGCCTCGCTCACAATATACTCCCGCAACACAGGTCCCAGCGGCGCCTTTCCATCTCCATTTCGAGAATAGACCGTTTTCCCCGATCCTTTGAGCTGCAGATCGTGACGCCGTCCTGAAGGGGTCACAACTTCTCCCAGCAGCAGCGCGCGGCCATCCCCGAGCTGGTGGACGAACTGGCCGAATTGATGCCCGGCATAGGCCAGGGCTATGGGGTCCGAGCCGGGGAGCAATTTTTGACCTGTAAATACTTCCGCCAACTCCTCGTCCGGAAGTGAACCTGGTTGAGCGCCGAGCTGTTGCGCCAACTCAAGGTTCCACCCGATGAGTTCCGGTTTGGGAACCCGGGCCGGCTTCACCCTGGTGAAAAATTTTTCCGGAAGTCGAGCATAGGTATTGTCAAACTGAAACACTGCTTTTTTTTCTCTCTTTCCAGGCTGCGCATTAAACCACTGCCGCGGCCACACACCAAAAGTGAAGGACGCGGGGAGATTACAAAGCCCAGCCGTCCTCCTCACAAATTATAATCTCATTGCTTTGTGATAGACGATAATCATAATCACTTTTAATTTACGGCGACAGGCCAGCCCGACAACAGCCGGAAAGAAGATGGATAATACGAGGTGGCGTTCAAGACGCGCGTGGGCGTAGGATGGGTGGAGCGAAGCGCAACCCATCAGGCAAATCTTGAACGTAACCTGGTAATCGTGGCGCTTACAGATACTTACCCGGGCAATCCAGGAATCGGCCCGTTACTTCCCGGGTACATGCGACAGGAAGTGCAGAAGCGATTCGTTGAATTGCCGCGGGTCCTGGAGGAAAGCGAAATGGCTGACCTCGGGCAGAATCAAAAGACCCGCGCCGGGAATATGGGTGGCCATGAATTCTGTATTCTCGCGCTTGATCGCCTCGTCATGGTCGCCGTCAACGATCCAGGTGGGGACGTGGATTGATTCCAGGTCGGACGCGGTCCAACGCGGCTGGGTCTGCCACATCGTGGTGATCTGCGCCACAAAGGCCCGGAATTGCGCCGGCGTTGGGGAGAGCCGCTCATATTCCTTGCCTGCCCGGGCTATAAAACCGTTGCAGACTGGGCTCCCGGCGATATCGGCCACGCCTGAGGGGTTGGAATTGGCGGCGAAAGCGAACAGTTTCGCAATGCGGTCGGGATGGTGCATGGCGATGTCCGGGCCGATAATGGCGCCATCGCTCCAGCCAACGATCGCAGCCCTTTTTATTCCGAGACGATCCATGAGGCCGAGGACATCCCCGGCCATCAAATCATAGCCGTAGGGGGTCTTGTCCCGGGTGCTGCGCCCATGGCCGCGGCTGTCCATTACCACGACCTTGTAATGCCTTTGGAGGGCGTCACCATTGGCCGGGCCGCCGTGAAGCAGGATCACCGGCCGGCCGTGACCGAAGACTCCATACCGGATTCGGATGCCGTTGACCGGCATATAGCCGCTCTGGAGCGGTGGCGGCAGCGCCGGGGGGTAGCCGGCAGCCTCATCCATTGCTCCATGGCCGCCCCGGCCGGCGCTACGGCCATAAAGAGGCTCAGTGCGGCAGCAACCAGGATTCGAAGAAATGGCATGCCATCCGTCTGTCTATCGTCAAGGCGTACAAGACCATTTCGCCAACTCTTAGCCGTTGCGCACAGGGGGGCGCAGGCCGGCCGTTCTCACGGCCAGGCGGTAGCAGTCCCCGGGGAAGAGCACCTGCAGGTCTTCGAGGTCGATGTCATGGTCGGCGCAGGTCTGCTCGACCGTCGGTATTTGGCCGGTAGCGTAATAGCGTTTTCGCAGATATTGGATGATTTCCAGGTGCAGGTCGGATACTTCCGGGATATTCATGTTGCGCATCCTGAAAATGGCGAAATCGCAGTCCCATTCATCGGGATCGATCAGAAACCCCGCGATATCGACTTTATATACTCTGTCCTGGATGGCATTCCTGGGGCCGCCGCACTTCACGTAGGAGGGAAATTGGCTGTAATAGGGAATTCCGGCAATTTTATAGGCGCACCGATTGTTGTCCATCGGAAAGAGTTTATTCAGCTCGGCCGAACTCAGGTGGCACTCCCTGCATATCTCGTAGGCCGCCGGACAGGCCCCCTGCTTTAAGAAATGCTCCCTGATAAACTTCAACACTCGCCAATGAAAAGCGGAGAGCCCTTCTTCAATACCGTTTCGCTGGGCCATTCCCTCGGCAAAACCAGTATCCCAATGAAAAGCGTCGAGCAGAAACTCGTCCGCATCGACCTCATAATTTTTCCCATTGAATTCCCAAACTTGCATGTCGTCCTCCCGGCGAGGCTTCGTGGTCCAAAGCGCGAACCATTATGGGTAAAAAAACCCTGAGACTACTTGCGGACGTGGCATTGCCCGCACATGAGCGGCCCTGTCTTCATGGCTTTATGGCAATCGATGCACTGCTGATGATAAGCGTCCTTGAGGGAGGGCACTCCCTGCGAGCCTCGCGCCTTATGGCACGATTCGCACGGCTGCCCTTCGCCTCCCCTGTTGTTTTTTAACTTGTCGAAATCGTGGTGGCACCGGGTGCAATCCAGCTTGTTCGAATGCAACTTGTGGTTGAATTCCACCAGGGGTCTTTCGTGCTTTCCCAGTTCCTTGTGATCGAGCGGGAACTTGTCGCTTTGCGAGTAGGCGGACTGACAGAAGATAACACCGATAACAACTATTAGCACGAAACACAGACGTCTCATAACAGTTCCTCAAAAGGCGGAAAGACCGCGCGATTCTTTTGGTTCCCGGGATTTATTCCTCTTCGGACGCGACAGGCTTGAACTCATCGGGCACAATCATCCTCTCGGTGATCAGTTCCTTGAAGGAAACCACTTTGATTCCGAGTTGGTATTCCTTGTTGAGATCGTTGATCTGGTCCGTACAGTTATGGCAGGGTGCCACCACTATCTTGGCGCCCGTGGCCCTGATCTGTTCGGCCTTGACACGGCCGGACTCCATTCTCCTTCGCTTGAACTCGGGACCCATCGGAATAAAACCGCCGCCCCCGCCGCAGCAATGGTTGTACTCGGAGTTCGGGGTCATATCCCGAAAATCTTTGGCCAGGTATTTGAGAATTTCCCGGCCTTCCCGCCACAGCCCGCCGTTTCGGGAGACATTGCACGGATCCTGGTAGGTCAGGGGTTCCTCGACCATTTTTTGGGGATCGATTTTTATCCGGCCATCCCGAAGGTATTCATAAAACAGGCGAACGGAATGGATGACCGGCACGGGCGGCTTGCCGTCCCGGTAGCCGGCCAGGTAGGGGCCTTCAAACAGCGCCGACCGGTAAGCATGTCCGCACTCGGTGATTGCTATGGCCTCAACGCCCAGTTCCACGGCCTTGTCGTACATCCTCTTCACAACCTGTCCGGCAAGCGCTTTGTCGCCGGCAAACATCGGCAGATTGGTGCAGTCCCATCCCGTGCTGGGCAAAGTCCAGCTTTCCCCGACCACCGTAAATATCTGGGCCATCATGGAAATGTCCTGCGGGTAGTACATCGGCTCCCGGGCATTGACAGTGTACATGATCCTGGCGCCGGCCCTGTCCACGGGTATTTCCACCCCCCGAATGTCATCATTTGCTTCCTCGGCCATCCAGGAGCAGGTTTCCTCGAAATCCTCGGTGGCCATCCCCATCTGGTTGCCCGACTCGCGATAGTTGGTCGAAGTTCTTACCAGTCCCTCCGGCACAACACCCTGAGAGTGGCATATGGAGCGCACCGTCGAGATCATGGTGGCGATATCGATGCCGAACGGACAGAAAAGTGAGCAGCGCTTGCAGGTGGTGCATTCACCCCACGCGATGTCGTGGCACTTTTGCAGGAACGCCCGATCCACCTGGCCTTTTCTTTTGTAAAGTTCCAGCAGTGTGGCCTTGACTTTGTAGGCGGGGCTCAATTTGGGATCCTTGTTCTTGGCAAGATAGAAAAAACAACTCTCGGCGCACAGGCCGCAACGGGAACATATGCTCAGCCAGGACTTTATCCTGGCGCTGTCGTTCAAACTCAGAAGATCCTTGATCGCCTTGGTGTTCACAGGCTTTTGAAGTTCTTCATTCATTTTCTTCGTACTCCTTCGGTTACCATATCCGCGGCGGTGCGGTCTCTACCAGGTTCTCGCGCCCCGGCGCGTTCCCATTTCGAAGCCGATGAAGGCCCGCGAGAAGAAAAAGAGGACTGCATGGGCGAGCTTGGTGAAGGGGATGAGCATCAGCAAAGCCTCGGCGCACGCAATGTGGGCTACCAGCACGCTCTGATAAGGGCCGATCTGGTGAAATGCCAGAAAACCCGTCACAAAGGGGAGGCAGGTGAAAACCAGGAGAAAATAGTCCCATGCCGTGGTCAGGATGCGCACTTCGGGCCTGACAAGCCTTCTTGCCAGCAAAATCAACCCGGCGACCAGAAAGACAACCGTCAAGATATCCGACACGGAATCGGGCAGGGAGGGCAGTGCGACCCCGAAAGCCTCGTGCAGCAGAGTGTTGTGGGCCAGCAGAAAAAGCGGCACGGCGAAGAGGCAAACGTGAAACACGAAGAATGCCGCCCCGAAAACGGGCTGTTCCCTAAGGGACACACTCCCCAGGGGCAGAAGCCAGTGGAAAATGGAGCGCCCCCCCCACTTCCAATCCGCATGGTTATAGAAGACCCTGTCACGCTCCTGGCTCACACCGAACAGGTATACCGTTCGCACGATCAGTCCGCCGATGAAAATGAAAAAAGAGATCCATACACCGGGCCCCGTCAAAAACTCGTACATCTCTGTCATGTAATCTCACCTTTTTTTCCGGAAATAGGATGCAACCAACCGCATCATCCCTTGACCCTAATTTGATCCCGCCCGGATTCATTTGTCCAGAGCAATTTGCGCTATGATCACTCTTTTGAGAGCATGCGGGAGGTGATAGGGCATGACCACTTTAAGCAGCCCGATAGGACGGTAGACTGAGACCATTCCATGTGCCGGAATACCCAATAAAGGGTCCGAAGAGGCAAATTCCGGGTTGAAATGCTTCAGGGAACAATCTAGTATATACAAAGAAGTATATACGGTGAAGGGAGAATACATCATGCAGACGACCAAGGTGTTCAGGAGTGGCAACAGCCAGGCGATTCGCCTTCCCAGGGAATTTCGGATGAGCGGAAGCGAGGTCTATATAAAAAAGATGGGCAACGGGGTGGTCATCATCCCGAAAGACGACCCCTGGCAGATGGTGGAGGCCAGCATCGACAAATTCACTCGGGATATCTTCGAGGGAGGACGGGAACAATCGCCCCCTCAAGAGCGCGAGAACCTCTAATGATCTACATGCTTGATACGAACATCTGCATCTATACGATGAAGAAGCATCCGCCCGGCGTCTTCGAAAACCTGAAGAAGCTATCGCCTGAGGAGGTCGGGATCTCAGCGATCACCGAAGCCGAGTTGCGATTCGGCATGTCCAACAGCGCCAGACCGGATCACAATCACCGAGTCCTTGATGAGTTCTTGGGGCCTTTCGAGATTTTCCCGTTCGACAGTGGCGCCGCTGCACACTATGGTGAGATTCGGTGGTATTTGAGGCGAAGCGGCGCCCCCATCGGCAATATGGACCTTCTGATTGCCGCGCACGCCAGGAGTCTTTCCGTTACGCTCGTTACCAATAATGTGAAGGAGTTCGAAAGGGTGCCTGGTTTGAAATTGGAGAACTGGCTCTTGTGATGGCGGTATACCCCTGCGCTGGTATTCGATTACTCCTGCTCCGAATACGCCGGTTTTACGCCAGGAAACGCGTTCTGCCTTCCCGGGCCCGCGACCGCTCTTATCGCGATGTCCTGCACCTTTCCGTAAGCGCTTTCCATTTGCTCGGTCAACCGGTCGATCTGTTTTGTCTGGGTGGCGATCACCTGCTCGAAGGCATCGATCCTGGCTTGGAGAACATTTTTATCCCCCTCGAAGCCTTTCAGCAGGAGTTGCTCGTTTTTGGCCGCCTCGGAGCTGATTTTAGTCGTTGCTTCATGGACCGCTTTGGCCACGGAGGTTTCAAGCTCCCCCGGAAAACCGTCCACCATTTTCTGTAAATCGTTCATCACCTTTTCTCTTTCGCTTACCGCCTGCTCCCGCTCTCCCAGTTCGACTTCCTTGCCTTTCGTCTGCCGGTCGAATTCTTCCCGCTTTTCCCTCAGTTCCCTTTCGAGCTGAGTGATTTCGTCGGTCAGCGCGTTTATCTTTTGCTCCCTCTCTCGCGCCAGCTTATATTCGTACTCCTCTTTTTCCCGCCGCCGCCGCTTTTCTTCCTGCTCCTTCTGATCTTTGAGTTCTTCCGTGTACTGTTTTTTCTGACTGTCCCACCCGGCCTTCGTCTGGCTTATCTCCTGATCGAGCAATTCTTTGCGTCGGGCCATTTCATCTTCGAAGGTAACTTTCTGCAGCTTTTGCGCTTCGAAAAGAGCGGCCATCGTGAACGCGGATTTTTCGATCTCAAAAAGCTCCCGTAATTCCGCTTCCTTGATTTCGATCGCTCTCTTCAGCTTATTGTAGCGTTCGGTTTCCCCTTCCAGTTTCAAGGCAATATCGGAAAATGCCCTGGTGGTTTCACTTATCAGTTCGTTGACTGTTTTGATCACACTGTGCGTGCTGAGAGCGTCAGCAGACTGGACAACCTCCTGTTTTTCGCGCTCCGCTTTGGCTTTTTCCGGCTTAAGTTCCGTTTGGGCCTTCGTTTGCAGCGTTTTAAGGAGATTGTTGTATGCGTCCAAGATTTCCTTTTTGGTGCTGGTGGCGTTGATCCCTGGAGTTTCCTCTACTTTGGCGCTCATGGTTGTCTTCCTCCTGGATAGCAATTTTATCGTTGTTTTTCCAAAAACCGGTAAAGCGTCGCCCGGCCGACCCCCAGGAGCTTTGCCGCCCTGGAGCGGTTTCCGCCCGCCTGGAGGATAGCCGCGGAAACCGTCTCGGCCGTAAGAAACGGCTTGGGGCCGGGTTTGAAAGCAGCACAGGGGTTCTGGCGCATCTCGAGGGGAAGGTGCTCGGCCTCTATATCCGGGCCGCGGGATTTGACCAGGGCGAAATGGAGGGCGTTTTGCAACTCTCGCACGTTGCCCGGCCAATTGTAGTCCATCATGACAGACAGGGCCGCGCTGGAAATCCTGGCGGCCCTCTGGCCCTGTTCGGCGGCCTGTTGGAGAAAATAGGAGACCAGGAGCGGAATATCGTTTTTGCGCTCGCGCAGGGCGGGAATCTTGATCGGAACCACGCTCAGCCGGTAGTAGAGGTCCTCCCGGAATTCCTGACGCTCCATCATCCGGCGGAGGTCGCCATTGGTGGCGCTGATTATCCGCACGTCGACGGAAATCGTCTTTTCCCCGCCGACTCTTTCGAAAGTCCCGGACTGCAGCACCCGCAGAAGTTTGACCTGCATGTGTTTGGGTAGCTCGGCCACCTCGTCGAGGAAAAGGGTGCCTCCGTCGGCCAGTTCGAATCGGCCCTTCTTGTCCCGGATGGCCCCGGAGAAGGCCCCCTTGACATGGCCGAACAGTTCGCTTTCCAGCAACCCTTCGGGCAGGGCCCCGCAGTTTACCGGCACAAACGGTCCGCCGGCCCGACCGCTTTCGTTGTGAACCGCGGCGGCCACCAGTTCCTTGCCCGTCCCGGTCTCCCCGGTGATATGCACCGGGTAATCGGTCGCCGAGAGGTTCCTGATCTGATCGTAGACTTCCAGCATTCGGCGGTCCCTGCCCACAAGGCCGGAAAAGCTGGTAAGCTCGCCCAGGCGCAGCTGGAGGCTCAGGATTTCGGTAAGATCCCGGAAAGCGGCCAGCACACCCACGAAGGCCCCCTGGTCGTCATACATGCCGGTTACCGACATCTCTATGCGGCGCAGGTCTCCGGAGCGGGTGGTGACGTTCATGGTGTACGAGTGATGTCCGAGCGGTCCCGTTGGGTGGGTGCAAAAGGCGCACTTTTTCCCGCAAAACGGGGTCCCGAAAACGTCATGGCAGTCGCGTCCGAGCACTTCCTCCCGGGAATACCCCGTGATCTTTTCGGCCGCCCGGTTAAAGAACAAAATCCGCCGGTCGAGATCGTGGGCAATTATCCCTTCCAGCATGTTATCCAGAATACCCTGCAGGTTCTTTTGCTGAGCCACGAGATTTTCAAGGCTTACAGCAGTCATCGATTCGCACCTCAACCTTACATGTCTCCGCTCACCGAGCACTCGTCATGGTGAACAGGGGGCAGGTGTAGGTATGGGGTGAGCAAGCGAACCCCAACACATCTCACACCCGCGACAGATGGCGTTGGACTTCGTTCCTGCACATCCCAACATCTTCGATCCTTCCGAATGTCGTCTCCCCGGCAAGTTCTGAGCCGGGGTCCCTGGCCTAAAAGATCTCGAAGTTTCGTACAAGAGGCGACCCGCCCGCGGCCGATCTGCCCGCCGGCGCAGCCAGCCGGGCACATCGGGGCTTGGCAACCCGTCAGCGGCGACACGCCGCCTTGGCAACCCGTCAGCGGCGACACGCCGCCTTGGCAACCCGTCAGCGGCGACACGCCGCCTTGGCAAC
>JARLHP010000047.1 GCA_031292195.1 Syntrophobacteraceae bacterium
AGGTCGCTCTCACGGCCTGCATGAGAAAGCTCCTTACTATTCTCAATGCCATGGTGAGAGATGACTCGCTTTGGTGCGCAAAATAACATTATGACCTCTTGATTTTTAAGACAGTTGCTACATTGGCTCTGCGGCGAATTTTTAGCCGGTTTTCCAAATCAAGTTTCATAGGAGCGGGCAGGCGGTGCGGACTGTCGTCCGAGCTGCCGCCGGCGCAGCCAGTCGGGGAGGTCGGGGCTTGGCAACCCGTCCGCGGCGTCACGCCGCGGCAACCCGTCTGCGGCGACACGCCGCCGCCCACATCACCAGCCCCGGTTATAAGTCTGCGAACAGGGAATACAGCACATTTTCCCGTCGCGAATCCGCGCCCGAGGCTCCATTACGGGCTCACCGCAAAACTCGCAGGTAACGGACTTGAAAATGCGCGCTTTGCCGGGAGGGGGCGAAGTGACTTTCTCGATTTTAAAAAGGGTGTTTTCTTCTCCCGCCAGTATCTTTTTTATCCTTTGGTCCCGGAACGCTCCAAACAGGGTTGTCTCCTCTTCGGAAGCCTGGCCGCTCATCACTTTTTGGAAGATGGCCTCCTGCTCGGGTGTTCTTTCAAACGGCCCCGGTTTCATCGCTACGCGAATTCCCGCGCCCCGCTTGCGGCTAAATACGGTGTAGACCTGTTTGCCATGGTCCTGGTAGATAAGGTTTCCTTTGCCCAGGGTGCAGCTTAGAAGCGCCTGGACGGCGTCAATGCCGCAGCCGTCGGATTCGACCACGGCCACGAGTTCCTCGTCTTCCGCCCGGTCGATTCCCAGGTGTGCCTGAGCGGTCCTTACGGCCCGGTATCCGATGGCCAGGCCCGGACACATGTGCCCGTGAAACCGTATGGCTTCCTGGAGGTCCGCGGGGTATTCGTCACGCATTGGCGTTCTCCTTTTCAATTCGCATGGGTGGTTCGCCTGACAGACTCATCCTTATACGAGCGACGAGCGCCTGACACGATTAATACCTCCATTGGAGTCCGATTGGAACCCTCTCCTCTCGATTGGTTCTTACCCGTCAGGCGCTGCCTGCCACAATCATGGAAACGATCCGCAAAATGTGTTGACAACGGGGGCGGCGCACAATAAGTGAATACTACTACACTTTTTTTGCCCTTTCTTTGCTCTTCTGGTCAGCCCTGCAAGTTCAACCCATAACCTCTTCCGTAGGAGGCCTGGTTTGGATCAAAAGCTGCTCGGTGCGGAACACCTCATTTTCAGGGATTCCGTTCGAAAGTTTCTGGATAAGGAAGTATTGCCTCACTTCGACCAGTGGGAACGGGAGGGAATCGTTCCGCGGGAAGCCTGGAGGAGGATGGGGGAAAACGGCTTTTTGTGCCCCTGGCTGGAAGAGGAATACGGCGGGCCGGGGGGCGATTTCCTTTGTTCGGTCATTCTGTGCGAAGAGTTCTTCTATCGGGGGGTAACCGGACTCATTGCTCCCCTCCACAGCGATGTGATCGTTCCCTATATCCACAGTTTCGGAAACGAGGAGCAAAAAAGGAGGTGGCTTCCAGGCTGCGCTTCAGGCCAAATCCTTACCGCCATCGCCATGACCGAGCCCGACACCGGCTCGGACCTTGCCGCCATCCGCACCACCGCGATTCGCCAGGGCGATCATTACGTCCTAAACGGGCGCAAGACCTTCATCTCGCTTGGCATTCATGCGGATTTGGTGATCGTGGTGGCCAAAACGGACCCCAAAGCCGGCCACCGGGGGGTGAGTCTCCTGTGTGTGGAATCCGGAACCCCGGGGTTTGGCCGGGGAAGAAAGCTGGACAAAATGGGGTGGCGCAGTCAGGACACGGCCGAGCTTTTCTTCGAGGATTGCCGCGTGCCGGTTTCCAATCTGCTGGGGGAAGAAGGGAAAGGTTTCTATTACCTGATGCAAAAGCTCCAGCAGGAGAGGCTCATGGCCAGCGTCATGGCCCAGTCCATGGCTGAAGCCATGCTCGATATGACCGTAAAGTACTGCCGGGAGAGGACGATTTTCGGGCGCCCGGTCGGTTCCTACCAGCACAATACCTTCAAAATCGTGGAGATGGCCACCGAGATCGAACTGGGGCGTACATTTCTGGATTCGCTGATCGCCGACCATGCGGCGGGAAGGGAAATAACCAAAAAGGCTTCCATGGCCAAGGCATGGATACCCGAAATGGCCAACCGCGTAGCCTACGACTGTGTGCAGCTCCATGGGGGCTACGGCTACATGGAGGAATACCCGATTTGCCGATTTGCCCGGGATGTCCGCGTGATCGCCATTTTCGCCGGAACAACCGAGGTAATGAAGGTGATAATCGGTAAAATGATGGGCTTTTGAACATTTCAATCGACGGAGAATAGAGATGAACATTAAGGATTGCAAGGCGATAGTGACAGGAGGCGCTTCCGGACTGGGCGCCGCATGTATAGCAAAACTGGTTGCGGGGGGAGGCCGGGCGGCCATCCTGGATCTCGATACGGTCCGGGGGGAGAAGCTGGCGGCCGAATCGGGGGGCAGCCTGATCTTTGCCAGAACCGATGTCACCAGCGAAGAGGACGTTCTGGGCGCAATCGATAAGGCGGTGGAAGCCTTTGGCAGTATCAATACGGTCATCAACTGCGCCGGGGTGGGAGATCCGGGCAAGGTGCTCTCCAAAAAAGGCCCCCTGCCGCTTTCCGTATTCGAGCGAATAGTGCGCATAAACCTGGTCGGCACCTTCAACGTGACGCGTCTGGCCGTGGCCCGGATGGTAAACAACACTGCCAACGAAGAGGGCGAAAAGGGCGTGATTATAAACACGGCCTCGGTGGCCGCTTTCGACGGCCAGATCGGGCAGCCGGCCTATGCGGCTTCCAAGGCCGCCATAGTGGGCATGACTTTGCCCATAGCCAGGGAGTGCGCGGCCTACGCTATCCGGGTCATGACCGTAGCGCCCGGAATTTTCGACACGCCGCTGCTCGCAACTCTTCCGGAGCCCGCCCGCGAGGCCCTTGGAAAGATGGTGCCCTTTCCCTCCAGGCTCGGCAGGCCGGAGGAATTCGCCGCGCTTGCCGTGCACATCATCGAGAATGCCATGCTGAACGGCGAGGTCATAAGGCTTGACGGGGCGATCCGGATGGCGGCCAAATAAACGATCAAGGAGAGTGACGTATGCGGGATAAGCCGGAAATAGTGATCGTCAGTGCGGTGAGAACTCCTTTCAGCAAGTTCGATACGGTAATGGCCGACATCCCGAGCATCGATCTGGGCGTGATGGTCATGCGGGAAGTGATCGAAAGGGTCGGGGTTGGGCCCGGGGAGGTCGACGACATAAGCTATGGAAGCTGCGTGCCGGCGGAGGTGGCCCTGGAACTCGACGTCCCCGCGCGTCAGGCTACGCTTTTGGCCGGCTTTCCCGCTGAAAACATTTCGGTCAGTCTGGACCGTGCGTGCTGTTCCTCCCTTACCTGCGTTCGTCTGGGGATAAGGGCCATAAAGGCCGGGGAGGCGCAAATCGTCATGGCGGCGGGCGCCGAAAACATGCCTCGGACGCCGCATCTGGCCCCGGGGCTGAGAAAAGGGGAACGACTGGGACACATCCGGCTGGTCGACCCCCTTTTCGAACTGGGTTATCAGGCCAAGGGCTTCAATGCGGTGGCCAAAGACGCGGGGGAGGTGGCCCTGGAGTACGGTGTGGACCGGGCGATGCAGGACGCCTGGGCGCTTGGAAGCCAGGAGAAGTACGCCAGAGCCCGCGCGGAGGGTAAATTCAAGATCGGCGAGGAACTCATGCCGGTCGTTATCCCTCAGAAAAGGGGCGAGCCGGTGGTGATCGAGGCCGATGAGTCGCCGCGCAAAACCAGTATGGAAGCGCTTGCCAAACTCAAGCCGATCTACGGCAGCCCCACCGTCACGGCGGGTAACGCCCCCACCATGAGCGCGGGGGCAAGCGCCATCCTGATGATGCCCGCTGCGACGGCTGAAAAAAGAGGGCTCAAGCCTCTTGCCTCCGTCGTAAGCATTGTGGCCTCGGCCACGGCCCCGCGGGACATCGCCGCAATTCCCGCCTTTACGATTCAGAAGGCGCTGGCCGATGCCGGACTGACCATTGACGATATGGATCTGATCGAAATCAACGAAGCCTTTGCCGCCATGCCCCTGGTTTCCACCAAGATCCTGGCCGAAGGTGACAACCAGAAATGGAAAGCGCTCCAGGACAAGACCAACGTCAACGGCGGAGCGATAGCCATCGGGCATCCCGTGGGGGCGAGCGCCGCAAGAATCACCATGACTTTGGCCTATGAACTGAGACGTCGCGGAGGGGGCTACGGAGTCGCCGCCATCTGCGGGGGGCTCGCCCAGGGCGAGGCCATCGTAATCAGGGTGTAGAGTCCGCATAGGAGCCGTTATGGAATACAATACGATAACGTATGAAAAGAGCGACCGGATCGGCACGATCACGCTGAACCGGCCGAAAAGCATGAACGCTTTGAACAGCGAACTTCTAAAAGAGTTGAACCAGGTTGTTACCCAAATCGAATCGGACCACGAAGTAAAGGTGGTCATCATTACCGGTAACGACCGGTTCTTTGCCGCCGGCGCGGACATAACCGAGATCGCCGGAATAAAAACGCCCGGGGACGCCCACCGGTTTATCTCGCTAGCGCAATCGGTTTTCGACCGCATCGAAGACCTCGAAAAGCCGGTCATTGCGGCGGTTGGCGGCCTGGCCCTGGGGGGAGGCTGCGAACTGACGCTGGCCTGCGATCTTCGGATAGCGGCGGAAAATGCTTCCTTCGGTCAGCCGGAAATCAAAATCGGAATCATTCCCGGGGGCGGCGGGACCCAGCGTTTGCCAAGAATAGTCGGCCTTACCAAGGCCAAGGAACTCCTCTATACCGCGGACATGGTGGACGCCCGGGAAGCACACCGGATCGGCCTGGTCAACAAGGTTGTCCCGATAGAGTCGCTGATGGAAGAAGCCCGCAAAATGGCCCTGAAAATTGCAAGGCAGCCCGGAGAAGCGCTAAGAGCCACCAAGCTCTGCGTTAACGCCGGCCTGGACATGGGGCTAAAGTCCGGGTTGGCATACGAGGCCCGCTGTTTTGAAATGCTCTTTTCCACCGAAGATCAAAAGGAAGGCATGAGCGCCTTTATCGAGAAGCGAAAACCCCAATTCAAGGATCGATAAAGGAACCGCTTTGACCGAACGCGCTGGGGGGATATGTGCCCCCCGCGCCGTAGTGCCGTAGGATGGGTGGAGCGGAGAGGCTGTGTCTTAAGAGAAATTCGCAAACCGGGCTGTCGGAACCTGTGAGGGGCGGCAATGTTGTTGATAAGCGACTCAACTGGAATCGGTGCTGCTCTTTTAGAGCGACGATCGTGATCCCGAAGGGATCAAAGCCATTAGCCGGGGGTTGAG
>JARLHP010000048.1 GCA_031292195.1 Syntrophobacteraceae bacterium
GGCGGGAAAGGCGAAAAAGGTCGCTCTCACGGCCTGCATGAGAAAGCTCCTTACTATTCTCAATGCCATCGTGAGAGATGACACTTTTTGGTGCGCAAATTAACATCATGGCCTCTTGACTTCTAAGACAGTTGCTACAGCTCCGTTCAAACAGGCCGAAGGCCGGCGGCGTCGTTTGAACGCAACTTGGTATTAGCGTCCATCCGGAAAGTGCTCTCGCAAAAGAGGCGCCTGACCGTGACCTGGCTTTGGTCGCGGCTGGAAGCCGCTCGTACAAAATCAACCCACAAAATCAACCCACCCAGTTTGCGGATGGACACAAGCGACGTTCCGCGCATGGACGGGACCTCGCTCCAACGGCGCCGGACCCCGTGGGGGTGCGGGGGGGCACGTGTCCCCCCAACCCCCGCGACTTTGAGCAAATCAACCGGCTATAAAATCAATCTCTGGCGATAATGGTGGTCATGCCCATGCCGCCGCCCACGCAAAGGGTGGCGAGTCCTGTCTGCAGGTTTCTGCGGGTCATCTCGTAGAGAAGCGAGGTGATGATCCGAAGGCCCGTGCAGCCGACAGGGTGTCCCAGGCCTATACCGCTGCCGTTTACGTTGACTATGGAGCGGTCGAGCCCCAGGCCTCGTTCGCAGGAGATCGCCTGGGCCGCAAAGGCCTCGTTCAGTTCGATCAGCTGAATGTCCTTGATGCTCATGCCCGCCTTTTTCAAGGCCTTTTCGGTGGAAGGCACCGGCCCGTAGCCCATGAGGTGGGGTTCGACGCCGGCGGCCGCCTGGGCGACCACCCTGGCCAGGGGGGTGAGCCCCATTGCTTTGGCCTTCTCCCGGGTCATGATGAGGGCCGCGGACGCGCCGTCGTTTAGCCCGGAGGAGTTTCCGGCCGTGACCGTTCCATCGGGTCTAAAGACCGGTTTGAGATTTTCCAGGTCGGCCATGGTCAGCCCGAACCGGGGGTGCTCGTCCTGGTCGAAAACGGTCGTTTTCCCTTTCTTGCCGGGGAGTTCGAAAGGAATGATCTCCTCTTTGAAGCGCCCGGCCTTGATGGCCGCCTCGGCCTTGTTGTGGCTTTCCATGGCCAGCTGGTCCTGGTCCCGGCGCGATATGGAGTACTTGGTGGCCAGGTTTTCGGCGGTCACGCCCATTATCATCGGTTCGCCCAGCAGGCGGCTCCCCGAATGGAGCATCTCCCAGACCGCATCGGTTGCTTCGCGGTTTTGGAGGCGCATTCCCCAGCGGGCATCGGCCATGTAATAGGGGGCCGAACTCATCGATTCCACACCGCCTACCAGGACGATCTCCGCATTGCCGGTCTGTATGGCCTGGACCCCGGAAGAAAGAGCCTGCATGGAAGAAGAACACTGGCGCTGAACGGTAAAGGCGGGGATTTGAAAGGGGAGCCCCGCCAGAAGTGCGGCCGTGCGCGCTGTGTTGGCCTCATCGAAGCATTGGACGCAGTCGCCCACGATGATTTCATCAATTAAAAGCGGATCGGGATTATTGGCGCGCCTCAGGACTTCCTTCATCACATGGGCGGCCAGTCTCGATGCCTTGACTTCCTTGAGCGTTCCTCCGAACCTGCCTATGGCCGTTCGGACCGCGCTTACGATCACGACGTCTTTATCTCGATTCACAACCGTTGCTCCCATGGTTAAAGGGTTTTGGCGATAACCAGCCGCTGGACTTCGTTGCTTCCCTCATAGATTTGGGTGATCTTGGCATCCCGCATCATTCTTTCCACGGGATACTCCCGGATATACCCATAGCCGCCCAGCACCTGAACCGCTTCGGTGGTTACCCACATGGCCACATCGGAGCAGAAGCACTTGGACATGGAACTCATGCGAACCAGCTCCGGGCTAAGACGGCTCATGTCCTTGGGCTGTTCCTGCAGCAGAGTGCAGGTTTTATAGAGAAGCTGCCGCGAGGCCTCGGTCCTCATAGCCATGTCGGCCAGCTTGAAACCGATGCCCTGGTGCTCGATGATCGGTTTTCCGAAAGTGATACGCTCCTTGGCATAGGCTGTGGCATATTCCAGGGCGCCGGCGGCGATCCCCAGGGCCTGGGCGGCAACGCCGGCCCGGGAAAAATCGAGCGTTTTCATCATGATGTGGAAGCCGTCGCCTTCTTTTCCCAGCAGATTTTCGGCCGGGATGCGGCAATCCTCGAAAACCAGCTCCACGGTCTCGGACCAGCGGATACCCATCTTGTGCTCTTTTTTGCCGATGGTAAAGCCGGGGGTGCCTTTCTCCACGATAAAGACGCCGGCGTTTTTGTGAGTGGGCTTTTCCGGGTCGGTGACCGCGTAGACCGTTACGATATCGGCCACGCCGCCATTGGTGATAAAGGTCTTGGAGCCGTTTACGACGTAGGAGTCCCCGTCCTTTTTGGCGCGGCAGCGAAGCCTGGCGACGTCGGAGCCCGCGGCGGCCTCTGTAAGGCCGAAAGCGGCGATGTGCTCCCCGCTGGCAAGCTTGGGGAAATACTTCTTACGCTGTTGTTCGTTTGCGGCCAAAAGCATGGGAAGGGCGCCCAGTTCATGGTCGGCGATCAGGAGACCACAAGCGGCGTCCACCTTGGAGAGTTCCTCGACCACGATGGCCAAAGCCAGCATGCCGGCGTGCGAGCCGCCGAACTCCTCGGGGAAGTCGATGCCGTAGAGACCATTTTCACGCATCAGCTCCACCATTTCCCAGTCGAACTCGCCCAACTCGTCACGTTTGCCGGCGCCCGGCGCCACCTTGTCTTTGGCAAGGCGTCTTACCATGTTCTGCAACATTATCTGTTCTTCGTTAAGATCGTACTGCATGAAGTTCTCCCCGGTTTTTGAATATTTTGGAATACGGGTTATTTTTCGTAGTTGTAAAAGCCCTTGCCGTTCTTGCGCCCCAAGTACCCGGCGCGCACCATCTTGCGTAGCAGGGGGGCCGGCCGATACTTGTCGTCGCCGAATTCCTTGTGAAGCCCTTCGAGGACATGGAGAAGCGTATCGAGACCGACCATGTCGGAGAGCGCAAGCGGCCCGATGGGGTGGTTTGCGCCCAGCACCATGGACTGATCGATATCGGCGGCCGAAGCTATGCCTTCGGCCAGGGTGAAAATGGCCTCGTTTAGCATGGGGCAAAGGATGCGATTTACCGCAAAACCCGGAGCTTCCTTTATTTCGATGGGGGTCTTGCCCAGCTTTTCCACAAAAGCCTTGCAGATGTCATAGGTCTGGGAACTGGTGAGAAAACCGCGGATCAGTTCCACCAGCTTCATGACCGGAACAGGATTGAAAAAATGCATGCCAATGAAACCGCTGGCGCGTTTGGTTACCGAAGCCATCTCGGTAATGGACAGGCCCGAAGTATTGGAGGCAAAAATGGTGTGCGGCGGGCAAACCGCTTCCAGTTCCTTGTAGATTTCCTTTTTGAGCTCCATGATCTCCAGGACCGCTTCGACCACGATATCCGCATCTCCCGCCGCGGTCTTGATATCGGTTGTGCCCGTGACACGGCCTAAAATCGCGTCGGCCGCCGCGGCTTCCATTTTCCCTTTGGAAACGGCGCGCTCCAGGTTCTTGCGGATGGTGGTAAGACCATTGTTTACGAAACGGTCCTCGATATCGCGCAAGGCCACTTCAAAGCCCGCCTGGGCGGCCATCTGCGCTATCCCCGCCCCCATGATTCCAGCACCCAGAACACACACTTTTTTGATTTCCATGAAAGTCATCTCCTTTTCAGTTCAGTCTCAAAATAATCGAACATCGCGGCTGAAACGACCCAACTGGCCAAAAAGTGGACCAATCCTTGCGCGCCCCGCCGCTCATGCTACCAATTTTTCAGCAGGCTCAGGAAGCCGCCCGCCAGTTCATCGATGGTCCGCTCCCCATCCCGGAGCAGTCCCTGCACGGCTATGCCCTGGACCGCGCCGATAAAAGCCATGGAGGCCGCCCCGGGGTCTTTGACATCCTTATTATCGGCGAGTTTGCGCGCAAGGGAGTCGACGAAAATCTGGTATATACCCTTTAGCCTGGTCTCCATGGGGTGGCCGCTGCCGGCGAATTCGGTGGCCAGGGCGGCAAGACATATGGTCGCTTCGGGACCGCGGTTGAAGTGGATACACATCACCCGCATCACCTCCTCGATCAGGGCGAGCGAGCCGCGCGCGGCATTGTCGGCAATATCCGAATAGATGTGCATGCCACGCTCCACCCAATCCACAACGGCGTCCAGGATGGCCTCTTTGTTGGGGAAATGGTGGAAGATGGCCCCCGAGGTCAAACCAATGGCCTGGGCAAGATCGGTTATGGTCGTCCTGTGGTAGCCATGACGGGCGAAGAGCCTCACCGCCGCCCGGACGATCTTCATGCGGGTCTGTTTGGCCTGTTCATCTTTTCTGTTTGTTTTTTCTCTCAACATGGGGACAGCATATTACATATTATGTGATATGTGAAATAAAAAATGCGGCGTTTCGCCGCTGACGGATTGCCAAGCCCCGATCTGCCCGGCGGGCTGCGCCGGCGGGCAGATCGGCCGGCAGTTCGCACTGTCCGCCGGGTAAGGTGCTCTCTGAAGTTTCGTTCTCGATAAAACCCCGTCCAAAGACGGGGCGGCCCCGCTTGTATCTTAAAAGAAAAGAAGCCAACCGGAGATGTATTCGGGATACCCGGTTGACCGAGGAAGGGGGGCAATGCTGTTGAGTCAAGGCTGCGTCATCCATAAGGCGAAGGCCAAAAGAGCGGGGGGGGAGGGACCTGAGCCCCCCGCCAGAGTTGTTGATTTAAGCAGGGTTGAGCATGCTCAGAGATATCTTGATTGATGGTTCTGATCTGCGACCCCTCACGGGGTCGTCTCTTTCTTTTTCGTTCCTTTCCGGGGGTATCGGCCTCACGGCCTCAACCCCCGGCTAATGGCTTTGATCCCTCCGGGATCACGATCGTCGCTCTAAAAGAGCAGCACC
>JARLHP010000049.1 GCA_031292195.1 Syntrophobacteraceae bacterium
AGCGCTGGCCGCGGCCATGGGCAAATCCTACGGCAACGTGATGATCGGGTGCAGCCGTCCGGTCGTGGACAAGGCCTGGATGTCTTCCGACCGCCAGGTGGGATTGACCGGTACGATCATTGCCCCGGACGCTTACATTGCCGTGGGTATATCGGGGGCGATTCAGCACCTGGTGGGAATGATCCGGTCCAAAAAGATTGTGGCGATCAATACCGATCCCGGCTGCAACATGTTCAAGGTCGCCGACTACGGAGTGGTTGCCGATTACAGGGAACTCATCCCGGCCCTCTTGAAGAAGCTGGAGGAACAGTCATGAAAGAGCCCCGAATTATCGTATGCGCCAAACAGATTCCCGACCCCGAAGCGCCATTTTCCAACGTTTCCGTAGACGTTGAAAAAAAGCAGGTCCTGGTGGACGCCCCTTTGGTCATCAGCCCCTACGATGAAAATGCACTGGAGGCCGCTATCAGGATCAAAGAGGAGCTGGGTGGGAAAATAACCGTTTTGAGCATGGGTCGAAAGGTTTCGGATACGCTGATGCGAAAAGCGATAGCGGCCGGGGCCGATGCCTTGATTCTGCTCGAAGACCCCTTGTTCGACGGGCTGGACAGCGACTCCGCGGCCTATGTGCTTTCCTGCGCCATCCGGAAGATCGGCGACTATGACCTCGTGCTCACCGGTAGGCAGGCCGGCGACTGGGATTCCGGACAGGTCGGCCTGATCCTCGCTGAAATTCTAGACATTCCCTGCATCAGCCTGGCCCGGTCGGTAAAGATAACCGATGCGGGCGCCCTGGTGCAAAAGAGCGTTCCGGTCGGCTACGAGGTGGTTGAAGCCGGACTGCCCGCCGTGGTGACTGTGAGCAACGAAGTGGGGGAATTGCGCTACGTTGCCAGAAGCAAAATGCTCCTGTTGCTGAAAAAGCCTTTATCCATTCCCAAGTGGGACGCCAAACAGCTCGGCTGTGACGTCGAAAAGCTAAGAAAGCTCGAGTTGACCGAGCTGTCGCTTCCTGCGGACATGGGCAGGGAGTGTTTCCTGATCGAGGGTTCCACCGGGGACCAGGCGGAAAAGCTGGCCACCGTCTTGAGGGAGCTTCGATAAGTATCGGGCTTGCCGGCTCGGATATCGACACCAATCGAGAGATGTCAAAGGAGGATTAAAGAAATGTCCGATAAATCTTACGACGCGGTAGTTATCGGCGGTGGTCATCACGGCACCATCATTGCCCCTTACCTGGCCAAAGCCGGCTTGAAGGTGGGGGTATTCGAACGGTTGGACCACCTGGGAGGGGGAGCTGTGACCGAAGACGGGCCCGCTCCCGGGTTCAGGATGAATTTTTGCGCCAATTTCACACGTTTTTTCGGTCATCCGGCCTACAAGGAATTTAATCTTCGCGAGGAGGGGCTGGAGTATGTTTTTCCCGATACAAACGAAGCGATCATTTTCGACGATAATTCTTCCTACGTGGGCTATGCCGCCTGGAAGGTCAATGACCCCCAGACAGGGCAAGTGGAATTCAGCGAGGAAAACTTTAAGAAAACATACGAGCAGATAAAACAATTTTCTAAAGCCGACGCTCAGACCTACCTTCGATTGACGGAGATATACAAGGAAAAGTGGCGACCCGCTTTCAAGAAATACCGGTACTCGCCGCCAACCCCCTGGGGGGCTCCAGACGTCTTTGAAGCACTTTTCGCAGACCCCCGGAGCGGTCTTGAGCCGTCCATGCAGTTTTGGAATTGCAAACAGTTTGCACATTACTTTTTCGAAAGCCCGGAGCTGAGGCTGCTGACTCTGAGGGGGTTTATGACCTCGGGGGGGATTTTCCCCGATGATTTGCCCGGCATCGGACTCATGCTCGCGACCATTCACCTGGTGCTCGGGTGGGAATCGGCGGCAATCGCCAAAGGCGGCTCGCAATCGATCACGAATGCACTGGTTTCGGCGGGCAAAAAGCTTGGGGTAGAGTATTTTACCAACGCAGAAGTAGTTGAGATCATGGTTGAAAACGGTAAGGCAACCGGCGTGCGGCTCTCTGACGGCGTTTCTGTCCAGGCAAAGCAGATGGTGGTAGGCGACGTTGGCACCCCCCAGTTTTTTGATCGCCTGATCGAAGGAAATCTCGTTGACGCCGAATCAAAACGCAAGCTGGAAACCAACCTTTATGATCGTGGGCACGTGTGGTGGGGAACCGTGGGAATACATGAGCTGCCCCAATACGTGGCAGCCGAACATAACCCGGACATCAACTCCACGCCGCGCACCTATTGGGGCCCCAAAGACCTTGCTTACATGGAAGACAAATATATGCACGAGCTTTTTCTGCTGGGCATGGGGTCCAAGTTTTTTTGCCTTACCGCACCCGACAGCATCTGGGACCCCACACGGGCGCCGGAAGGCAAACACACCGTTCTCTTTGAGGAATACACTTGTCCGTCCCACTTTTATTCACGCAGGGAGTGGCGCCAGTTGTCGGACGAATTTTTTGACAGCCTGATGGCTCAATGGGAGAGCTATGCGCCCAACATGACGAAAGAAAACATTGTTGGCTCCCGTGTCATCACCCCCGTGGACCTGCAGGACACCCATATCGATATGAAGAATGGGTCATGGAGCGAAGGGAGCATGGCCGGTTCCCAGAGCGGACGATTCAGAGGAATGCCCGGCGGTTTTCGGACCTTCATCAAAAACATCTACCTCTGTTCTTCCAACCAGGTTGGCGGAGGCGGCATCGCGAGAGGTTCGAGCTATAACTGCTATAAATTGATAGCCGAAGACTTTGGATTGCGTAAACCCGACTAGGGGCATGGCTGCTCTGGAAATCAGGAACACTCGGGAGGGCGTCGAGCCCTCCCGGGTGGGAACCGGGCTTATGCCGGTCATGTATTGAACGAATTGCGGCGTCACCACAACAGGAGAAGTGCGATGCACTCCATCAATAAACTCTTCGACCTTCGGGGAAAAACGGCCCTGGTTACGGGCGCCAGTTCGGGCCTGGGGCGAGGCTTTGCTCAAACCCTCGCCGAGGCAGGGGCGGATGTGGTCATAACCGGGAGAAGCAGGGACGGTCTGGATCAAACGGGAGTAATTCTCGAGAGAGCGGGCGGCAGGATTCTGAAAGTGGTGGGCGACATGTCGGCGCCCGCCGATGTGATCCGGTTGATGGATGAGACAGTCTCGACATTCGGTCAACTCGACATCGCCGTGAACAATGCGGGGATTACACATAAACCGAATCGTTTCCACGAGATCCCGCTCGAAGACTGGAATCGCCTGATGGCCATAAATTTGACCGGAGTCTTCATGTGCATGCAAAATGAGCTTCGATTGATGGTCCGGCAAAAATCGGGCGTAATTATAAACATTACCTCCATTCTCGGTTTGGTGGGTCTGAGCCCGGAACTTAGTCCCCGAGCCAGCTATATTGCGGCCAAACACGCACTGATCGGACTCACCAAACAAGCTGCCCTGGAATACGCGGGCGACGGGATAAGGGTTAATGCCATCGCCCCCGGGTGGTTCGAAGGTACGAATATTGCCCGGGAACGTCTTGCCGTCCAGGACGAGGAAAGCGCCGGAAAACGCTCGGAGCAGCTTATCAGTATGACCCCGCTCAAACGTCGCGGTAAAATAGAGGACCTCAGCGGTTTGCTGCTTTGCCTGGCCTCGGAGGGCTCTTCCTTCATCACCGGACAAACTTTTGCGGTCGATGGTGGTTGGACGGCCTGCTAGACGGGCGTTGCCCCTTTTTGGCGAAAAGGGATATGATCGGGCCCGGCTGATGGGGACAGCGGTTCACACTCCGAGGTAGTCGAGGATTCTAGGAAAACCGATGATCAAGGCCTCTTCCATCTCGGAGAGTATCTTTCCCACATAATCGGGGTTCTCCTCGCAAAACCACCAAAATGTTTTGTCAAACGGGAGGATCGAAAAATTCTCGTGCGATAGCGGTTCTCCCCCGGTTATTTCTCGAACGGTGTATAGACGTCCATGGGCTTCAGGGAAAAGAGCCAGGAGTTCTTCCTTCTGCTCCGAAAGGGCGACTAGAATCAATTCGGCGTTGCTCACGTCATCCGCGGCCAGCTCTTTTGAGGTCCATTCCACCGGTGGGGCAATGCCTCTTTTCCTCAGTTCTTCACGTGCGGCTTCACTCATGGAGGCACCGTAAAAGGGCTTGGGAGGCTCGACTTTTCGGTCGACCAACAGGTCTCTCAACTTTGAGGGTTGGAATCCGGCCGAGGACACCTCCACCTGATGTTCCAGCCCTTTTCCCTTCTCTTTCAGCATCTTTTTGAAAAGGAATTCGCTAAACGGGCTTCGCACCCGATTTCTCACACAAACGAATAATATTTTGCGGACCATCAACGCCCCTCCGCAAGGAAGTCAAACCAGGATGTATCCGGAATTCCGGAAGTTGTATGGACAAAAAAGATCATTCATTTACCGTCTTGTCAATGAAACTTGCCATCGCCTCAGAGAGCGCCTCAGCACCTTTCGGGGCGATCTCGGCCATCTTCAACTGCAGAGTTCGCAACTCTTTCAGGACCCGCATCATCTCCCTTAATTTTCCGAGGTAATACTGTTGGGCCGTTCCAATTCCCGCCAATGCTTTTATTACAGATTCGGCCGCATAGGCCCCACTTTTCAAAGCAGACCCTATCCCTTCCTGGGTAAAAGGAAGCAACAGGCCGGCCGCATCGCCAACCAGAAGAACATTTTGTTTGGCAGGCAGAAACGATTCGTCTAACAAAATATTGTACAAGGAGGCGATACCGCAACCATCTCTCCATAAAGGTTTAGCTTCAAAGGGTAAACCATAACTCATCATTATATCTTGAATTTCATTTCGTAGATGTTTTATGCCGCCCCCTTCTATGAGAAAATGATCTTCCTTGTAGTTGACTGCGAATCTTGGTGAAGGGGAGACTCGGGGAAAGAACCAATGGAAATGGTCCTTTTCGATTTTCAACGGTCCTTGATAACATTCTCTCAACGCCGCCCTCGACTCAATATTCAAATCGGGCCAAAAGGTATGTCGAACCTGCGAAAATGCGCCGTCGGCTCCAATGACAAAGCGACCGTATACCGTTTCAGTATCCTTTCCTTTCCTGAGGTCGAACTGGTATTTTCCCTCAGTATAGACGATTCTGTTTATACTAACCGCATCGAGCACTTCGGTTCCAGCCTCGGTAGCTTTTTGGCACATCCAGTAGTCCAGGTTTTTCCTCCAACCAACAGGGATGACGGCCGGTATCGTGATCGAATTATTTCTGCCCGTGTGGAGAGTGACACCTCTGTAGGTCCCGGTTAAAACATGAGCCGGAATATCTCCAAATTCATCTTTTACAAGGTTTTTGGCCCAATACCCCATTATCATTCCGGAGCACACTTTGTCGCGGGGGAGCTTTTTCTTTTCCAGGAGAAGAGTGCGCAATCCAGCCTTGCCGCACTTCTTCGCCGCGACACATCCCCCCGGTCCCGCACCAACGACGACGACGTCGAAAGTTTTATTCTCCATGAGGTTCTCCAAACATTTAGCCCGCTCCATCGGAAAGCGGAACCATGGTAAGGGGCTTGAAGGAAATTGGAATCCGCGCCTGTCTCAAACCATAAGAAGTTGGTCGAAGTAGACGCGACATCTTCTCTTCGAGCAATAGCGATTTGCTTATGAAATCATAAAGGCAAGATCGGCAAGTGATCTGCGCAGGCGGAATTGACTCTCGGCGCGGACCCTTCCGAGAGTTCTGATGATTCATCCGGCGGCGGCATATCGATCCATTGCTCTATAGAGAAGGGCGGTCGAGTTTGCCGAAAAGCGCCGGCTTTGGCAGGGACGGTTGGATGAGTGGAAGGACAGCGGCCTCACCCGGGCCGGTTATTGTGGTCTTCACAACCTGGAGTAACCCCGACGTACGCACTGCCAGGGATCATTTGTAAATAAGTGTCCACGCTCTGCTTTTGTCCGCCGATCAGGCGGGCTCTTCCCCGCCCCTCTGCGTCTTGTAGGTCTGGAAGTGGTAGTCCACCAGAAGGGAGGTCTGGACGCCGTCCTCGGTCTTTCTGGTCGAGATGAGATCGATATTGTGGGTCTTGCCGGTTTCGTCGGCAAAAGAAATTCGCGTGCCGTCGGCAAAGCCGCCCTTGTGAAACCACACCTCCGGGGGTAGGAGCCAGGTTTGACCGAAGCGCTCTTCGAATCTTATGAAATCGAGCGCGTCCCGGGGAAATTGCAGGTACATGCAAAGCTCTTCATTTGTTGCGGGCCGTTTGAGCCTGGATTCGAGCTGAAGGCGCCGGGACTTCAAGTCTTCGTCGGCCAGATCCTGGAGACCCCCTTCATCGGCCAGGATTTCCTGCCACCTCTTGCCGTCGGTCCTGCCGCTCTCCAGCACCTTTTCCATGATCCACTCGGGCGGGTTGTAAAACGGGAAAGGCCCGTATCGACCGAGAAGCAGCCGCTTGAGGTCGTCGGAGGGCTTTTCGTAGCGGCCGTTGAGCACATTGCTCATGGCCGTGGCCCAGACGATCTGGCTGCCGGGGGTGACCACCCAGAGGTTGCCCAGTTCCCGGTTGACTTCGATCAGTTCATTGAACAGTTCCCGGCTGCGCTCCAGAAGGCCGGCCTTTTCGGCCTGTTCCATGGCCAGGCTGAGAGCCCCTCCGGGGAGCTTGTGCCTCTTTACGGTCGGGTCGAACCCGTGGAAGGGGCCGGTGAATTGTTCATAGAGCCGTCGTTCGCGCCGCAGGATATCAGAGGCGTCCAGGATGGGAGCGATGCGCAGGCCGGGGGTCTTGAAACCGTATTCGTGAAGGTTCTGAATGGCGGTCAACGCCGGCGCCTGGCTGTAGAAGCCCCCGTAGCCGTGATCGGCCACCTCGACTACTTTGACGCCTTCCTGGACCGCGGCCACCAACCGGGCCAGATCGTTTCCGTCCGTGTTATGGCCGTGATAGGCTATCAAAAGACCGGGAAACCTTTTGCGGATGGCCGAAACGAGGCCGGCGATACGCGCCGGAGACCCCAGCGCGGAATGGTTCTTTATGCACAGGATTATGTTGTCGCCGATAAGGGACAATACCTCGTCTACTTTTCTGACGTAGAAATCGTCGGTATGATCGACGCCCGTGCTAAAGCAGATACAGGGCATGAGAAGCCTGCCGGCTTCCTTTACAGCCCTGGCCGCGACGACCAGGTTCGGAATGTAGTTAAGACAATCGTACATCCTCCAGATGTCGATATAGGGTGAAAGAAGCCTGATAGTCATTTCCACCACGTTATCGGGGTAGGGGCGGTAACCGAAAAGGTTTTTGCCCCGGCAAAGCCCCTGGATGAGCGTGTTGGGCATGGCTTTACGGATCAGGCCGAGTTTTTCGAACGGGTTTATCTGTTTTTTTATGAGGTCCATGTGCACGGTGGCCCCGCCGAATATTTCGAAGGCGAAATACCCGGTGGCGTCCCGGTAGGGAGCGACCTTCAGGGTGGTCTGAGGCATGATCCGGCACATGAAGTCCGACTGGGAAATGTCCCGTTCGTTATTGGTGAGGAAAACCCCCGGTGTGGTGTGCAGGAAATCCAGGATTTCGGCAGTCCGCATCTGTGGTGAAACTCTATCTCGCTCAGCCATTCAGTAAAGCTCCTACCCGCTTGGTCCGGGCTTCGAGGGTCCGCCCCTAATTGTAAGGATTGAAGCCGTAGGCGTTTATCTCGGCCACCAGGTTGGCCAGTTTGCCCAGTGGGGGGACTTTCTCCTGGTACTCCAGAAGCCGCGGGTGTGTTTCTATGTAGGAAGTATCGAAATCCTGGTTGATAAAATCCGGGTCGGTTACGATCTGCTTGTAATAGGGGATCGTGGTCTTTACGCCTGCTATGAGAAAGCTGTCGAGCGACCGGCGCAACCGGTCCACGGCTTCCTTCCAGGTAAATCCGTAAACAGTGAGCTTGCACAGCATCGAATCGTAGTAGCGAGGAATCTCATAGCCCTGGTAGACCGCGCCGTCCATGCGGGTCCCATGACCGCCGGGCGACTGGTAGATCTCGATCAGCCCGGGGTTGGGCATGAAATTGTTCTTCGGGTCCTCGGCCGTTATCCTCAGCTCTATGGCCGCCCCCCGAAACGTTATGTCTTCCTGGGTGACCGAAAGGGGACTTCCGGCGGCCACCAGAAGCTGTTCGCGCACGATGTCTATGCCCGTTATCACCTCCGTGACGGTATGCTCGACCTGGATCCTGGTGTTGACCTCCAGAAAATAGTAATTGTTGTCCTGGTCGAGCAAAAATTCGACCGTTCCAGCACTGAGGTAGTTGCAGGCGCGGGCGGCCCGCACCGCCGTCTGGCAAATCGTATCGGTGAGATCGTCGGGCAGAAACGCCGGGGCTATTTCGATCATCTTCTGATGCCGTCTTTGTATCGAACAGTTCCTGGTCCCCATATGGATGACATTGCCGTGTCCGTCGGCCAGCACCTGCACCTCGATGTGCCGGGGATGGGTCAAGCCCTTTTCCAGGTAGACATCGCCGTTTCCGAAAGCCATTTTGGCCTCGGAGCGCCCCACTTCCATAAATCTTTCGAGTTCGCTCATGTTCTGTGCGACCCGGATCCCGCGCCCTCCGCCTCCCGCTACCGCCTTCACCATGATGGGGAAGCGGTGTCTTTCGGCAAAGGCGGTGGCCATCCGTTTGCCTTCCTCTCCCGGAGGCAGCACGGTTGTTCCCGGAATGGAGGGAATCCCGGCTTCGGCCATAACCCGGCGCGCAATCACCTTGCTGCCCATATCGATTATGACCTGCGGGGGAGGTCCGACGAAAACGAGGCCGGCTTCCGTGCACTGTTTGGGGAAAGCGGGGTTTTCGGCCAGAAAACCGTAACCGGGGTGTATGGCTTCGGCCCGGGTTCTCTGGGCCGCCTGGATGATCCGTTCGATGCTCAGGTAATCGCGCCTGGGGCCGCTTCCGATGCAAACGGCCTCATCGGCGCGCATGATATGCATCGAGGTCTTGTCCGTTTCCTCGTAGACCGCCACGGTCTTTATTCCCAGTTCCTGGGCGGAGCGCATGATACGGATGGCGATCTCGCCCCTGTTGGCTACCAGCAGCTTCTTGAACATCAACTCGTTCTCCGTCTATCCAAGGACTAGGAAGAGATACCTGCGCGTTTGCCCATGCGGCGCGCCCGGCTTCTCTGGTGCGTGTTCTCCCGGCTCATCAGGCTGCAATTAAAGGGTTTGATTATGGCGTTAGCCTCCCACTTCGGCCTGTCGGGATCTCTTAACAGTTCCTTTATGCTTGGCCAGCTCATTTCGCCATAGAATTCGCAGGAGCGCCCTTCATTAAAAAATTCACAATGCTGTTCGCTCACGTACTTCTCATATTTTTTGCAGTACTTTATCTTCATCGTCTCCCCCCGCAAAATCGGCCGCGGTTTTTCCTGCCGCCGTCATTCCCCTGGCAGATAAGCGCTGTGAGGCAATATGAACCCTCGAACTTGAATAGCAACGGGAGAATCGGTCGAGTGCCAGGGCCCCAGAAAAAATGGATAAACGCCATTTGAGATGCAAACAGTATATGCGAAGCCAAACGGCAGGAAAAGTAAAAAGTGGGCGGCCCGAGGGTATGGCAGGGCAGCTCTATCTTCCCGCCGGACGTCGGTTTGCGGCCCCGCAGTAGAACAATGGGCTTTCTGCAACGAGCTCTTCGTGATTTACGGAACATGGCTCGCCCACACGGGGCCTTGAACTTTGCAGGGACAATCAAAACCGGCCCTGTGGTCACAAAGTACTGTTGGAGGGCCGGTGAGGATTGACGCGCGCCGTTCAGTAGGCAACCTTTCGCCCTTGGCTTTCATTTTTGCTTTGCATCGGAAAGCCAAACCAGTTATAAGGAGTCCTTCCTGCAGGCCAGTAGCTCTAACGGTTAGAGCATCGGACTCCAAATCCGAGGGTTGGGGGTTCGAATCCCTCCTGGCCTGCCAGGTAAATCAAGGACTTAGCGGAGTAGCCGTTAGGTCTTTTTTGTTTCCTGTGCACGTCCTGTGCACGAGTGCAGATTGAAGCCGTATTCCCCTTTCTCGAAACAGGCCACATAGTTCGTGCCCCGCTCGGAAGGTTGCCGTACAGCTCGAACTTATGGGCGCAGCCGGGCATATCTGCCGGGTCTATGTAAACTAATTTTTCATTGCCGGGAGTGCCGGGGGGGGGAGCGGAATACCGGTTCGCTCGTCCGACAAGAAATCCCTTTCCGTTCATCTCGCGGCCACACACTCGCGAACAGGGCCGCACACGAACCTTTTAAAACGGCCCACAATCAATTTTCTCCCGCTCAACCCATACCTGAAGCCCATGTCAATTTAATACTCCGAGATGGGCCACTGTCCAAAAACATCCTTTCGAAACCCGAATGTGGTTGTAATATGGTTTCCGTATCAGGTTCATCGGCTTTGCCCCCTTATCCCATTGATGCCAGCCCGATCGAGGAGGCGAAATGACAAGATTCAAATTGCTCGTGGTCGCTGTGTTGGTCGGCTTCGTCGCCATCGCTCACGCCGGTTTCAATGAAGGCAAGGCCGCTTTTGACATAGGGGATTATGCCACGGCTTATAAAGAGTTCAAACCCTTGGCTGAGCAGGGAAATGTATCCGCGCAATCATTCATTGCATCTATATACTACTCTGGCCTTGGTGTCCTGCAGGATTTAGCTGAAGCAGTTCATGACGGCCGCTCTATCCCTGGAAACTGGATTATCGGTAAGCCTCTTTTCTGTGCACGACCCTGAGCGCGTAAATGACGCCTTCGGCCTGGTCGATGCGAAGTATTACCCGGAAGTCACCAACGCGTAGACGCCACCTGTCGGCCTGTCCCTTGATTTTCAGCACGTCGGCAGCCCGCATGTCAATCAACGCCCGGTCAATTCCTTCCTGGATTCTCTGCCTGTTCTTCAGGTCCGCGGAAAGCAGGTCTTTCTTTGCCCGTTCGGAAATTACAAGCCTCATAAACCAAGCTCTTTCTTAACCTCTTCCCAGGGCGTTGTCCTGCCCTGCCTTATGTCCTCTTCGGCCTCCGCGATAGCTTTCAAGTCCTCTTCGGTTAGAGGTTCGTCATCTTCAGGCGCATTGCGAAGAGCATCTAAAAAAGCCTCATCGGCAAGCGCCTCAAGATACCTGTGCACCGTTTCAACCTTGCTCGCCGGTAAAGCATCAACAAGTTCATGCAGTCTTTCTTTGGTGGCTTCCAGCATGTCGTTCGTCCTTTCCGACTCTGCGTGTCAGGGCAGGCAATTTGAAGATAACCATGTCATTTCACGGGTGTGCATCCAGTGTGCACGGATGCGGGAAAATAGCTCAAAGACCATCGTATCCGATAACGGAGAGGATACCCGTAAGTTGTTGTATCATCAAGGATTATCTCGAACAAGGAAAAGCTGTCAAAGAAATTTGGGCGGAATCCAAATCCGGGGATTGGGGGGCGAATCCTTCCTGGTCCGCCAGGAATATTGTGGGCTTGCCGGAATGGTCGCCAGGTCTTTTTGCATTTTTCGCCCAAATTTTGCCAAATGCATTCTACCCATCCCTACCCGCCGTATGGCTTTATAGCCGCATTCAAAAGCGAGCCGTCCTGGCTACCCTTCGAATTCGCAATGTACCCGCTATAGAATTTTATGATCATCTCGCTGTCACGATGCCCCATTACTCTTGTTATCCATTAAGGGGGTTTTCCGGGTTTGCCTTCGAACTCAAAACCGGGGCTGCAGGGCAGCAGTCCCATTTCTGGAGGCCGGCTGCCCTGTGGGGCGTGCATTTTTCCCAAACACCACGCTAGCGATGTTTACTCTTCATTAATTTCCAGGGCCCGAGGGTGATGGTCATTGTCGTAGTTCCTGCCGGAGTAGGGTCGAACTTCGAGGGGATCCGCGGCTGCTTGGACAGCCCCGGTACGTCGTAGCTTTCGTCATATCCGAAGCCGTATGCCATCCCCATTATGGTTCCCCGCGCACATGCGGCAGGGGTGTTCGGCCGGATAAAGATGGGCTCTGTGTCCGTGCTGGATGTTACCTGCCCGGTACGCATAAAGAGCGAAAAAAGATTTTGCGGCTGCCCGGCGGGATACCAGTTGTTTTCGGTCGCCCAGTATGTGGTCGTACTGCCGTCCACGCTGGGTGTTGAGGGAGTCCAACGGTTCGCCACTCCCCGATTGAGAGCGGAGACGATCTGATTTTCGAGATTTTTCAAAATAGTCTGTTTGGCCCCGTCGCTCGGAAATTGAACGGCCCCATCGGCGAAAAAGCCGTCATTGCCGAACACCATCATGCCGCCGCTTTCGAAAAGGTTCGGAAGCCTGGAAAAAACATAATGAGAGTGGTCAGCGGTAATGCCGTATTTGCCGTTCAGTTTAACGGAAGTGATTGCCCCCTTCTTATTAAGTATTACCTTTGTAATCTGTGCCTCTTGCAAAAGTGTCCAAAACTCGATGGTTGATTCCTGTCGGAGGGACCCATGGGGATCATTTTGGCGGCCGGAAGCATCCAACGAACAGTAACTAATTGACTCTACTCTATATTGCCCATTCTGACGACACACCTGTCCTGTTGAGAGGTTTTTTCGATTATATATTTTCGGGACCCCGTTCAGGTCGCCAGCTTGATCAGGTGGTCAGCAAAGAGTACCAGGACGCCGAACATCGAGTGCATCTTTACCTTCCGGGCTCCCCGAACCATGACGTTGTCCGCTCCAAACTCTTCTTTGATGTGGCTGTTGAAGCGCTCTACAACTGTACGTTCATTGTATCTGATCGCTTCATGTGGCGCCATCGGGACCACTTCTTTACCCTGCGGGTTCTTGTCTATAAGCGGGACATGCCCCAAGCTCTTCCTGACTTCATAGATCGGCCCGGCATCATAAGCCGCATCCATCACATCATAAAGATAATCCACCTTCGCGCGGCTCATCTTCATGAGTGGAATAGCAAACCTGACTGTCGTGTACTGATACGAAGTTACGTTCAAGACGCGTCAAACAGATGGGTTTCACTACGTTTCACCCATCCTACAGCGGCTCTCGACGGGCTGGCGTAGGATGGGTGGAGCGGAAGCGCAACCCATCAGGCAAATCTTGAACGCAACCTGGTATGATGCCGCTATCAATGCAACGCCTCAAAGCCGGAACTGCTGTTAAGAAAAGCTTTTCCACGCGAAGATGCGAAGGAAAAGCAAATTTTCTTGGTTTCCGGGTGTAACGGAGCGAGGCCAAAATTGACTGGCTGGAACTTTGTAAAGCAGTTCCTCACGCTCCCTGGGGGGACAGCCTGAAAAGTATTTTCCCCTTCGCGTCTTCACGTGGGAAAAACTTTTAGTCTACCTGTAAGGCAGGAGTTGGGGCAGGGGATACCATCCGAAGGCCAGGTCGAGCAACACCAGGAGGGCCATGACTGAGCTGGCCAGAATCAACGTTTTGTCGAGCAGACCATAGTGGGCCTTGGCTACGAAAGTCCTGCTCTTTTGGGAGCCGAATGCCCTGCCTTCCATCGAAACGACCAGGTTGTCCACGCGCGAGAGCGCACAGACGATCAAGGGTATGACCGTGCACCGGATGCATCGCAGAAGCCCCCTGACCCCCGCTTCATCGACGTTTAGTCCCCGCATCTTCTGGGCGTTGACCAGGGTTTTGGCCTCCTGCTCGAAAACCGTGGCGAACCGCATCGCCAGGATCACCATGAAACCGAAGCGGTAGGGGACTCCGACCAGCATGAGAGAGTAGACAAAATCCACCGGGTTTGTGGTGGCGACGAACAGCGCCCCCGCCAGCACCACGGACAGGAAGCGCATGGCAAGGACCGCTCCGTTTAGCAGGCCGGCCTCCGTGACGTCCAGACTGGTAAAGTAGAGCGGAATGGAGATCAAAACCGTTCCGGAGCGCGTCATGATGGCCTGCATGATAAAAATTACGGCCACGAGCACCAAAACGAAGCGCGACAGCAGGAACGCCAAAACCTGCCGGCCTCCGGTAATGCGTTCCATGGCCACGATGGAGGCAATGCAAAGCAACTCCAGCCGGAGGCTGGCCAGAAGAAACACAATGATACTGTAGGCGACAACAACCGAGAACTTGGCTACGGGGTTCAGGCGATGCAGAAACGAATTGGTTTCCTGGAATTTTACGATCATGGCTCTTCCGGTAGAAAGCTGGTTTTCCCGATCTGGCGGATTCGCCGGCGCGCTTCGTGCGGAACGTCGTCGACCAGGATGCTGCCGGCCTCGAAGAGCATAATGCGGGTAGAATAGCGGAAAACCATGTCTATATCATGGGAAACGATCAGAACGGTGAAGCCCTCATTTTTCAAGCGAAGCGCCGCGGCCATGATTCGCGCCGCATTGAGAGGGTCCTGGCCGATGAAAGGTTCATCGAGCATTATTATGCCGGGTCCGTGCGGCAGTACCGAGCACAAGTTGAGCCTCCGTTTTTCTCCATGGCTCAGCCGGAGTGGGGGGAACTGCTCGTAGGCTATGAGATCGAATTCAGTCAGCACCCTGTGGGCGGCGGCTGCGGTGACCCCGGGGTCAAGGCCAAAATTCCTGGCGGAAAAGATGACTTCCTCGCCCACCGTTTTTTCGAAAATCTGATGGTTCGGGTTCTGAAAAACAAAACCAATATCGCGAGCGATAGTGGAGACCTTGACGCGCCTGGTATTTGCCCCGCGCACCTCGATGTCTCCGGAATCGGGCTGATTTAGCCCCGCCAGGCATTCCAGAAATGTGGTTTTACCCGAACCGTTGGCGCCGATGATCCCGACAAGCTCTCCCTGCCTGACCGCAAGCGAAATAGAGTGCAGCACTTCGACGTCTCCGCGCTTGAAGCGCAGATCGCGGACCTCCAAAACGACCGGGGATTGTTCGGAAGTTTCCATCCGGGGCCTGGAGAATTGGGCTGGCAGGTCGGTTTTGTCCTGCAACAGGGCCAGGTACTGCCGGGAAATTTCATCGGGCTTACCCGAGAGTCGGATTTGGCCTTCCTCCATTACAATCAGCCGGTCGGCCATGGGCAGTAGCGGCGAGAGCCTATGCTCGATAATTACCAGTGTTACTTTTCTGTCCCGTATAAGCTTTTGGATGGCCAGCAACACTTCGCTTGCGGCGTCGGGGTCCAGGTTGGAGGTGGGTTCATCGAGGATCAGCACCCCTGGATTCATAGCCAGCATGGCGGCAATGGCCACGCGCTGTTTCTCCCCTCCGGACAGCCTGACCGTTTCACGGCCCCTGAGGTGCAGACAATCGATGGCCGCAAGGGCCGTTTCTTCTCGCCGCAATACCTCGGCAACAGGCAACGCCAGGTTTTCGGGTCCGAATCGGACCTCGTCTTCAACCGTTAGAGTGCACATCTGTGCTTCGGGGTCCTGCTGGCAAAGCGATATGGTCACTGCGAGCTCGCACAGAGGGGTTTGGGTGGTGGCGGCCCCGCGGACCCTGACCTCGCCTGTCAGTGTCCCCTCCACCACATGCGGGATGTAGCCGGCCATGGCCAAGGCCAGGACCGATTTGCCCGAACCGGATGAACCGGTGATCAAGACAAACTCTCCCGGCGCTATTTCCAGTGAAACGTTGCGTAGAGCCGGCAGGTCACGATCGGGGAAACAAAAGGTGAGGTCCCGGACCGCAATCGCCGGGGAAACGTTGCTATGACCCCCCGGCAGCGGCCGTGGTAAGTCAACCTCGCGGTCGGTCCTTTGGGGCAATCGCATGGATCTCACTGCGCCGCTGGAGGGCTTTGGCCCGCGGAGGCGATGCCGTTCACCCGGGCTACTCCACCCCTTTGTAAAATGAGGGCCGCACCGTATGGAAACAATCCGCCAAAGCAAGTTCCGGAGGCAAAGGCCACGACTCCCAGACCCAGGGCGATCTCACGGGGACCGAACGAATGAAATCCGAACTGAAAAAGGAGGATGTGTGCAATCGAGCCCAGCCCTCCCGCCAGCATCATGGCCGGCACAAGACCAAGTCTTTTCAGGGGCCAGAATCCGGCTTCGGCCAGGACCCCCTGCAGCAGCCCCACCGGCAGAACCAGAACGCCTATGTGGCTGCCCATCAAAAATTGGATCAGGTTGTCTACGACCGCGCAGAGCACCCCGCTCCCCTTTTTGTTCACCAGCGCCAAGATGAGGACCACCCAGAACACATGGAGCCCGGTAAA
>JARLHP010000050.1 GCA_031292195.1 Syntrophobacteraceae bacterium
CGGGCGCGGATTCGCGATGGGAAAATGTGCTGTATTCCCTGTTCGCAGACTTATAACCGGGGCTGGTGATGTGGGCGGCGGCGTGTCGCCGCAGACGGGTTGCCGCGGCGTGTCGCCGCGGACGGGTTGCCAAGCCCCGACCTGCCCGACTGGCTGCGCCTGCGGGCAGATCGGCCGGGGGCGTGTACCACCGCCTGCTGCCGGGGTGAGGTGCTTGCTGAAGTTTCGTCCTCGATAAAACCCCGTCTAAAAACGGGGCGGCGCCGCTTGTATCTTAAAAGAAAAGAAGTCAACCGGGGATGTATCCGGGGTACCCGGTTGACCGAGCAACTTGAGCCGTCAACCCGGCAGCGGTTTTTGTCTATCGGTGCAGATTTTTCAAGAGCCACGCCATGTTCTGCCCGAGAACCTTCATGGTCTGAATGCCCTCTTCGTCTTTTTCCACATCGCCCTTTTCTCTACCCAGGCCTATGTTCCAGTAGGTCGATCCCGGAACGATCATCTGGGACATGAGGAAAAGATGGTTGATCGAGTCGAAAACGCTGACGGCGCCCGCTCTTCTGGCCACGGCGACAGCGGCGCCCACCTTCCGCTTGAACATAAAATCGTTCACCCTGGAGACAACACCGGCACGATCTATAAGGGCCTTCATTTCCGTCGTGAGATCGCCAAAATATGTCGGGGAGCCCAAAATGATCCCGTCGGCCTCGTCCATTTTTTGAATGCACTCGTTTACCACATCGCCCTTTACGGCGCATTCCCTGTCCTTGTTTTCCGCACACTTGTAGCATGCGATGCAGCCGTGAATCTGTTTTCCGGCAAGCTGTACCAGTTCCGTTTCGATGCCTTCTTTGCTCAGTTCGGAAAAAACATGGTTGATCAGATTGGCCGTATTGCCGTCTTTGCGAGCGCTTCCGCTAAAAGCCACCACTTTCATTTTGATTGCTCCCTCCAAAATTAGCTGGACCATTGAAAAGGCGAAGAACAAAAGAGCTTGGAGCTGTTGTCCCCCCGCACCCCGCAGGGGCCGGCACGCCGGCGCCGCTTAAAGCCGCAAAAATCTCTTCTACCATGCTTGAGTCAACATGCTCAAAACTACATTGATGGGCAGGGGCAGCCACCAACGGACTATTTCATATCAGCCAAACGAGCTTTTGGCCAGGTCAATCAGGGCTGTTCTTTCGGCATCGGGAGGCATATTGCAACCGAAAGCGCAATTTTATTGCGCTCTTTTATCCAATTGAGAATTTTCTCGAAAGCCTGTGGGATAATGGAAAGCTCTTCCTTGACAAAGCCAGTACGATTTTCTAGATTGGAGAAAGTCATAATTCCGTAAGAATTTGGTATGTTAAGAACTCTTTCCACAAGTAATAAAGAGCTGGGACCCATGCCATCAAACGTTATTAGCGTCCGCGACTTGGAAGAAGAAGACGTGAAGCTCCTTGAGTCGCTGGCCGAGTTCTTGCGAGCCAAACGGCTGGCGGCGGCCGGAAAAACCGCCGAGAGCGAAGAAGATAGTTTTGAAAGAAGCGCCGGTTCATGGGCTGGCCTTGTCGACGGAGAGGAACTGATCCGCAAGATTTATGCCGACCGGCTGATTTCCACACGGCCTGAGGCAAAACTGTGAAAATCGCTTATCTGGTCGACACTGACTGGATAATTCATTACCTGCTCGGTGCAAAGCCCATTCGCAAGGAACTTCTCCGGCTGAGGCCTGAAGGTTTGGCAATCAGTATCGTTTCCCTGGCGGAAGTGTATGAGGGGGTCTTGTATTCCCGAGACCCGGAGACCAGCGGCAAAGGTCTTGCGAAGCTTCTTAAAAATATTTCCATCCTCGGCTTGGATGAAGATATTTGTCGAGTGTTCGCCAAAGAGCGGGGCAAATTGGGAAATCAAGGCAACCTCATCGGTGACTTTGACCTTCTGATTGCTTCCACCTGCCTCCTTCATGGATTGACCCTGCTCACAAACATCGTGCGCCATTCTAAACGGATCGATGGGTTGAGGCTAATTTCCATGACAGTATAGTCTCAGGCGCCGATGATAAAATGCACCACCTTCCCCGGTCCGTGAACGCCCTTGGTCATGGTGGCCTCTATATCGCCGGTGCGGCTTGGACCGGTCGCGAGCGTAATGCGGGAGGGAGGAGAACCGCCCGTTTTTTGAAGGTAATCGGCCAGGTCCCCCAGGCAACCTTGCGCAGGGCTCAGCACAAGGGAGATTTCGGGAAGAAGAGTGGCAAGGCCTCCCATGCCCGGGCCCGAAACCAGAACGAGGCTTCCGGTATCGGCAAGGTAGTGCTCGCACCACACGATTCCGACCGGTGCGGCGGCCAGCCGGTCAATGTCCCACGAATAGCCGCCGCCCTCCTCTTTGCGGGGCGCTGTCACTTCAAAGCCCGAAGACGCCAGCCGGGCCACGACCCTCTCCCGCAGCCCCCGCGGCCAGCCCGAGGCGGAAAGGGCCGCGATATTGCCGCCCGAGGCGGGAAGGGCCGCGGCCAGGCGAACCGGCAGTTCGGTCTCGGAAACGCATTCGACGTCCGTCCCGGCGGCCCGGGCCATAGCGATGTAGCGTTCCAATATTTCAGGATTACTCATGGTTTTTCCTTATTCGGGTTTACCCGAGGGCCCCTTTTGCCTTTTTTCCCACCAGGAGCGAAAGTCGGGTCCTTCCTGGGGGTGCGGCAGCTCACGGCAGAGCGTCCATGCTCCGGGAAGGCCTCCGTTCATTTTCGCGGGCAGCCCGCGGACATGCGAAAGCACCCGCCGCACAGCCCCCACACCCGCCCGGTAGAGCAGCGGATTTTCGGCCATGGAGGCCCACGCCTGCGCCCTCCAGCCGGCCGCTTCGCCCTTCAAACCGGCGCGCAGAACGCGCAGTTTCCGGTGATATTCGGGAAGAGGAATCCTCATCGGACACACTTCGGCGCATCGTCCGCACAGGGTGCAGGCATCCGGCAGATCGGGGTAGGCGTCCATGCCCCATAATAGAGGGGACAGCACATCGCCCATCGGCCCGGGATAGACCGATTCGTAAGCGTGCCCTCCGACCGCGCGGTAAACCGGGCAACTGTTCAGGCAGGCGCCGCAGTGCAGGCAATGGAGCATCTCCCGGAACCGCCCCGAAGCAAGCGCGGAGCGGCCGTTATCGAGCAGCACGACGTGGAGTTCCTTTGGCCCGTCCTCTTCGCCCTGCCTCCTTGGGCCGGTTATCATGGTCACATAGCTCGAGATCACCTGCCCGGTGGCCGAGCGGGTAAGAAGGGTGAGAAAGCCGGGAAGATCGGACAATTCGGGAATCATCTTGTCGATTCCCGCAACGACGATCTGGACGGAAGGCAGCGCCGAGGTCAGCCGGCCGTTTCCTTCATTGGTGACGATGGCAATCGTGCCGGTTTGGGCAACCGCGAAGTTAGCGCCCGTAATGCCGATGTCGGCGGAAAGAAATTGCTCCCGGAGGGCCTTCCTGGCGACGCGCACCAGATCGCCCACATCAAGACCCGGCGCGCTCCCCAAAGCTTCATGGAACAACTCGGCGACCTGCGCCCGGTCCTTGTGAATCGCGGGGGCCACAATGTGGGAAGGCTTTTCGCCCGCAAGCTGAATTATGAACTCCCCCAGGTCGGTTTCGGTAACCGTCACGCCGGCATGAGCCAAGCCTTCGTTACAAGAGATCTCTTCGGCGGTCATGGACTTGGATTTTACCGCCGAGGCGGCGCCAACCCGCCCGGCTATGGCCTTGATAATTTCCACCGCTTCACGACCGTCACGGGCGAAGTGGGCGTGGCCGCCCGCTGCTTCCAGCCGGTCGGCAAACCTGCGGGCATAAGGCCCAAGGTCCCCGGAGACCTCCATTTTGCGTGAGCGCCCCCAGTCTCTTAGTTCTTCAAAGCCGGGATAACCGGCTACGGCCGCCCCCCTCAGGGAAAACAGGATGTTCGCGGTCTTGCCCACCGCCGCGCCAAGGACCTCGTCGGCCACGGCCGCAGCGGAGGTTTTTCGAAAATTATGGGATGCATTCATTGGTTGAAAACTCGATTGTCAGCGTCATGTGACATCAGGCGAGAGCCCCGGCCATCAGTTCGGCCAGGTGCAGGAAACGTATTCCGTTGAGCTTTAACCGTTCGGCGCCGGTAGACAGATGGGTGAGGCAGCTAAGATCAAGAGAGGCGACCAGGGAAGCCCCCGTAGCCGTAATGTTTTGGAGCTTATCTTCCAGGAGCCGGCCGGAGACTTCGGGAAGCTTTACGCTGAAACTTCCCCCGAAGCCGCAGCAGGTTTCATTTTCGGCCAGCGGGACGAAATCGGCCCCCAGCATCTGCCCCAGGTATTCTTCCGCCACCCCCCGCAACCCGATGCCCCGCAGGGTGCGACAGCTCGAATGATACGTGGTGCGCACCGGATGCGGGTGCGAAGGCATATTTTTTACGCCCAGCACCCGGTGCAGGAATTCGCAAAATTCGTACGTCCTCCCGGCTACCTCCTGAAAGCGTTCCCGCAAAAGAACCGAGTCGGGGAAAAGCTCGGCGTAATGGTTGCGAACCGTATCGGCGCAGGAAGAGCTTATGGCCACCACATTTTCGGCATCTTCGAAAACCTCCAGAAAATGAAGGGCCAGCCGCCTCGCCCCGTCCGGGCGGCCCGTGTTGAGCCAGGGCTGTCCGCAACAGGTCTGAAGGCGCGGGAATATCACTTCCACGCCAAGCGCTTCGAAAACACGCACGCACGCGCGCGCCGAAGCCGGATATAAAACATCGGCAGTGCAGGTAAGCAGCAAAGATATCTTCATTACATTTGGCCTTCGTGGTCCTTAAGACTTTCAAAAAAGGCACACCCACCCGCTCTTGCCTCCCTGCGGAAAAGGCGGGGACACGAAGGCTTACGGAAAAAGGCGCCGGGAAAACCTCTAGGAACCGGAACTCATGTAACCGGCTTTGCACTTCGTGCAGTAGCCTTGAAGCACGACCTGCCGCCGCAGCACATGGAACCCGTCATGGCCGGCAATCGACATCGTTGGTTCATCGGCCGAACCGGCGGTGTCCATAATCGATTGACACTGCAGGCAGACCATGTGATGGTGGGGAGCGGTCTTGGCGTCGTACCTGGCCACTTCCGTTATGGGACTCACTTTATCTACAAGACCCACGTCATAGAATTTTTCGAGCGTCTTGTAGACCGTTCCCAATGAAATCATGGGGAATCGTTTCTTTACTTGCTGGTAAACAACCTCCGCACTCGGGTGTACCATGGAGAAATACAAGGTTTGATAAATTGCCAGGCGCTGATAGGTTACCTGGAGGCCATGGGCTCTAAGTGTCGATATGAAATCCTTGTCTTTTTTCCCCTCCACGATCTGTCCCCCCCTTTTCATTTGAACAGCAGCAGGTGCAAAGCTCAAAAATTCCCCATTATTTCTATATATAAAGATGAATTTAGGCAAGTAAAATCTTTTGATAATCTCTATTTTTAAATCCGAAGCAGTGCGAGATCAATCGTTAAATTGCGTACACCCCGTTATAATCGCAAAGACTTTAGCACTTAATGAATCACGGGTGTAATCATGCAAGTATATATATTTTGTGTCAACAATAGGGGGAGCGGACGCGTCACGGCGATGGGTTCCACTGCTTTCCGCCCATCCTTGTATCTTGAAAGAGCAAGAGCATGGGATTAACCGGGGTGGCGAAAGTATTTGTTGGGCTGCGCTACGCTTAGCCCAACCTACAGCCCAATCCTGCCCCCTGCCATAGGGGGAGAAAAGAGCCGGTGTTGGTTGGCGTAAGCTCATTGACAAGGACAGATCTCTACGGTAGGAGCTTCCAAGAGGCGTCAAGGCGATGGGTTCCACTGCGTTTCACCCATCCCACACCCCTTCGGATCGGGTCAACCGCGGGCCGGCCGGAGCAAAGCGCAACCCGTCCGCTGCCCTGAACACAATTGGGTGTCACTACAGACAACCATCTTCAAGGCATTACATCAATTGTTTTTGCAATATCACCAACTAATGCTTTTAGCCCGCGGGAAACCGTACCCTAGGCGGCGGTTCCCACTTTTGCGGACAACTCACGTATACGCTTGAGGAAAACGAGCAGGATCGAGATGGCCGCCGGGGTCACCCCGGGTATTCTGGAGGCCTGTCCCACCGAAACGGGCCTTACCGCCTCAAGCTTTTGCCGGACTTCGTTTGAGAGTCCCGGCACCTTGTCGTAGGGGAAATCGGCGGGAATCCCGATTTCTTCCATTTGCCGGAACCTTTTTACCTCCGATTCCTGCCGCTTGAGGTAGCCTTCATATTTACACTCGATTTCGACCTGTTGCCTTATCTTTTCGGAAACCGGCGAAGCGGTATCGCACAGTCCGTCCACGTCGGCAAAAGAAAGCTCGGGGCGTTTTAGAAGCTTTTCGAGCGACACCGGCTCATCGATGGGGTGGGAGCCTTTTCGGGCGAGCATTTGGCTCACCCGCTCCGAGGGGCGGACAAAAGTTTTGCGAAGTCTTTCCATTTCGGCTTTGAGCGCTTCACGCCGCTCCACGAGTTCCCGGTAGACCGAACGGTCATGGAGTCCCAGTTCGTAGCCCTTCTCCAGGAGGCGCAAATCGGCATTGTCTTCTCTTAGAAGAAGGCGGTATTCGGAGCGGGAGGTAAAAATCCGGTAGGGCTCGTTTGTGCCCTTGGTGACCAGGTCGTCGATCATGACGGCCATGTAGGCTTCGGAGCGGTCCAACAGAAAGGGGGGTCTTTTCTGGACCTTGAGGGCGGCGTTCAACCCGGCCCACATTCCCTGGGCGGCGGCTTCCTCGTAGCCGGAAGTGCCGTTTATCTGCCCGGCCAGAAAGAGCCCTTCCACCCGTTTTGTCTCGAGGGTGGGGTAGAGTTGGGTGGGGTGAATGAAATCATATTCTATGGCGTAGGCCGGCCGCATGATCCGGGCGTTTTCCAGCCCCGGCACCGAATGGACGAGAGCTAGCTGGACCTCGACGGGAAGCGAGTTGCCCGTCCCGCTGGCATATATCTCCTCGGTATCGAGCCCCTCGGGTTCGAGGATGATCTGGTGGGAATCCTTTTGGGGAAACTTCATGACCTTGTCTTCGAGCGAGGGGCAGTAGCGGGCCGAAACGCCGACGATGGTCCCGTTGTAGAGAGGAGAAAGCGCGATATGGCGGCGCACCAGTTCGTGGGTCCGTTCGGTGGTGTGGCCGATATGGCAGGAGACCTGGGGAAGTGGAATATTTCGGGTGAAAAGGGAAAAGGGTTTCGGTTCGGGGTCTCCGGGCTGTTCGCGAAACGCATGGAAATCGATGCTTCGGCGAAGGATGCGGGCCGGGGTGCCCGTTTTCATCCTGCCCAGGGAAAACCCGAGACTTTGCAGCCGGTCGGCAAGCCCGATGGAGGCAAATTCACCGGCCCGGCCCGAGGCGATGGCGCTTTCACCGACATGGACCAGCCCGTGCAGAAAGGTCCCCGTGGCGATAACCACGGCGGCGGTTTCAAAGCAGGCGCCGACCTGATCGACCACACCGCATATTTTTTCCCCTTCGATCAGAAGAGATTCGGCTGTGGCCTGCCGGATTTCCACATTCGGCTCGAGTTCCAGCCGGTGTTTCATTTCGGTCCGGTAGCGCACCTTGTCGTTTTGGGTTCTGGTGCCGCGGACCGCCGGCCCCTTTTTGGTGTTCAGCACGCGGAACTGGATGGCGGTGAGATCGCAGACCTTGGCCATCTCCCCTCCGAGCGCATCGATTTCCTTAACCAGGTGTCCTTTGCCTATTCCGCCAATGGAGGGCGAACAGGGCATGTGCGCCGCGGTATCGAGGCTTATGGACATCACCAGGGTCCGGCAGCCCAGCCGGGCGGAGGCAAAGGCCGCCTCGCAGCCGGCATGGCCGGCCCCGATTACTATCACGTCGTACTTTGGGCTCATTTGAAGTTCCTTAATGCCACAGGCCACCGTTTGTCGGGCTGTAAGCAAGGCATTTGACCCAGTGGCCGGGGGATATCTCCTGGAGTTCGGCCGGCATCTTCCCGCAGGCGGGCTGGGCGACGGGACAGCGGGGCTCGAAAGCACAGAAGGCCGGAAGAGCTTCGGGCGGCGATTCGGCAGCCTCGTCATGCCGTTTGGCTGGTCGCCCCGGTTCGAGCGTGGGGATCGATTCGAGCAACGCCCGGGTGTAAGGGTGCACCGGATGATCGAAGAGCTCCCCGGTGGTTGCAAGTTCGACGATCTGCCCCAGGTACATGACCGCCACCCGTTCGCAGATATGGCGCACGACCGAAAGATCGTGAGAGATGAACAGATAGGTAAGGTGAAACTCCTGCTGCAAATCCTCGAGAAGATTTATGACTTGGGCCTGAATGGAGACGTCGAGGGCCGAAAGCGGTTCATCGCAGATCACCAGCTCGGGCCGCAGGGCCAGCGCCCTGGCTATCCCGATCCTCTGGCGCTGCCCGCCGCTGAATTCGTGGGGATAGCGGCCGGCGTGCTCGGGGCGAAGACCGACCTTTTCCATGGTTTGAAGGACCCTTTCCTTTTGTTCGGAGGGACTCCCCATCTGGTGAATGACAAGCCCCTCCCCGATGGTGCGCCCCACGGTCTGCCTGGGGTTGAGCGAAGCGTAAGGGTCCTGGAATATGATCTGCATCCGCCTCCTCAGCCGATGCAGCTCTTTACCCTCAGCCGAAGCGATATCCCGCCCGTCGAAGAAAATATTTCCTTCCGTGGGGGGTTCAAGGCCCAGGACCACTCTGCCCAAGGTGGACTTGCCGCACCCGCTCTCTCCCACAAGGCCCAGGGTCTCCCCCTTTCCTATCTCCAGGTCGACCCCGTCCACGGCCTTTACCGCCCCGACTTCGCGGCGGAAAAAGCCCCTCGTTACGGGATAGTATTTTTTCACCCCGCTGATTTTTACAAGCTCAGGTCTTTTCACTGTTCACTCTTCACTGTTCACCGTTAACTGTCGTAGAGCCAGCAGCGCACCGGGTGGCCCGCGGGCGGCGTCTCCAGTCGAGGTTCTTCCAAAAAACATCGGTCGAAGGCAAAGGGGCACCTGGTGTTGAATTTACACCCGTGTGGCAGGGCGAACAGGCTGGGAACGACCCCCTCGATGGGTTCGAGCCTTTTGCGGCCCTCGCGCGCCGCACGGCCCGGCGCCGAGCGCATGAGCCCCTGGGTGTACGGGTGGAGCGGATTGGCAAAAAGCTCGGCTACCGAGGCTTTCTCGACGATTCTGCCCGTGTACATCACTATCACGTCGTCTGCCGCCTCGGCTATTACCCCCAGGTCATGGGTGATGAGCAGGACCGCCATGGAGTGCGTTTCACGCAGATTGTCCAGAAGCGCAAGTATTTGCGCCTGGATGGTAACGTCCAGGGCGGTGGTGGGCTCATCGGCTATAATGAGGCGGGGATTGCAGGCCACCGCCATGGCTATCATGGCGCGCTGGCGCATGCCTCCGCTCATCTGGTGCGGATAGTCCCTCATCCGTATCTCGGGAGATGGAATGCCGACCAGGCCAAGGAGTTCGATCACCCGTTGGCGCGCCTCTTTTTTGGAAATCCGCCCGTGCCGCAGCAAGACTTCGGCCACCTGCTCCTCGACCCGGAACACCGGATTTAGAGAAGTCATCGGCTCCTGGAAAATCATGGACAGCTCGTTGCCCCGAATGGAGCGCATCTCGTTTTCCGAAACGGCCAGGAGATCTTTTCCCCCGAACAGAACCCGGCCGCCTTCGATTATGCCGGGCGGGGGCACGAGCCGAAGAAGGGAAAGGGCGCACACACTTTTACCGCATCCCGACTCACCGACAATTCCCAGCACCTGCCTCTCGGAAATGTTGAAGCTGACCGAATCAACCGCACGGGCTGTGCCGGCTTCGGTCACAAAAGAGGTCTTCAATTCCTGGACTTCTAGAAGGGCAGAATCCATCGCTCTCCATTCCGGATTGTACGGGGCAAAGCGTCGAGCAGGCAGCGCAAAGCTTTCGTTCTCCCTGCTTCCGGGCTCGCGGACAACATCAGGGCAATCCCGACAAGTATACTTATCGCCGGTTTGTTTAACAAGCACCAGCGCCGGCGTTCCTCCCGAAACTCCCCGGCCGGGGCATTTAGAGCTTGAGCCCGCCCTGCCCCGGCTGGTCACTGGTCACTGTTCATACCAGGTTGCGTTCAAGATTTGCCTGATGGGTTGCGCTTCGCTCCACCCGTCCTTGTATCTTGAAAGAGCAAGAGCATGGGATCAAGCGGAGTGGCGAAAGTTTTTGTTGGGCTGCGCTGCGCTTAGCCCAACCTACAGCGCTCCACCCATCCTACGTCAGCCTCGTGGGGTGGACTTTCAGGCCCATGCTGGTGCGGACGATGGGTTGCGCTTGCGCTCCACCCATCCTACGCCAGCCCGTCGAGAGATGCCGCAGGATGGGTGAAACGCTAGTCGAACCCATCTGTTTGACGCGTCCTGAACGCAACTTCGCATCCGTGGTCACTGCACAGTGCGCACGAATCGTAACCGATGTGTGCAAAAATCGTAACCTTGAAGTTTAGCGGAAAGCCCATAGCGGAAATATCAGTAATGATATTCACCTGTTATGCGATGGTACGCTTATTGCCAATATCATCTTGTCGCTTCCCGGTTTCCTTATCAGCGTTTAGGACCGTGGGGCGGGCGCATCAAGGTCCGCGAAGGACGCTGAAACGATACTTTTCAGGAGACACTCAGATGACAGGCAGACTCTGCACCGCTGAATCAGATATATCGGCCGAGGAGGCCGAGCTGCAGGAGATGGAGGCGGTTTCCGATCCGGCCTCTCAGGCACCGGTTCGAAGCGCCAGGCAATCGCGTCCGGCCCTGAAAATTGAAGGCGCAAACCCCAGGAACGCCAAACGCGCCGGGGACCTTCTGCGCATGCCGACCGAAGAGCCCGTACTCCGGTCGGTTTTTGACAAAGCAAAATCGCCCCTGGTGGCGGAGTTCTATCTCAATCCCACCAGGCAGATTCCGGTGCGGGAAGGCATTCGGGCAACCGCCCGGGGAAAATTCCTATTCGTAGGCGAGGAAAAGTTCTACATCCGCGGGGTCACTTACGGTCCTTTCAGGCCCGACGAGCAGGGCTGCGAATACCACGACCAGGAAACGGTGGACCGCGATTTCGCTCAAATGGCGGAAAACGGCATAAACGCCGTACGGACCTACACCGTTCCGCCCAGATGGCTTCTCGATATCGCCCAGAAACACAATCTGCGCGTCATGGTGGGGTTGCCGTGGGAACAGCACATTGCTTTCCTCGACGACCGGAAGCTGGCAAAAGACATCGAAAGGCGCGTTCGCGAGGGCGTAAAGGCCTGCGCCGACCATTCCGCGGTTCTGTGCTTCACCATCGGAAACGAAATTCCCTCAACGATCGTGCGCTGGCACGGCAGGCGCCGCACCGAAGCCTTTCTGGAACGTCTCTACAAAGCGGTAAAAGACGTAGACCCGCATGTGCTGGTGACCTACGTGAATTTCCCGACCACCGAATACCTGGAGCTTCCTTTCCTCGATTTCGTTTCCTTTAACGTATACCTGGAAACGAAAGAAAAGCTGGAAGGCTATCTGTGGCGGTTGCAGAACCTGGCCGGCGACCGGCCCCTGGTGATGGCCGAACTGGGCTTGGACAGCATGCGAAACGGGGAGGAAAAGCAGGCCTCCACACTGGAGTGGCAGATCAGGTCGACTTTTGCCACGGGAAGCGCGGGGATTTTCGTCTTTTCCTGGACCGACGAGTGGCACAGGGGCGGTTTTGATATCGAAGACTGGGGATTTGGCCTAACGGATAGAAACCGCACCCCCAAGCAATCGCTGGCCAGCGTGGGCAAGGCTTACGCCCAGATCCCCTTCCCGGCCGACCTCAACTGGCCGAGCATTTCGGTTGTGGTTTGCTCCTACAACGGCAAGCGAACCATCCGCGACTGCCTGGAGGGGCTAAAACGGGTAGATTATCCCAATTTTGAAGTGATCGTGGTAAACGACGGTTCGACCGACGGCACGGAAGTAATAGCAAAAGAGTACGGCTTCCGGGTCATTTCCATTCCAAACGGCGGGCTGAGCAACGCCAGAAACGTGGGCATGCGCGCCTCCCAGGGCGAAATCGTGGCCTACATCGACGACGACGCCATTGCGGACCCGCAGTGGCTCACCTACCTTGCGGTGACTTTCCAGACCACGAATCATGCCGGTGTCGGCGGTCCCAACATACCGCCCATCAATGACGGCCCCATCGCCGAATGCGTGGCCAACGCCCCCGGCGGCCCCATCCACGTGCTTTTGACCGACAATGTGGCCGAGCATATCCCGGGGTGCAACATGGCCTTCCGAAAGGCGGCCCTGGAGGCGATCGGCGGATTCGACACCCAGTTCAGGATCGCCGGAGACGACGTGGATCTTTGCTGGAGGATTCAAAAGCAGGGTTGGACCCTTGGATTCAACCCTGCCGCCATGGTGTGGCACCATCGCCGAAACTCCATAAAGAACTACTGGAAACAGCAACTGAACTACGGAAAGGCGGAAGGCTTTCTGGAGCGCAAGTGGCCGGAAAAATACAATGCCGCCGGGCATGTGCCGTGGGCCGGAAGGCTTTATCTGAAAGGCTTCGAAAATTTTATGGGCTCTTTCCGGGGCAGGATTTACCAGGGCACGTGGGGAAGCGCCCTGTTTCAATCGATTTATCAGCCGGCCCCCAGCCTTTTCTGGTCGCTGCCTCTCATGCCGGAGTGGATCGTGGTGGTGACCGCACTCGGGTTCTTTTCCCTGCTCGGGTTGCAGTGGCGCCCTCTTTTGCTGGCGCTGCCCCTGTTCCTGCTGGGCGCCGCCCTGCCGGTGGCCCATGCGGTGGCGTGTTCCTCCCGGCTGCCTTTCACCAATTTTCCCGCGAACCAGCGGCGAAAACTCAAGGCGCTCACCGCTTTCCTGCACGTGGTACAGCCGCTGGCCCGCTTTTGGGGAAGAGTAAAGCTGGGCCTAACTCCCTGGCGCACATGCGGGATGGCCTCCGGCATAGCCTTTCCTCTGCCCCGGCCCAAGAACTTCACGATCTGGAGTGAAGAGTGGCGTTCCCAGATTTCGTGGCTGGAATCGGTGGAAAAAGGGGTGAGTTCCCTTCGCACGGTCATACTGCGGGGCGGGGATTTCGACGGCTGGGACCTCGAACTGCGGGGCGGGCTTTTGGGTTCTGTCCGCATGCTCATGGCGGTGGAGGAACACGGAGGGGGAAACCAGTTCATCCGCATAAAGAGCTGGCCGCGCTGCACGCCGGCGGGGATAGTCATGACCCTGTTTTTCGCGGCGCTGGGCGCCGGGGCGGCAGGGGCCGGGGCCTGGCTGGCCTGCGGCGCGCTCAATGCGGCCGCCATCGTCCTCATGATGCGCGTGCTGCTCGAATGCTCGTCCGCGATGTCCACTCTAAGCCAGGTGATGAACCATAAGGAATAGGCCCGAGGAAAACTTCGGAGCGCAACAGGAAACACCAAAACCGTTTAAACCTCATCGCTGCATTACCCCCCCCGGCATTAGCCGGCGGGGGTTTCCTTTTCCATCACGGATTCCCATCAGCCATGGCGGTCAACCAGCCATGGCAACCAACGCTTTTTCACCGCTTTTTCGTTGTTCAAAGCCTCGACACGTGTTTAAATGGCGCTCGGGCATGCCCGCTTCTCAAGTAAATCCGGGGCATCTACACATAAGAAGAGATTTTATAAGAGCCTGAGTTCCAGCACACCGTACGGAGGGGAGAGTGGATCGAATCTGGCTAAAGAGCTATGACCCCGGGGTGGAACATTCCAGGGAATATCCTGAAACATGTCTGCCGCAGGTCCTGGAGCAGAATGCGAAGAACTTCCCCGACAGGCCGGCCACCGATTTCTTCGGCGCCGGGCTCACATACCGACAGCTGTGGAACCAGGTGCTTCGGATGGCAAACGGTCTCAAGGCAATCGGGGTCGAAGAGGGGACAAAGATTGCCATAATGCTCCCGAACTGCCCCCAGTGCGTGATAGCCTATTACGCGTCGCTGTGGCTGGGGGCGACGGTGGTAATGACAAACCCGCTTTACGTCGAACGGGAAATGCTCCATCAGTGGACGGATTCCGAGGCGCAGGTGCTGTTCATCCTCGACCATCTCTATCCGAGGGCCGAAAAGATCCTGCCCAAAACGGCCATCCGTTCCACGATCGTCACCAGCATAAAGGACTACCTGCCCTTCCCTCTGCGATATCTCTACCCTGTCAAGGCGAGATTTAAGAAGCTGTTCATGTCGGTTCCCTACGATGGAATCCGTGTTTTAAGCTTCAAAAAGATGATCGAACAAAACAGGCCGGGCCCGATCGGTTGCGCCGCCAAACCGGAGGGGCTGGCTCTCCTGCAGTACACCGGCGGCACAACGGGGACCCCCAAGGGGGCCATGCTCACCCACAGGAACCTTCTGGCAAACGTGATACAGATCGTTTCCTGGGTTCCCGTTCGAGATTTCAGCTCAGATCGCGTTCTGGCCGTGCTGCCGTTTTTCCACGTGCTGGGCATGACCGTGGCCCTCAATTTTTCCATCTACACGGGTTGCTCCATCATCATTGTACCGCGCTTCGACCCCGACGAACTGATAAAGGTGATCAACAAGAAAAAGCCGACCTTCTTTCCCGGGGTGCCCGCGATTTATATCGCCCTCATGGCCCATCCGAAGGTCGATTCGTTCGACCTGACCTCCATAAAGTTCTGCGTGACCGGGGCGGCCCCCATGCCGGTCGATATCCTGCGAAAGTTCGAGGAGAAAACGGGCAGCAGAATTGTGGAGGGCTACGGCCTTTCGGAAGCAAGTCCGGTTACGCATTCCAACCCCATCGAGGGGACGCGCAAACCCGGTTCGGTAGGCATTGCGCTGCCGGATACCGATTGCCGCATAGTGGACTCGCAAAACGGAACAGACGACGTGGCCCCGGGAGAGGTCGGAGAACTGATCGTTCGGGGGCCTCAGGTGATGGCCGGCTACTGGAAAAAAGAGCGGGAAACACGCGAAACGCTCCGTGACGGATGGCTCTACACCGGAGATCTTGCCACCATGGACGGTGACGGCTATGTTTTCATCGTGGACAGAAAAAAGGACATGGTGATATCCAGCGGCTACAACGTCTATCCCCGGGAGATCGAGGAAGTTTTATACGAACACCCGAAGGTGCTGGAAGCCGCGGCGATCGGCGTGCCGCACGCGAAAAAGGGAGAGGTGATCAAAGTCTACGTGGTTCTTAAACAGGGCCAAGTCCTGAATAGTGACGAAATCCTCGCCTGGTGCAAAGAAAAGCTTGCCCCTTACAAGGTGCCCAAGGAAATCGAGTTAACCGAGTCCATTCCCAAGACCACTGTGGGCAAGGTGCTCAGGCGGAAATTGCGCCAAACGCATGGCGAGCCTGAATCAGAGCAGTAGTCTACACCTTGCCTGTTCAAAAAAAATGCGCGATTTGACGACACGATACGACCTGAAAAGAAATTGGCGGCTGCGGTTGGCGGCAGCCGATTTCTTTTTTCTTTTGAACAAATACTATCCCCGAACGGCCTCCCTGGAACTTGCGTCCAATCGACACGATCTGGACGCATCGGAACGGATGCTCCTAAGCCGTGGGGTCTTCAGCCAGCAGGAAGCCCTCACCAGGCGCGGGAAACTGGAGGTCGCCTCCGGATGGCGGCGGCAACTGCTGGCGGTCGATGGCCACAACGTGCAGATCACGGTGGAGAGCCGCCTGGAAGGAAGACCGCTGCTCAAGGCAAATGACGGCGCGCTGCGAGACATCGCCGGCCTCTCTTCCGGGTATAAAATGAGCGAAACCAGCAACATGGCCATGGACATGGTGTTTGCCTTCCTGAAACTCTTCCCTGCGCGCGAGGTACTTTTCCTTTTCGACGAACCGATGAGCCGAAGCGGAGAGCTCGCCGCGCTCTATCGAAAACGACTGGCCAAAACCTCCATTCCGGGAGATGCCAGGACCAGTCCGGTCCCGGAGCGCGAATTTCCATACGACCGGTGCGTAGCCGCCGGCAGCGACCGGGCGGTCATCGACTCCGCCCGAAGCTGGACGGATCTGGCCTGCCTGGTTGTCGACTATTTCGCCCCGACCGAAGTCGCCGTTGATTTTTCCGGGTTCTTACTGGCCCACTCCGCCAGGGCCTGCGTGCTGGAAACCTTATTTGAGTATGAGGAGCGTTCCTCGTATCAGCCGATCCTTGAGTGAAACACCGACCGAATAATAGCAGGCATAACTCATTTCTAAAGATTGCAAAAACAAGTCTGATTCACCTTTCAGCATTTTATTTGCTTCATTAAAGGGCAAACCGTATAGTGTTCAGCCTTCAGGGCACAGGAGAAATTTATTCAGAAAAAGAAGCATCATTCCGATTAGGAAACAACATCGCTTATCAATATTGTGAAGCAAGTTCCGGCCGAGTTTCTGCAAATGTGGAGGGAAGGGATGATAAGAACTGCCAGGAATGTCTCATCGAAACAGAGAGTTTGGTTCCACAGCCTGACCGCGAGCCGATGGGCAAAATGGCCCCGGTCTTTTTTTCGGGAGGCGATCGTCGACTCGCGAGCCCTCATCGTCGCCGGCTTTATTGCCTCAGCTCTGGCACTCGTTCCAGGTATCGCCGCAGCGCAATTTTCCCCCGACTGCGCCTGGCCGTACGAACTCACACCACACGGGGCCGGCAACTGCACCTGGCCGGACACCACCGCCCGCTACTGGATGATGCCTCTCGAATCCAAATGGGTGCAGATGGCCATACACGGGAGCTATCCGAATGCTCGCTACATGTCCTTTGTCACCTACGACGGACAACGGCCCGGCAACGTCCACGACAGCATCTATGACGCAAGTATCCAACCGGATGCGGGCAGCGGCAACCCCTTTACAAAACAGGGGGGAAGCGGGACCTATACGGTCAAGGTTATTCGCAGCTCCGGCTCCAATCCGGGCGATAACAAAATTGCCACCGAGTCCGGCTTTTCATGGGTGATATACCGCATCTACCTGCCCGACGAAGGCCAGAACACGACGGGCGGCGTGGTATTGCCCGGCGTAACCCTCACCGACCAGAACGGCAACACGCAGACTCTTGCGCCATGTGCCGCTGTCAATGCGTTCAGCGACCTCAGCACCGTTATGAACCAATTCTACCCATTCGACACGGGGGTCAATAGTTATGTCTCGCCGGACCGGCTGTGGTTCGCCCCCCCGGACAAAGCCCCCCCATCGCTGGTCCCCAATCCCAACAACAAATACATAAACGCGGCCCCTGGAAATTATCAGCATGGCAGGATCATTGTAATGAGAGGCAAGGCGCCGAGCTTTCCCAACACCTACAACGGGGGCTCCGTCCTGCAGCCGGCGAAGCCCTTCAAGACTGTCCAATTGCGCTACTGGTCGTTGTGCGTAAACGACTACACTGTACCCTTTCCGGCGGTGGATTGCCTTACGGATTTGAATGCACGGCTCGACCGCAAAGGTTTCCACACTACCGTGATCTCGGATGACCTGATGGCGCCCGACTGGCTGCCTGCCAATGTGAATTGGCTGCCCTGGGGGGACGAGCAGACGAACAAAGCGATTTTCTTCCGCAATATGCTGCCTGCGGCAAACTTCCCCTATAGCGTCCAGCAGGCCATCCTGGATGGCTGCACTTATTCCTTCGCCTCTTTCCCGATCCCGCCGACTCCGGTGCAAATCGAGCAAGCCGGACACTGCGCCCAGGCCGTCATGGGCGACTACTACCCTGTGGGCGTGTGGTGCGACACTCCCACTTTCCGGCGCAGTGGGTGGAAGGGCTGTTTTCGCGCGGCGGGAATGACCGCCTCCGAGTATGAGTAATCCGAGTATGTAACGCCCCTCTTTGCCGGCCGGCGCGGCCAATGATTGCCCGTGCCGGCCGGGCGCATCAGGCGCACTTTTGGTCCGCAGCCACATCCCCAACGCCATGGAACCGCAGAAAGGAAGCCGAACCGGACTGCCCCATATAGCGTTCCAGGATTTTAGGTTCGGTGTGCGCCAGATCGACCAGAACCAGTGCATCGATGGACCTGCAAAATGCGGGGTCCTCGCAGAACCCAAGGAACTGCCCTCCCAGTTTCACATAATGCTTTAACAGTATGGGGATCCCTTTGGCATCCTTCTCGATATCGGAGATCACCTCTGAAAAATCGTTAATGTCAGAAATAGTGGAATAAGTCGGTCCGAGGTCTTTATGGACCGCATGCCACCTCGAGACCGGTTGCCTGGCTCGAACAAACCCGGCGAGGTCGGAACGAGTATGGCCCGCCCTCAAGTATCTAACGATCAGCCGGCGCGAGATGCCCATGTAGTCATTACTTATGCTGACGGCCCCAAACAGGAAACGGTACCGAGGATTTCCGGCCACGAAACTCCCGATTGCGGACCACAACAGCAAGAGGGGCTGATATGTCTTCTGATATTCCGGGCGCACAAAGGACCTGCCAAGTTCGAGGCTCGGGCCGATTCTGCTGAAAAGTTCGCCCTGATAATCGAATAGAGTATTCGTATAGAGGCCCCTCACGCCGTGCGCTTCCAAAATGGCGTCTGCCTGGCCCAGCCTGTACCCGCCGACAATTTCATGGCAATGCGGGTCCCACAGAATTATGTGTTGATAGTACGAATCGAACGGGTCGATATCCAGAGGGCGTCCCGTGCCTTCACCCGCTCCCCTGAAGGTAATTTCCCGCAGACGGCCAATTTCATGGATGGTGTTGGGCACTTGATCGGCGGAAGCGCAGAAGACGTGGAAACTTTTGGTGGACAGCAGCCTTTGTTGCAAGGGAAGGCCGTTAATTTCCTCCGCGATCAATCCGGCAGCTTTGCCCCTGGCTACCGGTTGCCGGCTCAAAGCAGGCGCCGGGGATGGTGCGTAAGGAAGCCTCAACCGATTTTCGGCTTTTCGATTCTTGAGGTTATAAGTCCTGAGGCGCAGGTAATCCATCATGGACGAGTCATCCAGTCCCGCCAGCTTCCTGAAGGAAACGGGTTTGCCAATGTGCACCCGAACCCTGCGGGGCTCTTTCAAGATATTTTCTCTTGGCAGCATCATACTGCGCAGCAAAGGATGAATCAGACCGAGCGCACAGAAAATCAGACTGTTGCGACCTTCGAAGTAAACGGGGAGCACCGAGGCCTCCGTCTTTCGAATAATCCTGGCCACAGTGGGACTCCACTGCGAGTCAATCACCCCCAATTGGGACCCATGGACGCGGGAGACCTCCCCGGCCGGGAAAATGCCCAGGGCCATCCCGCCCCGCACCCAATCGATTGCCTCGCGCAAAGGTTTGACGTTTTGCCTTGTCGCCCCTTTTGAATCATAAGGATCGACGTACAGGAGCACTTTATCGAGTTCGCCGTTGCCCAAGGCTCCGAGCAAAAAATTTGCCATTATCCTGGCCTCGCCTCTTGCAGCCGTCAGGATAGAGGACAGAATCATGCCTTCCACCGCCCCAAACGGATGATTGGCCACGGCGATGAGGGGGCCGGAACCCGGTATCCTGGCCCGGTCGGATTCGGAGAACTCGAAACTGACATCGAGCACCTTGAGCATCCGGTCCGAAATTGCCATCCCACTTGGCAGCAAGTCAAGTTTTGTACGGAGTCCATCCATACGCCTGACAGGCAGAACATATTTGAGAAGTAAAGACTTTAAAAGATTGGCTTGGATTGAGCGCCGATTCATGCCCCTTTCGTTGAGAATATTTTCCAGGGCCTTGCCCACCATCTCTTCCATGAAGCATAACTCCCTTCGTCATGTTGGTTACGAATCGCACCGTACCGGTATCTGTCCGAGATGGACGAAGACTATAGGAGCGTTCCATGACGACAATGTGAGTCTTGGGTTAAGAGTATGTTACGGCAAGGTGGTGGAGAGGTTGGCCGCCCACCGGATATTCGAGGGTCTCATTGAGATGGAAGACCCCATATCTGGAATATTCAAAATCCCGACCTGAAACTGCTGAGGCAAATTCGGATATGCTATAGTGTTCATTCGGAAAGCGCTCTCGCAGGGAGGGGCGCTTCGCCTCGACTTGCCGCTGGTCGCGGCTGGAAGCCGCTCCTACGAAAACAGACCCCCGATTTCCGGATGGACAGGAGCTAACATGAAAGACTGTGGTAAACGTTTACAGACCGGGGGGCGGAATTCGAGATACGATCCAGGGGGGCATTATAATGAAACGGAGTCAAGAATAATGCACACCACCTACCGCCTTAATGCGAATGAGCTGGATGAGAAGTTCATCCAGTCCTTGAAAGCCCTTTTCAAGGATAAAGACATCGAAATCATGGTGAGCGAGCTTGATGAATTGGCCTACCTGCTTCGGACGGAAGCGAATAAGGAGCGTCTTTTGAAAGCCATGGCGAATGTCGAGAAGGGAGAGAACCTGGTCGAAGTCAAAATAGGTGACTTACAGTGAAACGGGTAATCTTCGAAGCTGACGCTTTTGAGGATTTCAACGGCTGGGCCGTCCAGGACAAGAAGCTCTACGCCAAGATTGTTGACCTCATTCGTGACATAGCCGGAAGTCCCTTCACCGGCCCGGGCAAACCGGAACCTCTGCTACGAGGCGCCTTTCGACCGCTGCGACCGGGAGCGGGATTATGAGACCGCGTGGGCGGCATTGGAGAGACGATTAGCGAGGATGGCATTATCATTAAGACGGGACAAGAAGCTCTAAATCGGAATTGCCTGGTACATCAACAGAGGAGAGCCAAAATGGAAGGAAGAGAAGTTCTTGAACAAGCATTGAAGTTGAAGCCGCAGGAACGATTCCTGGTGATTGAGGGGCTACTTAGAAGCCTCGATGAGCCAGACGAAAAACTGGATGCCATATGGGCGGAAGAGGCGGAAAAAAGACTTCGAGCATATCGGGATGGAAGGCTGAAGGGGATTCCCATGGAGGAGATCTTCGAACTTCCTCAAAACCACTTTCCCCATCTCAAACCCTTTCTTCGAAGCGCTTGTTGACCGGCTCATCGACAACCACGAGGAACTGTTCAAAGGCCCATATCTCTCCATGAAGCTCCCGTTTCGGCCGGGAAGCGCCGATACCCAATTCTTTCAGGACATCCCTCTTGGCTTTACTCCGTATCGGCACCAGGAGAAGGCTTTCCGGAGATTGTGCGGCGCCCACACCAAATCAACCCTGGTGACCACAGGAACCGGGTCAGGCAAGACCGAATGCTTCCTCTATCCTGTTCTGGATTACTGTTACCGCCATCGCGGGGAGCCGGGCATGAAGGCAATCATCATCTATCCCATGAACGTACGACCTTGCATCCTCACCTCAAAGACCGCAGGGCAATAACAGGTGGAAAATCGTTCCTTTCTCCCGTCCCCTCTCCACCTTGACCTCACCTTTGTGCAGTTCGACTATTTCTTTTACGATTGCCAGCCCCAGGCCAGTGCCTTCTATCTTGTTGGACGCACTCTTTCGCTGGAACAATTGGAATAGACTGTCGTCAGGCTCGATACCCACCCCATCGTCTTTTACCGTGAAGTGATGGAAATCCCCCGCTCTATCATAGCCGATTCCAATAATGGCCAGTCCTTCGCCTCCATACTTCAGGGCATTGTCGATCAGGTTTCTAAAGACCCGCAGAAGGCAGATTTTGTCAGCACGCACAGAAGGGACCCCCTCGGGTTCGAGCAATTCCACCCGCCTCGATCTCAGCCTGGCCGAAAATTCGTCGCGCAACATGCGAAAGACCTGGTCCATATCGATATCTTCGATTCTAAGAGGCGTCTCCTTTGTGGCGATATAGGTGTTGATCCCGTCGACCAGGGAGGCCACATGTTCGGAGGCCTTCATGATCTGCTCACAAAAGCCGGCTGTTTTGTGGTCGAGATTTCCCTGGAGATTTTTCATCAGCAGCCTGGTAAGCCCATGAATTCCAACGGAGGGACTTTTCAGATCGTGTGCGATGGAGTACGCGAATATCTTCAATTTTTCGGAACTGGTCAGGAGTTCTTCAGCGATCCTGGTTCGCTCCGCCACTTCTTTTCCCAGGTTGAGGTTGGCCAGCGCCAGGGCCGCGGTCCTTTCCGCCACGCGTTTTTCGAGTTCGTCGTGCGCTCTTTGCAGCGCCTCTTCGGCCCGCTTGCGCTCGGTTATGTCCACGGTAACCCCCACCAGGCCGGAAACATTGCCATCCGAATCCGTAAAGATTCCCTTGGTTATGATTACGTCATGCTCCCGGCCATCAGCGTAGGTCAGCCGTGTCTCGTATACCATTTCAGAGGGGTGCACGAAGAGTTCGGCATCATGCTTCTCGTAGCCGGCGGCAATTTCCACCGGAAAAAGGTCGGAGGCGGATTTACCCAGGATCTCCTCCCTACTCAAACCTATGCGCCGTTCGAATGCCCGGTTGCAGCCCAGGTACTTCCCGGCCTTGTCCTTGAAGAAAATGGGGTTGGGAATGGTGTCGATCAATATCTGCAGAAACCGAAGCTGGTCCCGCAGCGTTTTTTCGATTTCACGGCGGCCATTTGCCATCGCCTCGAGTTCCAGGACCCTGTGGCGCAACTCTTCGAGTTCGGCTTGCAGCGGAGCTTTCCGATCATCGTCTCTCATTGTCTGGCCTCTTCAGGAGCAAAAGGAACAATCGATGGTCGCCATGCAGAGCACGCGCGTCTGTGTTGCACAACCGGAATTCGAAAAAGTTTACATTCTCCCTTGCAAATAGGCAAATCATTAGTCGAAGGGACCGGTTCTTCGCTCTTCCAAAACCTCCCCCTCATCCCCGGAGCGGCGACCAGCGGGAATCCTTTTACAGGCGGTTCCTTTTTTTCTTTACACCTGATCGAAAGCAAATTGATACGGAGGAATTTCGCTACAGTACTGTATGATTGCGGCTACATTTCCAGCCGAAACGATCTGAAAAAGTTTCCTCCTTTTCCGCCGCTATTGGAAATAAGCTCGTTATATCGAATGAATGGTGACCCGCATTCGTCCAGGAAAAACTTTTTGCCGTATGGCATAAGTTATGCTCGAAGTGAGCATACTTTGTTTGAGCGGATTAACTCGGTTTAATGGATCATCCATCTCAAGTCCATGAGATATTGCGTTTTATGTCGGTAGCATGCTTATGGGAGAGGAGTCATCTTGAAGATAAAGAAAGGAATTGTCTCAGTATGCTTTGCGGTAGTACTTTTTATGCTTGTATCGATTTCGATCCGTACGGCAAACGCTTGCGACAGCTATTACTGTAATCCCCTTATGTACCCCTTTGCGGTCGCTGGAACCGTGGTCAACGGCGCGGTGGTCATTGCAAC
>JARLHP010000051.1 GCA_031292195.1 Syntrophobacteraceae bacterium
CGAAGGCAAGAGGGTTTCCATCCCACTGTTGGAATCGCCCCCCTCTTGTCCTTTGGGCCCGGGCATGAAAAGATTTGCCCGGCCCACCCCCGGTTTCCATTTCCCTTGGGGTATGCCTTGGGCTGAGATTAGGCTACAAACTGGTGGCCACCTTAATGGGACCCCAATAAGTTAGCTCTTATGGGGACTGCTCCCCGCACTTTTGTCCTTTGCCTTGCTTTGAGCGGACGATTACGACACAGTCTCTCCCCCCAACCCCCGCTCTTTTCACCTTCGCCTTTTCAATTGCCGCCCCCCCTCCTCCCGGCTTCCAGGATGCCGCCCGCTTTAACGGCAATGGCACAATGATTGCTTAAAATCAGCCCCCAAAGAGGTGAAAAAATGTTTCCAACGATCCCGGGGAAAAAATGAAACCTTGCCCCGTCACATATGGAAGCCTGGCGCAAGCGTCCGCGTCTCAGCCCGCGGCCCCGTATGCCAACGGTGGTCAAAGCTTTGACCAGGCCCTGCAAAATGCCCTGTCGGCAGATCCGACCCAACAGGTCCTGCCGCATCCGGCAAACACCCCCCTCGATGCGCGGCTGTCCGCCGCCGCCGCCGCTTCTTTGCCGGCAAAACCGGCCGGCGATCCGCAAAAATCGACCACCACGGCGCGGGTGGCCTACGGGAAGCAAATGACTTATACACCCGCCGAAAGCGTAAAAATGAGCGACTGGCAAAAGTACAAGGATGACCAGTTGCTGCGAAATCCGGGAGGCCGCTACTATGACGATACCCGGGGGAAGGTCGTCGACCAGCCCGAAGGGAAATCGGTTTCGTGGCTTATCGGCCGGGATGTCTCGGGCGTCGCGGGAAACATAAAGAATTTTTTCGCCAATATATTCAAGGGCAGCAAAATCCACTACAGGGATGAAAAAAATGAGATCAAGCAGGGGCAGCAAACCGGACTTCTCGGGACACTGGGAAATTTTTGCCGGGATCTGGCGGGCGCCTTGAGCTTCGGCGCCTATCATCCGGATACCCAACAGGCCGTTCACGGTTTTAAAAACCGGCTCGTATATGCCGCCTCCAAGCTCAAGGACGCTTTTATGGGCGACTTGATCAACGGGGTCCCCTCGAGCGTCAATCATATGGCGCAAAATGTCCTTTTGGCCGGCTGGCGCCTGGCCGAGGTGCTGCCCGATGCGGCCCTGGGCAGCTTCCAGGCGGGCCGCAAGCTCACCACGACCATTTTCGACAACGGACAGGTGGCCGTCGAATACCTCACCGATATCGTCCCCTCGGGCGACGCCTGGCTGAGGGTCCACGCATCGGACTTGAAAAAACTCACGCCTCCCGTTATCTATAATCTGAAGATGCCGGAGCATTTCAGCGGCGACACCCGTTGGCAGTATGTGCGCAACACCCCCTTTCGAAAGACCATTGAAACCATCGGCTCCCTGGTGGCCGACGGCCTCACCATTGGTTTTCTGGGACAAAGCGGGGGGTCGAGCAGCCGGCGCAACCCGCTCGAATATTGAAAAGCCCTTTAATTTCTCTTGACCCTTTTGGCGCGCTTCCGGTAGAATTAACTATTCCGACCCATTTGCGGGTGTAGCTCAGTTGGTAGAGCACAAGCTTCCCAAGCTTGGGGTCGCGGGTTCGAATCCCGTCGCCCGCTCCAAGGTCGAAATTTCCCTTCATGAAAGAAGGGTTTCCCTTTTTGAGGGGGCTTGGAATTCCAGGCCTGCTTCGATGAGTGGATGACAACTATTCTGGATTCTGAGTTAAAGTAAGTTCCTAACTGGAATTTGAAAATTGTCGGTCTGCTAGAAGAAGTGGGTTTAACGACCCGCTTTTTTTTTGGCGTGTACCCTGGCTGTAAGAGGCTGCGAATTGGCTCAGGAGTTAAAACAAGAGATAGGCGAACTGATCGGGCGGCTGTGGAATCTGGTCGAACCGGTGATCGCCGCCCAGGCCATGGAGGTCTTGGACATCGAATATCGCCGCGAATCGCCCGGGTGGGTGTTGCGCATCTTTCTGGACAGCGAACGGGGAATAAACGTGGATGACTGCGCCCGGGTCAGCCGGGCACTGGGTGACCTGCTGGACACGGCCGATTTGATCCCCACCACCTACCACCTGGAGGTTTCCTCGCCGGGCATAGACAGGCCGCTGCGAAAACTGGAGCATTTCCAAAAGCACCTCGGCGATATAATTGAAGTCCGCACGATATCTCCGGTGCAAAACCGCCGGAATTTCAAAGGCGCGCTACAGGGGGCTTCCCCGGAGGGGGTCACAGTCCAGTGCGATTCGCAGGACTACTCAATAGGGTTGGAACTGATCGAACGGGCCAGACTGTTATATTTTGAGTCATTGGAACGTAAATCACGCTAACCGGCGGCGTTAGAGAAGGTTATCTTGAATTGATGGAGGTATTTTCTATTTATGGCCAGTGAACTCAAACGGTTGATCGAGCAGGTCAGCAGAGAAAAGGGCATTGACCGGCGAACCCTGATACAAACTCTTGAAGAGGCCATAAAGTCGGCCATCAGGAAAAGGTACGGGGCCAAGTTGGACCTGGATGTAACCTTTAACGAGGAATACGGCGAAATAGAGGCCTTTCAGTTCAAGGAAGTGGTCGAAGAGCTGAGCGACCCGGATAAAGAGGTGCTCCTGGACGAGGCGAAAAAGCTCGACAGCGAGTGCGAGGTGGGCGACGAACTGGGCATCCGGATGGAGACCGAAATGCTGGGCCGGATTGCGGCGCAGTCGGCCAAACAGGTCATCATCCAGAAGATGAAGGATGCCGAGCGGGAAGTTGTCTACGACGAGTTCAAGAGCCGCAAGGGTGAGGTGGTAAACGGTATTGTCCAGAGGGTGGATAAGGGCGCCATCCTGGTAAATGTGGGCCAGGCCGAAGCGATTCTGCCGCAAAAAGAGCAGATACCAAGGGAAGTTTTCAGGCAGGGAGACCGCATCAGGTCGTATGTCCTGGAGGTAAAAAAGATCAGCAAGGGCCCCCAGATAGTCCTTAGCCGCACCCACCCCTATTTTCTGATTCAGCTTTTCCATGCCGAAGTTCCCGAGATAAGCGAGGGAATCGTCAGCATTATCAGCGCGGCGCGCGAACCGGGGTCCCGGGCAAAGATCGCCGTGATATCCAAGGATTCCGACGTCGATCCGGTGGGCGCCTGCGTGGGCATGAAGGGAAACAGGGTCCAAAACGTGGTCCAGGAACTTCGCGGCGAAAAAATCGATATCATCCCCTGGAATATGGACCCGGCCAAATTCGTGGTAAACGCTCTGGCCCCGGCCATTATTTCCAAAGTGATAGTGGACCAGGCCAACCGGAGCATGGAAGTCATCGTGCCCGACGATCAGCTTTCCCTGGCCATCGGCAAAAGAGGTCAGAATGTAAGGCTTGCCTCCAAGCTTACCAACTGGCGCATAGACGTAAAGAGCGAAAGCCGCTACGAACGGCAGAAGCAGACGGGCTACCAGGCGCTTCTGCGAATCCCCGGGCTTTCCTCTGAGATGGCCGATAAGCTCTATGAATCGGGCATCGGGTCTCTGGAAGAGTTTCTGGATGCTTCGCTGCTCGAACTGGAGGACACCACCCGTCTGTCGGTTTCCGCCCTGGAGATGATGAAGACCGAGGCCCGCAGGCTGCTGGGTAGAAGCGACGATGAAAGCAGCCCCGTTGCCGAAAGCCCTTCGGAATCAGAGGAGCAGTCTGAGGAGTTGGAATCCGAGGAGCAGCCCGAGGAGGTCGATGCCGAGGAGCAGCCTGAGGAGGTCGAAACCGGGGAGCGGCCCGAGGAGTCGGAAGCAGGTTTGGACCAGGACCCGGAAGTCGCCCCGGAAGTCGGGGAGGAGCACGAAATTCATGCCGAATCCGACGAGGTCCCGGAAGGATAGGCCGCCGGAAGTGAAGCGCGGCCATATACCGGTGCGCACCTGCCTCGTCTGCATGCGCAAAAGACCCAAGGGGGAATTGGCGCGCCTTGGCCTGGATGCGCATAGCGGTCGGGTCGTCGAGGATACGCGGGCAACCATGCCGGGCAGGGGCGCTTACGCCTGCCGCGAGTGTCTACCCCGCCTGCGTCTTGACAGGCGAATGCAGCGCGCCTTCCGAAACCGGGCAAAACAGGTTTGCGTGACGGATGTCCCGATTTTAGAACAATAATTTAGACCGAGGCCGGTCCCATCGGTCCGGAGGGTTAATGAATATAGAAGAAAGAAGCGTTTCAGAGGGGGAATCTTTGATGACGAGACTTAGGGTGCATGAACTCGCAAAAGAGTTGAACATTGACAACAAAGGCCTGATCGAGCGCATCGAAAAATTGGGCTTCCCGGTGAAAAATCACATGAGCCCGCTGTCGGAAAGCGCGGTTTTAAAGATCCGGCAGCAATTCTCCGAGGCAAAGCTCGGGGCCGAAAAGATTGAAGAAAAACGCATTGGCCGGGAAGTAATCCGAAGACGGAAAAAAATTGATTCCCAGCCCGAGCCTGAGGCACCCCAGGCGATGGCGACCGAAGAAATCCCTTCTGAAACGGTGGCCGAAATCCTTGAACAACCGCCCGTCGAAATTGCCCCCCAGGTCGCCATCCAGGCCGGCCCCTCCGAGGAGGTGGCGGAAGTCACCGCGGAAACACCGCCTCTGCCCGAGGAGATAGAACCGGTCGAGACGGTTGAGCCTGCCGAAACGGTCGAAGAAGTCGAAGCGGCCGAGACGGTGGAGCCGGTGGAGACGGTTGCGGAGTTTGAGACGGCGCCGGCGGTCGAGGCCAAAGAAATGCCGGACAAAGTCAAACCGGCGGTTCATCCTGAGCGAAAATTCGAAGCGGCGCGGATCGTCAAGCCGGCGCCCGTTAAGGAGGAACCGGTTGTGGCGCCGCCTGTGGTCAAGGAAGTGCTGAAACCCGCGGCAAAGGCCCAACCTGTCGCCTCGCCTCCCTCACCACCACCGGTCGGCCCCGCCGCCCGGGAAGTGACGCCCGCCGCGGTTGACGTGCCCAAGACCGAGGAAGAAGAGGAAGACGACGACAAGGGACGCAAAAAAGGCAAGAAAAGAAGGCGCAAGAAGGCCAAAAGGGAAGAACCTGCCAGGATCATCAAGCTTCCCGAACTGATAGGCGAGGAACCCGAAGAGGAGCAGGAACCCGACCTCACCGAACTGGCCGCCCGCTTTATCGCCAAAGGCACTGAAGTTGTGGAGCCTGCCGCGAAGGAACAGAAACGCAAAAAACCCGAAGAGGCGGAAAAAGCTAAACCTGGCCGCCGAAAGGAAGTTTTTCAAAAAGAGGACCTTTATTCCAAAAAAGAGCTGGCCGCCCAGGACGACCGGGGCAGGTCCAGATCGGGCAGACAGGTTTTCAAGGAACCGCCCAAGCCCGAGCCGGTGGTGCAGAAGGTTGGCCGCAAGCGTATAAAGATCGATGAAGCCATTTCGGTGGCCAATCTTGCCAAGCAGATGGGCATGAAAGCCGGCGAGGTCCTCAAGAAACTGCTGCTCCTCGGACTCCAGGCCAACATCAACCAGGCCCTGGACTTCGACACCGCCGCCCTGGTTGCAGCGGATTTCGAATTCGAAGTCGAAAAGACCGCCTTCGAAGAAGAGGAGGTCCTCCAGATCAAGGAAGACCTGGCCGAAGAATTGCTCCACAGGCCCCCGGTTGTTACCGTCATGGGCCACGTCGATCACGGCAAGACCTCACTGCTCGACGCCATCCGGGATACGAAGGTGATCGAAGGCGAAGCGGGAGGCATCACCCAGCACATAGGGGCCTACCACGTAAAACTGGATAAGGGACACATCATCTTTCTCGACACTCCCGGCCATGAGGCCTTTACCTCCATGCGCGCCAGGGGCGCCAAGGTTACCGACATTGTTATCCTGGTGGTAGCCGCCGACGACGGCGTGATGCAGCAGACCGTTGAAGCCATAAATCACGCCAAGGCTGCCGAGGTGCCCATCATTGTGGCCATAAACAAGATCGACAAGCCTAACGCCAACATCGACCGGGTCAAGCGCGAACTCTCCGATCACGGACTGGTGCCCGAAGAATGGGGTGGCCCCACCACCATGGTGGAGATATCGGCCAAGAAGCGGATCGGAATAGAGGATCTGCTCGAGATGGTGCTCCTCCAGGCGGAGCTGCTCGAACTCAAGGCCAACCCGAACAAGATGGCCCGGGGCAGAGTCATCGAGGCCAAGCTGGACAAGGGCCGCGGCCCGGTGGCCACAGTCCTGATCCAGGACGGAACCCTCAAGGCCGGCGACGTTTACGTGTGCGGAATTTATTCGGGCCGGGTCCGAAACATGTTTGACGGCCGAGGCCACCGGGTGGATAAGGCCTCACCCTCCATTCCGGTTGAAGTTCTGGGTTTTTCCGGGGTCCCCAATGCCGGAGACGACTTTATCGTTCTGGCCGATGAAAAGCAGGCCAGAAACGTTGCCGAACACAGGCTCCTCAAGCTCAGGGAAAAAGAACTCTCCCGCACCAGCAAGATCTCGCTTGAAAACCTGTTTACCCAAATCCAGGATGGAGAGGTCAAAGAACTCAAACTCATTGTCAAAACCGACGTCCAGGGCTCTTTGGAGGCCATCGTCGATTCACTGCTCAAGCTTTCGACCTCGGAAGTCAGGATCAACATCATCCACAACGGCACCGGCGCCATCACCGAAACCGACGTTATGCTCGCTTCGGCCTCAAACGCCATCATCATCGGTTTCAATATCAGATCGGACTCCAAGGTGCAGGAGCTCTCCGACCAGGAATCGGTCGATATTCGCTACTATGATGTTATCTACCAGCTTCTCGACGACATCCGAAGCGCCATAGTCGGAATGCTCAAACCGATCTACAAGGAAAACGTCCTCGGCCGGGCCGAAGTCAGGCAGACTTTCCATGTCCCCAAGCTGGGCATGATCGCCGGCTGTTCGGTTCTCGACGGTCACGTGGAAAGAAACGCCAGGGCAAGAGTCTTGCGCGACAATGTGGTTGTCTATGACGGAAAGATCAGTTCTCTCCGGCGATTTAAGGATGACGTCAAGGAAGTCAAGTCCGGATTCGAATGCGGCATCGGGATCGAAAACTTTAACGATATCAAGGAAAAGGACATCCTCGAAGCCTACGAGATGCAGGAAATAAAGCAGGTCTACGAACCCGAGCATGACCGCAGGCAAGGTTCGTGAGGCCAACATGACCGTCGGTGTGGCCCTGGTGGTTTTTAGGCTTCATGACATTTATTCTCTCAAGGACAAGCGGAGGATTGTCAAAAGCCTGGTGGAAAAGAGCCGCAATCGCTTCAATGTCAGCGTTGCCGAAGTCTCGGACCAGGATGTCTATCAGCAGGCCTCCATCGGTATTGCCGTCATCGGAAACGACGGACGGGTACTGAATTCGCTGCTGGACAGGATAATCGATTTCATGGATTCCCTTGGCCTGGCGGAAATGACGAGCCGGGAGATGGAATTGATAAACATTTAGGACCTACTGCCCCTGTAAATGGGACCGGTGATTTATGACAATGGAATATAAACGCTCCGACAGGGTGGGCGACCAGCTCCACAGGGAAATAGCCGAACTCGTATTCCGGCGTCTTAAGGACCCTCGGGTGGAAAACATTACCATCAGCGGAGTCAGAGTCTCGGATGATCTCAGGAACGCCCGGGTCTTCTTTTGCCTCATGGGCGCGCGCGACGCCGACCAAACCGCGCGAAAGAACGCGCTCTCGGCCCTCCATAAGGCCGGGGGGTTCATACGACAGGAACTGGGGCGCAGGCTGAGCCTGAGATATATTCCCAAACTCGACTTCGAATACGATACGTCTTTCGAATACGGAGACAAAATGGAAAGACTTTTGAAAGAGCTGCATAAAGATGAGTGACCTCAAGACCCTGAAAATAAGGGAAGTCATAACGGCCCTGCTCAATTACGAGCGGTTCATGCTCTTTACTCACGTCCATCCGGACGGCGACGCCATGGGCGCCATTGTGGCCATGCAACTCATTTTGCGGCGGCTCGGCAAAAGAGTCGATGCTTACACCCAGGACCCCTGCCCTCCGGAATACGCTTTCCTGGGCTCTGTGCAGGAAATCCGCAACAGGCCCTCCGACTCCGTGGAGTATGACGCGGCCATTCTGGTGGACTGCGGCGATATGGAAAGAGTGGGGGAAAAGTTCCTCGATTCCGTAAAGGCAGCCCATTTTGTCATAAACATCGATCACCATCTGGTAAACAAACCCGTTGGCAATGTAAACTGGGTGGAAACCGCGGCCAGCAGCACGTGCGAGATGCTCTTCGACCTGTGCATGAGCCTGTCGCTTGCCCCGGACAAAGCTCTGGCCACCGCGCTCTACACCGGCATTCTGACCGACACCGGCTCCTTTAGATACTCCAACACCAACGCGCGCGTTTTCGAAATAATCTCCGCTCTCGTAGGCTTTGGCGCCGAACCCGCCCGCATAGCGGGCCACGTTTACGATTCGGCCTCCCCCGAAAAGCTCAAACTCCTTGCCCGGGTGCTGCAGACCATCGAATTCCATGCCTCTTCCCGGATTGTGACCGCCGAACTCACCCGTTCCATGATTGCCGACACCTCTTCCAACTACATGGAAAGCGAGGGCTTCATCAACCACCTCCGTTCGGTCAAATCCGCGGATATGGCCATTCTTTTCCGGGAAACCGGCGAGGGGCTGATACACGTCAGCATGAGGTCCAGGGGAGACATCAACGTCGCCAGGCTTGCTCAACGCCATGGAGGAGGCGGCCACAAGCAGGCGGCGGCCTGTAGAATTCCGGGCGAACTCCATTCGGTCCGCTCCATGTTCATCGGTGAGGCGGTCAGCTATATAAACGGAAAGTCCAATGTCTAGAGACAACGTCGAAAGTCGAACGTCGAAAAACTGCTAATTGATGACATTGATGACGGTAAACAGATGAAAAGCTTAAAATATATGGCGATTGACGCAAGACGGACGTCCGAGGAAGGGATACTGAACGAGCAAGATCCGTCCTGCGCTTCTTTTGCTTCCGACCCTCGACCTTCGACTTTCGACCTTCGACTTTCATTGAGCGGCGTTCTTATTTTGGACAAACCCGAGGGAATAACCTCGGCAAAGGCGGCCGCCAAGGTCAAAAAGCTGCTCAAGCCCCGCAAGATCGGCCACACCGGCACTCTCGATCCGTTTGCCACGGGCGTGCTCGTCCTGTGCCTCGATGAGGCCACCCGCGCCTCCGATCAGATTGTCGGACTGGACAAGGTCTACAGGGCGACCCTCTCTTTCGGGGTCGAAACCGACACCCAGGACAAGACGGGCAACGTGACCGGGCGAAGCGATCGCACCGTCTGCCAAAAGGACCTCCTGGAGGTGATGGGCGACTTTTGCGGCGTGTGCGTGCAGACCGTCCCCAAGTTTTCGGCTGTCAGGGTGGATGGCCGCAGGCTCTATGAACTTAGCCGCAAGGGCATCGAGGTCGAGTTGCCCGAACGTGAGATATGCATCAACTCCTTAACCCTGCAATCTTTCGACTGGCCTGAGGCCGTGGTGGAAGTGTGCTGTTCGAAGGGTACCTATATAAGACAGCTTGCCTCCGATATCGGGGCCAGGCTGGGGTGCGGCGCCCACCTCTCGGCCCTGAGACGCACCCGGGTTGGCTCTTTTACTTTGGATCGGGCGCTCCGGCTGGAGGAGGATTTTTCGGCCGCATCCGCCCGGGGATCGATTATACCCCTCAATGAGGCGCTTTCGCATCTGCCCGCCGTTTCCATAACCGATGGCAGGTCGATCGCTCTTTTGAGAAACGGCCAGCTCGATCCTGAATGGGAAACAAAACAGAAGGAAATTTATAACACTTGTCCCGACGCCGTGCGGATCGTGACCGACACGAATCGTGTAGCGGCCTTGTGGTGGCCGGGTTCTTCACCCGGCGGACCCCGCCGCCTGCGTGTGTTCCCTTTCTGAGCTCCCTTCCGGCGCCGCGAAGACAAGGGGAATCCCGGGACGACAACGCAAATAACAAACTGTGAACCACAGGTAAAACATCAAGGAGGAATACAGCCGTGGTAATGACCCCAGAGAAGAAAAAGGAAATAATTGACGGTTTCAGAGTTCACCCGACCGATACGGGTTCTCCCGAAGTGCAGATTGCTCTTCTCAGCGAAAGAATCTCCTATTTGACCGAGCATTTCAAAAGCCACCAGAAAGATCATCACTCGCGCAGGGGGCTGTTGAAGCTTGTCGGACAGCGCAGGCAACTGCTAAACTACCTGAAACGCACCAGCGTTGAACGCTATAATACAGTCATTGAAAGACTCGGATTGCGCAGGTAACTGCCCGAGCGCCCCTTTCCGCATGGAGCCGGGCAAATATCTTTCAATACAAAGGAAAATAGATGAAGCATACAGTAGAAGTTGAGGTTGGCGGCCGACCTCTGAGGTTCGAGACCGGAGAGGTGGCCAGACAGGCCGGCGGTTCCGTCTTGATGCGATACGGCGATACGGTCGTGATTGTCACGGCTACCAAAGAGGACCGGATAAGGGAAGGGATCGATTTTTTACCTCTTTCCGTCGAGTACCGGGAGATGAGCTATGCGGCCGGACGAATTCCGGGCGGTTTTTTCCGCCGGGAAATCGGCCGCCCCAGTGAAAAGGAGACCTTGACCTCCCGCCTGATCGACCGGCCGGTTCGCCCCCTTTTCCCTAAAAAATGGGCCTTTGAAACCCAGGTAATCGCCACCGTCATGTCGGTGGACATGCAAAATGAACCCGACGTGGTGGCTCTAACCGGCGCCTCGGCCGCCCTGCACATCTCCACTATTCCCTTCGGAGGCCCTGTTGCCGCCGTGCGGGTGGGCAGGGTTAACGGAGAATTCGTCATAAATCCTTCGGCCGCCGTGCTGGCGCAAAGCGACATGAATATCGTCGTGGCGGGTTCCAGAGATGCGGTCGTTATGGTCGAAGGCTCCGCCGACTTCGTGCCCGAAGACATCATTGCCGATGCCGTCATGTTCGCCCACCAGTCCATAGTACCCTTGATAGACGCCCAGGACGAACTGCGTAAACTGGTGGCAAACGTGAAAGAAGCCCCGCCCGAGGTGGTTTCCGACCAGGTCCTCATCGACAGGATTGCCGATTTGGCCCGGGCCGAGATGGGCCAGGTCATGACCACGGCCGATAAAATGGCCAGACGTGACCGCAAAAGGGTCCTCAAGGCTCGCGTCAGAACGGAACTGGCTGCCGAATACGCAGGCCGGGAAAAAGAAATCGATGCGGCCCTCGACGACCTTGAAAAGAAGGTGGTCCGCACCATGATGGTTAGCGAACGCCGAAGGATCGACGGGCGAGCTTTCGACGAGGTGAGGCCCATTTCCATCGAAGTCGGAAAGCTGCCCCGGACCCACGGCTCGGCCCTGTTTACCCGCGGCGAAACGCAGGTGATCGCCGTTGTCACCCTGGGCTCCTCTTCCGATGAGCAAAAAATCGAGGCCCTTGCCGGCGAAACCTTCAAGTCCTTTATGCTCCATTACAACTTTCCGCCGTTTTCGGTGGGCGAAGTAAAACCGCTGAGGGGGCCGGGACGCAGGGAAATCGGTCATGGAGCCCTGGCCGAAAAGGCCCTAAAGCCTTCCCTGCCTAAAAACGGGCAATTCCCTTATACCATCCGGGTCGTTTCCGAAGTGCTCGAATCCAACGGGTCCAGTTCCATGGCCACGGTCTGCGGCTCTTCCCTGGCCCTCATGGACGCCGGAGTGCCGGTGGAGAGTGCGGTTGCGGGTATCGCCATGGGGCTCGTGAAGGAAGCCGATGAGTTTATTGTCCTTTCCGACATTCTGGGCGACGAAGATCACCTGGGAGACATGGACTTTAAAGTTACCGGCAACGAGCGCGGGGTGACCGCCTTCCAGATGGACGTCAAGATTTCCGGGATTAACCGCGAAATTTTGAAAAAGGCCCTGGATCAGGCCAGAAGCGGCAGGCTTCACATCCTGGAAAAAATGAAAAGCGCCATCGAAATCCCCAGGGTCCAACTTTCTCCCTATGCACCCAGAGTTATCACCATTCAGATCAATCCTGATAAAATCCGCGACGTTATTGGCCCTGGAGGTAAAGTTATCCGCTCTATCGTGGCTGATACCGGGGCCAAAATTGACATTGACGACAGTGGTCGAGTCGTTGTAATGAGCCCTGACGCGGCGGCATGCGACAAGGCGATCAAGACGATCAGGGGTATCACCACGGAGCCGGAAATCGGCCAGCTGTATATGGCAAAAATTGTCAGGGTCACCGACTTCGGGGCCTTTGCCGAAATTCTGCCAAACACCGAAGGTCTGATACACATCTCGCAGCTCGAGCACAGGCGGGTGCGCAAAGTCACCGATGTGGTGAACGAAGGTGATGAGGTACTGGTAAAGGTCATCGATATTGACAAGGACGGCCGTATTCGACTGAGTCGCAAAGCCGCCCTGCCCCCGGAGGAAAAGGAATCCGACTGATTTCCGTTTCTTTTGGGGATTTGTGGAAAAGGGGCCACCCACCCGAGATTCATGCGCCCGACCCATCCGAAACCCCGGATGGATCCGGGCGGTTACCGGTTTGAGGCGGGAAATCCCGGTGCCCTTGGGCAAATTCGGGTCCCCCCCCTTCCGGACCGGGTGTCGGTGGATTTCCATCCCTTTTCCCGTGAGGCCTGAGATCGGCGCCCACGAAGCGCTCGATCTCAACGCTGCACCCTCTTGTCCGGCTGGGAATTGCGCCTGTCTCCTTTTTAGCTCCTGTCTCACTTATTAGACTCTACTTTGAAGCCGCCGGGGGCCATAAAATCCTTCGGCTTTACACAAGGGGGTAAATTGTACCGCAAAACGGTTCTCGGCAATGGGATCAGGGTGGTAACGGAAAAAATTCCTTTCGCCCATTCGGTTTCCACCGGAATATGGGTAAATACCGGCTCCCGCGATGAAAAACCCCTCGAGCGGGGACTTACGCATTTCATAGAACACATGCTTTTCAAGGGAACCAAGCGCCGAAGTGCTTTGGACATCGCCAAGGAATTCGATGCGGTGGGCGGTTTCGCCAATGCTTTCACTTCCAAGGAGCATATCTGTTTTCACGCCAAGGTGCTGGCCGCTCATCTTCCCTTGCTGACCGACCTATTGAGCGACCTCTTTCTGGAATCGGTCTTCGATCCCGCGGAAATCGAACGCGAACAAAGCGTCATCGTACAGGAAATCCGCATGGTCGAAGATACCCCCGATGAATTTATCCACGTGCTTTTCCAGGAAGAATTCTGGAAACACAACCCCCTGGGCCTGCCCATCTACGGAACGGTGGAAACCGTCGAAAAAGCCGATAGAAACGAAATGACCGGCTTTGTCGCCGACCACTTCAATCCTTCCCAAATCCTGATATCCGCGGCCGGAAACCTGGAACACGATCATTTCCTCGACCTGATAGGCCCGGCGATGGAAAAGGTCGGTAGTTCAAACAACCAGAAGCGCAGAGTGCCCCCGGATTCCCATTTTTTCTGCAGGACGGTCAAAAAGGACCTCGAGCAGGTCCACCTGCTGATGGGCATGCCCGGCACATCGCAAAGGGATGAAGCACGCTTCGCCTCCCATCTTTTAAACGTCATTCTGGGAAGCAGCATGAGCAGCCGCCTCTTTCAGGAAATACGGGAAAAAAGAGGCCTGGCCTATTCGGTCTACTCCTTTTCCCACAGCCACGAAGACTCCGGCATGACCGGCATCTACGCCGGGGTGTCGCCTCAAAACGTGAACCAAGTCCTTTCTCTCGTTAACGAAGAGCTGTCCAAACTCGTGCGCGAACCCATTTCCGAAACCGAACTCAACGCCGCCCGGGAATACGTGAAGGGCAACATGTACATTAACGCCGAGAGTAACGATTACCGTATGAATCGGCTGGCAAAAAACGAATTCCTGTTCGGCGACTATGTTGCGTTCGAAGAAATCGAAAGAAAAATACACGCGGTCACCTCCCAGGAGATACGCGCCTGGTTCGGGCAGATCTACAACCCGGAAAAGATGGCCATAATGCTCTACGGTCCGGTCGAAGAGGAACTCGAAGACCCGAAAGCCATCTTCAACCGGGGATAGCGGAATCGATGTCTCTATTTTTTCAGGTGCTCGCCAGCGGATCAAAGGGAAACTCGATCCTTGTGTGCAGTGCAAAGACCCGTGTTTTGGTCGATGCCGGAACCACGTGCAAGGAGTTGGTAAAACGTCTTGGCAAGACACCCGTGGAGGGAAAAGACCTCGACGCGATCCTCATAACCCACGAACACTCCGACCATGTCGCCGCCGCGGGGACCCTCAGCAGAAGATTCGATCTGCCCGTCTACATGACCCGGGGCACCCTCGATAATCTGTCCCCCAAACTGGGGCTTCGCGGCGTTACGGTCTTCGAGACCGGAAAGCGTTTTGAAATAGGAGAGCTGAAAATTCTGCCCTTCGCCATTTCGCACGACGCGGGGGAACCCGCGGGCTTCGTTATCGAAAACAACGGGATGCGCCTGGGGATTTGCACCGACTTGGGGGTGGCCACCAGTCTGGTCAAAGTGAGGCTCGCGGGCTGCAACGGACTGGTCCTGGAGGCCAACCACGACGTGCAAAAGCTCAATGCCGGCCCCTACCCTCCCGATTTAAAACAGCGCATAAAAGGCTCCCACGGTCACCTCTCAAACGAGGAAGCCTGCGACCTCCTGGAAACCCTGCATCACGAGAACCTCCAATCCGTGGTCTTTGCCCACATCAGCGAAACCAACAATCATCCCGACCTGGTGCTGGAGAGCTGCCGCCGCCTGCAGAACTCCCCCCGCTGGGAATGCGTCCGCTTCGAGCTGGGAAAACAGGACTCCCCCACACCCGGAATCGACCTGGGCTAGCCACCACTTTCAGACCGCCATACTCAGTTCAATTCCAGATCGCTGGTGACAACGGGCTGACTTGGATAATTTTGGGGAAAAGTTGCCGGAGCTGGCTGCAAAAGCCGGATACGAAGCAGGTCTGCAGCATTTGGCTGCAGGCTACCCGATCTATTACGGGGATGACGATTGGTTTCGCTGATGTGGGCAAAGACTACGCACTGGAGGTTCGCTTTTGTGAGAGACTCGATGATTTTTACAGCAGCCCTTGCCTGTTGGCCTCATGCCAAACAAAAGGAGAGTACCCTTTTAGGAAATCCTCGGTATATAATTCCTCGCAATATTGTTGATAGTGACGGGCGCGTATCTCCGGGCATCCCGGATCGTCAAGACCCGGACATGTGATGGTGTTGGAAACTTTTTGCCGCTCAGTAAGCGGGACCCGGGGGGATTGATTCCTGTTTCGGAGCCGGTCTTGGAGGATAACCAACGTGGTGACTTTGAGCGTTGTAAAAAAGCCTCGCGACTCGCCCTTGATCTCTTCCACAATTCCCGTCCTGGACCACTATTGACAAATCTAATGGGCCATGTCGATATCGATTTGTTCAGGAAATTCCCCGAACAGTTCGCTTCTTTTCAATCCCCCTTGAGGATTGAAGAAGTGCATAATCCCTTCTTTGTCGCAAAGCCAAACTTCTTTGGCGCCTTTTTCAAAATATAAGCCTTTCTTCTCTTTCATCTCTGGGAGACTATTCGACGGTGATCTCACTTCCACTACGATTTCAGGAGACTCTTCATATACCAGATCGGCTGAATCATTGCGTTCGAAGAATTCCTTGCTTCCCCACGCTACATCGGCGACCTTTACGCCATCGGCAGTTTGAATCGGACACTCAACACGGACTTGACCCCATTGTCCGAGTCGGAGAAACCACTCGATTATGCGAGTTTGCTGTTTGGAATGTTTAGGACTGGCCGGCGTCATCATAATCGCGCCCCATTTATTCGTTTCAATTTTAAAAGGCAGATCCTGCAAACTTGGGTGTTCGATTACTTCACGCCATTCCATTTTATGTCTCCTTTCCCAAGCGCATGGCGACAAAAACTCGAGGTCCTCGCCGCCATCCCATTGAGCCTGTCGCCCATCAATCCTGCAGCGCGGTTTGGTCCCTTTCACAGCTCGACTGCCCGGTCCCGCCGCTTCCCCGCACACTATAACCACTCTACAATCTCTTGATTGCCGGTGCCACTTTTTTTGCCCCGGGTGTTTGCCCGCCCCGCCCCAGGGCCCCAAGTCCTCTAGAGGCCTGCGCGGGGATCCCCAATGTTGTGGAGTTAAGCGACTCAACTGGAATTGGTGCTGCTCTTTTTGAGCGACGATCATGATCCCGGAGGGATCATAGCCATTAGCCGGGGGTTGAGGCCGTGAGGCCGATACCCCCGGAAAGGAACGAAAAAGAAGGAGACGACCCCGAGAGGGGTCGCAGATCAAAACCATCAATCAAGATATCTCTGATCATATTGAATCCCACCCG
>JARLHP010000052.1 GCA_031292195.1 Syntrophobacteraceae bacterium
GCCAAGGGCGATGGCCCCCCCGTAGACGTTTACCTTGGAGCGGTCGAGGCCCAGGTCCTGTTCACAGGCGATGTACTGGGCCGCGAAGGCTTCGTTTAGTTCGAGCAGGTCGATATCGGCCAGGGTGAGCCCGGCTTTTTTGAGCGCGATCGGTATGGCTTTGGCCGGAGAAATGCCGAACTTTTTGGGTTCTACCCCCACAAAGGCATAACCTCGAAGGAGCGCCACGGGTTTGAGGCCCATGGCCAGGGCCTTGCCCCGCTCCATCAGCACCGCGGCTGAAGCGGCGTCGCACAGGGCGCAGGCGTTGCCCGCAGTTACCTTGTCCCCTTTTTTCACACCCAGGGAAAGCAGGCTGTCAGCCAGCCTGTTTACCCGCTCGTTGGTCTGCCGCCAGGTGAAACTTCTGCCCTGGTCCTTGAGGACCGGCTTATTCGGGTATTTCCTGGTGTTGACCTTGATCCCCCCCGGTGATGTGTAGCCTTCCTATTTGAGAATACAATGGAGTTGGTACTTGCCAACTCTTGCTTATCGCTCAATTTTGTTCAATAATGCATTAAAAAGGGCATGTGAATCAGTTTAGATCAGGTGGGAAAGAGGTCGGGTTTTTCTCCTGTCGATGTTCTTGGGGCCATCCAATTCGAAATACCCGAATTAATATATATATTATTTGTTAACCGATACCGGCTCAATGTATGTAACCGATGGTTCTGATTGCCGCACAATGAAAAAATAGAGAGCGATACGCCGAAGGATTATAAGAACCCCTTTCAGTCTAATCCTGGAACGCGATGAGATCGAGAGTGTGACTGCGGAATTTCGCAATTACCTGGAAAGGCAATGGGATGACCACTGCTGCATAAACATTGAAAATTAGTGTCGGGGTTGATGTTGAGAAAAAAGGTGTTACTCAGGGGCAGGACAGGTTAACGTGATGGAGTGGAATATATGTCCGTCGATTTTTGTGATGCCGCATACCGCCATTTTAATGATGCAAAGCGCCTTTTTGATAACGACCGTATGGCTAACGCAGACCACTTGACAGGAATAGCCGCTGAATGCGCGCTGAAGGCTGTTATGGTGGGTCTTGGAATGAATCTTGGCGCGGGCATGAGCCCCAACAACGTGAGCACAGGGTTCACATAGACAAACTGTGGGATGAATTCACCACCTTTGCGGAGGGCCGTGGTGGCGCGCGCTATTCAGAGCTTCTGCAAGGGGTCCCGAATCCGTTCGGAGCTTGGGACGTTGACCAAAGATACTATCACGAATCATTTTTCACACGACACAAGGTCGAAGAGCATAAAAACGCCGCTAAGGAGATGATGCTTATGATGCAAAAAGCTCAAGCGGATGGAGTTGTGCCATGGAAGGAATAAAACAAGTAACTTTCGAACTTGCCTTGAAAGCAGCAACGGACAGGGTCGTGGCGCACTCGGATGCTTTCCGGGAAGAGGTTTTGCTCGTGCGCGATCTGATCGGTCGTATCAGGGTGGTGCTTCCCGGAAAGAAATTTGATTATGATGGCGCCAGGTTGGATAAGTTTTCTTCAGAACTAAACCAGGCCCTGGGCGCCTATTCTTACGCGCCTTCCACCTCAATCCTGTTCAGCGCGGAACTGTTTGAGGGCGAGCATCTCTTTGGCAGCGAAGACAGACGTTTAATAATGCGGGAAGGCGACAAGCGAGTCTGGCTTCTCGACAGGCAAATCATAGGAATGGATTGGGGCCGCGCCCCCATGGAGCGTAAAACGAATAACAGCCGCGTTACCTTCTACGGTATAAAGGGCGGGGTTGGACGATCTACAGCTTTGGTCGTATGGGCCTGGTGGCTGGCAAAACATGGAAAACATGTCCTGATTATCGATCTGGATTTGGAATCACCCGGAGTAAGCAGCACACTACTTCCACCGGAATACCTGCCTGATTATGGAATTGTGGATTGGTTCGTCGAGGACGGGATCGGTCAATCAGAGATAGTAGAGCGCTCCATGGTTGCGGCAAGTCCGGTCGCGGCGAATCTGCCCGGCGCCATACGGGTGGCGCCGGCCTTCGGGCGTGACCCGGTCGATTATTTGCCAAAGCTGGCCCGGTGCTATATGGACCAGCCGGGAAAGAATCCCGGTTCTTGGGGAGAACGTCTCCAGCGCATGGTCGAGCATTTGGAGTTATTGGAACAGCCGGATGTGGTGTTTCTTGACAGCCGGGCTGGATTACATGATATCGCTGCCGTACTGGTCACACGAATGGGCGCGGACGCTTTTCTTTTTGCGGTTGATTCCGCACAAACATGGACCGCTTATTCTTTTCTCTTTCGCAGTTGGAAGCAACACCCCAGGCTAACCGATTTCCGTGAACGACTGCAGATGGTAGCCGGCATGGTTCCAGAAACGGGGCGGGAAGAGTATCTCGCGAGATTTCGAGAACGATCCTGGGACCTTTTTCGCGAACACATTTATGATGAAGCCACAGTCGAAAATCCAGATGCTTTCAGCTTTGATCTTGGAAGCGAAGAAGCTCCACATTACCCGCTCCCAATCTTATGGAATCGAGCCCTGCAGGAATTCGATCCCTCTCTGGGCGTGACAGGAGTCGACGAGCGAAGCGCACTGGCGGCATTGGACGGATTCATCATTGAAGCAAACAAGATGGTATTCCCACCGGAGGAGTCGGCATGACCGGGTATCGCTTTCCTAAGATGCTCCGCGACCTTATCTCTGAATCCCTGCCTGTGGACACCGCCACCTTTGGGCAGACACCGGATTTAAGGCATACTTATGTGCCGGCCAGCCATGCCCGCGCCTTGCATCCGGACAGCATGCTGGTGGTCGGGATCCGGGGCGCCGGCAAGAGTTTTTGGTGGTCGGCATTAAAAAGCGAAGACCACCGGCAACTCGTGGCGAACCTGATGCCAAAGGCAGGTATTGACACCAACACACTGGTTGGCCAAGGGTTTGGAGAAAGGTCGTTGCCGTTGGAATATCCGGGGAAAGACGTACTCGCCAAATTAATTGGAAAGTTTGATGCGCGTCAAATCTGGAGAACGGTCATTGCCAGGCAGGTTGCCATTTTACTGAAAGAGAACACGTTTCCAACCGAACTAAAAAGCTGGGAGGCACGAACGAACTGGCTTGTCGGGAACCCCGAGGAGGTTGAAAAGCTCCTCTTTGATGCAGACAACCAGCTTGACCTCAAAAAATCATATCTTCTCATTCTTTTCGATGCGCTTGATCGTACTGCGGATGAATGGCCGTCAATGTCCAAACTGGTGCGCGGTCTTCTGCAGGTTTTGTTGGAATTTAGAGCCTACAAACGTATACGGCCGAAGGCTTTTGTTCGCCCCGACCATCTTGAAGATGCAGCCGCAACGAATTTTCCGGATTCCTCGAAGGTGCTTACACAAATGATGGAGTTACGCTGGCCTCGTATCGAACTCTACAGTTTATTTTGGCAGTATTTGGCCAATGAATCCGATCGAGGAGAGCTTTTTCGCAAAGGCTGCTTAGAAGGATTCCAGATCAGGTGGAGAACCCAAAGCGGGATTTGGACAGTGCCGGAAAGGCTACGTATAGAGGAAGATTTGCAGCGGAACGTTTTTCATGCGATCACAGGGCCCTGGATGGGGCGGGATCGTAGGCGTGGCTTTCCTTACACCTGGTTGCCGGGGCATCTGGGTGATGCACACCGCCAGGTTAGTCCTCGCAGTTTTCTTGCGGCCCTTCGTCATGCGTCGGAGGACGGCCCTCGTACAGATTATGATTATGCTTTGTATTACGAAAGTGTTAAACGCGGTGTTCAGGAGGCCTCTCGTATCCGTGTCCGGGAAATGCAGGAAGATTACCCCTGGGTAGAAGAATTGATGAAGCCTCTAACCGGAATCTCTGTCCCATGCACGTTTGCTGAAATTGCCAATAGATGGAAGAAAGGCAGAACGATAGCCCGAATGAAACAGGATATCGTGAAGGCTACTGTCAAGCTGCCTCCGGTTCACTTTGATGAAGGTGATTGGGGCGTTCGAGAGGATTTGGAAGCACTTGGGGTATTTGAACGAATGACCGACGGAAGAGTAAACCTGCCCGATGTTTATCGGGTCGGTTATGGAATTGGCCGCAGGGGAGGAGTGAAAGCAGTCGCGCGAGGCTAAAGAGGGCGCGTGTGTTATGGGCCTGACTTGATTTAACGTGAGGGCGGGGGCGCGACAATAGTCGTTACCGACCAATATCTTTATCGCGCCCACCGGGAAGTATCCGTATGGAGTTAGCTCAGCCGCTCGACTATTGCGGCCACTCCGTTGCCCCCGCCTATGCAAAGGCTTACCGCGCCGAGAGTAACGTCTCTTTGCTTCATGGCCGATAGAAGCGTGGCCAGTATCTTGGTGCCGGTGGCGGCCACCGGGTGGCCAAGGGCGATGGCCCCCCCGTAGACGTTTACCTTGGAGCGGTCGA
>JARLHP010000053.1 GCA_031292195.1 Syntrophobacteraceae bacterium
AAACGGCCAAACCGTGGTGGCCCTGGTCAATGGAGAGTCGACTGTCAAAAAGTTCTACCACCATGAAAAGGAAATAGAACTGCGCCCCGCAAACGAGAGCATGAAGCCCATCCTGGTTTCCGCGGATCAGGTGGAGATTGTTGGGGTGGTGATGGGACTTTTGAGAAACTACCGCCAGAGGGCGCGGTCGTAAATGGGGCTCTAAGCCGGAACCCCGGGAAATTCCGTCGTCCCCGCACCAGCCCCGAGACGATCTTATCCAGGTCGATGGTCTGCCCCCTGCCACGGAAGGTGAAGGGGCCGTTCAAAGATAAGGCCTTGCCCACCCTACAAAAACCGGCATAACATTTTGGCGTGTCGAGTTGACAAATGAAAAGCGGCGGATAGAATCTCACCATTGCGACGATTCCGAAAGGGAGCGGTGTCGAGCCTGTTTACACTGCCCATACCGGACAAAATGCCAATAAAGGGGAGAGAAATGGAAGCTGAAGAGTGTGATGCCCGTTTTAGGGCCGCTCTTTATAATGCCGCACATGCAATAGTGCTGGCGGACGACACTGGACATTTTACACAAGTGAATGCGGCATGGGAGAAAATGTTCGGATACACTGCGGAGGAAGCCCGCAAGTTGACTCATCTGGACGTGACCCACCCAAACTTCCGGGAAATCTCGCAACGAAAGCTTTCAGCAATTGTAAGCGGGAATCTGGATTACTACCGGATAGAGAAGCAATACATCCGAAAAGATGGGTCCAGTTTTTGGGGGGATCTTTGCGTTACTCCGGTCCATGCGCTGGATCGTAGTGTTGGGGCCGCCGTAGGTGTCATAGTCGATATAAGTGATCGCAAAAGAATGGAGGAGGCATTAAGAGAGAGCGAGGCCATATTTCGTGCCACCGTTGACAACCTGGCACAGTCTGTCACTCTCACAGACAACACGGGGCGATTCACTCACGTAAATGCCGCCTTTGAAGAGATGTTCGGCTATACTCCCGAAGAAGCCAAATCCCTCACGCACCTTGACATAACGCATCCTGATGATATCGAGTTATCCCGCGAGAGACTGCATGCCATTATCAAAGGAGAGTTGAATTTCTATCGATTGGAAAAGCGCTATATACGCAAAGACGGCTCCATCCTTTGGGGTGACCTTACCTGTACCCCCGTGTTGAATCTGGACAAAAGCGTTGCCGCGGCAGTGGCGGTAATCGTAGACATAAGCCGTCAGAAGTGGGCTCAAGGTGAGCTACAAAAGGCTCACGACGAGTTGGAGCTCCGCGTTGCGGAACGAACCGATGAACTGGCCGCGGCAAACAGGGAATTGCTCGATCAAATAGCAGAGCGGACCAGGGTTCAAAAAGCCCTGAGGCAGAGCGAGGAGCGTTTCAGAGCAATTTTCGAAACTGCCAGGGACTGCATTTTCATAAAGGATAAGGATCTGAATTATACTCTGGTGAATCCGGCCATGGAGAGGCTATTGGAACTGCCGGCTTCGGAGATTATGCGATTTAGTGATGAGGATCTGTTCGGGCTGGAGACAGGAGCACACCTCCATCAGTTGGATAGACGCGTTTTGGGGGGAGAGGCGATAGAGGCGGAACACTCGCGGTTGGTAAAGGGAGTTCCACTGACCTTTTTGGATGTGCGTGTCCCAATGCGCAACGAGAAAGGCCAGATTGTCGGTATTTGTGGGATTTCGCGAAACATCACGGAGCGCACCAAGCCCACCTTCAAAGAAATTGCCATCGACCAAGTGAATTCCACCATTATGCATACGACTCTTGCGGAAGCTCGCATGGCTGCAAGGACGGATATCATCATTTTGCTTACAGGAGAGAGCGGGGCTGGAAAGGACCATCTGGCAGCTTTTATTCACGATAATTCTCGACGCGCAAGCGGTCCTTTTTATACCATTAACTGCGCTGCCATCCCGGCTGAGCTTGCAGAATCCGAACTGTTCGGACACCAACAGGGGGCTTTCACAGGGGCGAATCGCAAGAAAAGGGGGCTTTTGGAATTGGCGGAAGGTGGAACTTTACTGTTAAATGAGATCGGTGAGTTGCCTCTCCATTTGCAAGCGAAGCTGCTGACCTTTCTCGACAGTCGTTCATTTACCAGGCTGGGCGGCGAAAAACCGGTGATGGTCAGCGCCCGTCTAATTGCCGCCACGAACAAGAACCTCGAAGAAGATGTCGCGAAGAACCGATTCCGAGCCGATCTTTTCTATCGACTAAACGTATTGTGCATCAAAGTCCCGCCCTTGCGAGAGCGGATCGAGGATTTGCCCATGCTGGCCAGAGTCATCCTCGACAATCTGGAGCATGAATTGCAACTTCCCCACAAGGCCTTCATCTCCGATGAAGACATGGAGATGCTGCGGGCATACACGTGGCCCGGCAATATCCGTGAGTTGAGGAATGCGCTGGAGAGGGCTCTCATCGTTTCGCCCGGGCAGAGACTTCGGTTTGATTTTATCCAGGCCGGCACGCCGAGGCCTGTCGCCGAGTCTACACTACGTTTTCCCCCGAACCAGTCATATATTAATGAGGTTACAGAGTTTAAGCGGGCTCTCCTTCAGAAGGCCCTGAAGAAAGCAAATGGCAACAAGCAGGAGGCGTGTCGAATTTTGGGGATTACGCGGCACGTCTTAAGAAGGCAGCTGGAAAAGCTCAGACCGGATGCGCCACAATGACTCATATCGGCCATCCGGATGCGCCATTCAGACGCGCCACAAACAACCGTATTATCAGCCGCTTACAATGGCGGAATCGGTTGTGCGTCTAATTGGCGCACTCGCCGGCACGACCGCACTCTCGGCTTCCTCCTTCCCCCAGTAGTAAATACCGTGTAGTTCCGCATTGTTATCGGTCGAAAAAACATATGGCATGCTCCTTGCCTAGGACAGGTTTACCATAGTCTCAGCCCAGAACAGTGACTGGCGGAGCAGCAGGTGTTCGTAAAATCAAATAGGAGAAGCAGATGGCTCAAGACATGAAAAGGTTATTCGATGAAAGACTGGGCCGTTATCACGCGGCGATGTCGCTGGAACCCCATGACCGAATTCCCATTGCTACAGGAAGCAACTATTTTGCCGAGGTCTACTCGGGAAACACTAAACAGGAAACCATCTACAATCCGGATAAGTGGCTCCAGGCGGAGCTCAAATTCTGCCAGGATTTTCCGGAAGTCGATGTACTCAGGGACAATCGCATCTACGGCCCGCTCTTTGATGCTCTGGACGTCAAGACATATAAGCTTCCCGGAAGGGACCTGCCGGCGGATACCCAGTTCCAATTCGTTGAATGCGAATACATGAAAGAGGATGAATACGACGATCTGATCAATGACCCCACGGGATTCATGATCGGCACACTCCTGCCCAGGCTTCTGGGAGAACTGGCCAACAAAGGGACCGGACGTTCCTACATGGCGATGTGGAAGGGCGGGGTAGCCATGGCGCAATTTGCCGCCATAATGAGAAACCGGGGCATGGTCCTGGAGCAACAATGCGGCATGCCTCAACCAATGGCAGGCTTTTTTCTCGCACCATTCGATGTTCTGGCCGACGCTTTGCGAGGTCTCAACGCTACTTTAATTGACATGTTCCGCAAGCCGGATAAAGTCCTTGCCGCATGCGATGTACTCGTCCAGGAAATGGCCCATATGGCCCTTTCCATGGCAGACCCGTTAAAGCGCTACCCGATTTTCGTTCCCACGCATAAAGCCATTTTCATGTCGCCGGAGCAATTCGATACCTTCTATTGGCCTTCCTTTAAAAAGCTGATGGAAATCCTGATCGATGCCGGCTACAGCATCCGAGCCTATCTCGAAGGAGACTGGAGCAGACATTGGCACCACATGCGTGAATTGCCCAAAGGCAGAGTTCTCTGCGACATTGATACTCAAGGCGATATTTACCAGGCCAAAAAGGATCTCGAGGGCTATCAGTGCGTCGCCGGCGGAGTTAAGGATTCCATGCTGATTCTGGGAACAACCGATCAGGTCCGGGAAAATGTGCGAGAGCTCTGCCAGACCGTAGGCAAAGCCGGCGGCTATATAATCAGCGCGGGTTGTTCTTTCCCTTACGACGCGAAGCCGGAAAACTTCCGAGCCATGGTGGATGCGGTAATGGAATACGGTTGGCATGACAAAACCATCAAAGCCAAACCCAAAGCCGCTCCCCCGGCCAGCAAAAGCGAAACGTTGAAGCCGCGAAATCTATTGACCCCCTGGGAAGTCAAGAAAGGCGAACTGGGAAAGATCATGGGCGACGAAGACCTTATCAGGAAACACTGGGACCAACTCGAATCTCTAGCGCACACATTCGTATGGCAGTGGGTACTCTAAGAGGAAGGAGAAACAAAGTGGGAGAACTTGCACACGCGTTATCCAACATGGAAGAAAAAAGGGTTTACGAAATTATCGACAAGCAAATAGCAGAGGGGGCGAATCCCATGGATATCATACAGGAGTGCAACGATGGTATGATCCGTGTAGGTGAGCTCTTTTCTGAGGGGACGTATTTTATAAGCCAACTGATTTATTCTGCCGAGATTCTCAAAAAGGTGATGAGTAAACTCGATCCGTTGCTCTCAGGGCTAAAAGTTTCCGGTAGCGTGAGAGGGAAAGTGATCATTGGAACAGTGAAAGGAGATATTCACGATATAGGAAAAAACATCGTGGCAACTCTGCTGAGGGGGTCGGGATTTGAGGTCATCGATCTGGGAGTAGACGTCCCCTCGGAAAAATTCGTCGATGCTGTGAAGGAAACAAATGCTAAAATCCTGGGTCTGAGTGCTCTTTTAAATTTCACTTATCCGGCAATGAAAGAGGTTGTGGAAGCGATCAGCGCAGCCGGACTGCGCGAAAAGGTGAAAATCATTATAGGAGGGGCTCCCGTTAACGAACAGGTAAGGGAATTTACCGGCGCCGATCATTACGCGAAGGATGCTGTTGAAGGGATTAACATGTGCAAAGAAATCTACAGTTGATCTGCCGAGGATAAGTAGAGGAAAAGATGCTGATTATAGGTGAAAAAATAAACGCTACGAGGAAGAGCATAGACGCAGCCATAAAGGCACGTGACGCGGCCAGTATTCAGGAGGTGGCCAAAGCACAGGAAAAAGCGGGCGCTGATGCTCTTGACGTCAACTGTGGAACGGTTCCTGCCTCTGAAGAACCAGAAGTAATGAGATGGTTGGTTAAAATTGTTCAGGAGGTGAGCGACCTACCTATATGCATAGACAGTCCCAATTTCGTGGCATTGGCTGCAGGGCTTGCCGTCCACAAGGGCAAACCAATTATCAATTCCATCAGCGGCGAGACTATACGATATCAGAGCGTCTTGCCTCTTGTAAAAGAGTACGACGCCGGAGTGATTGCATTATGTAACGATGACAAGGGGTTGCCTTCATCGAGGAAGGCAACTTTAGAAGTTGGCGAGTCACTGATAACTCGGTTGATTAATGACGGGATTCCGCTCTATGATATTTATCTTGATCCGCTTGTCCGTACCCTTGCCACGAGCCCTGAAACGGTCGTAGATTCTTTGGAGGTCATGCGGGAATTATCTCTCAGACATCCCGGTCTGCACTTCGTAAGTGGTTTGAGCAACGTTTCTTACGGTCTTCCTGAGCGGCGTCATCTCAATCGGGCCTTTATGGTAATGAGCATTGCCAATGGCTTGGATACTGTCATCGTCGATCCACTGGATCCACAGTTGGTAGCGTTGATTTATGCTTCGGAAGCGTTGATGAACAAAGATAGTTTTTGTATGAAATACATAAGTGAATACCATAAAGGGACGCTAAAAGTCTAAGACCTTGTCGCTATAGATCTAAGCCAAGTCGAAGGTCTAATTGCCTAAGGTCGAAGGTCCAAGGTCGAAAGTCGTGAGCTTCGAGACGCCTGTGGTTTTCGACTTGCGACTTACGTTTCGACTTTCGACTTCTCACTTCAGATGGGTTTCACTGCGTTTCACCCATCCTACAGCGGCTCTCGACGGCGGGCTGGCGTAGGATGGGTGGAGCGGAAGCGCAACCCATCAGGCAAATCTTGCACGCAACCTGGTATAAGGCGGCAAAGTGGTAAGCCTTGGGTCCTCGACCGGAAGACCGGCCGCGAAGTGATACAGGCTCTGGTGGCTGTTGCCGGTAAGTCCCAGAAGGTCATGGACCGGATCGTCGAAAAAGCACCCGATGCCCGTACCTCGAATTCCGTGCGCCTCGGCCTCCAGGTAGAGCACCTGGCCGATGGCGCCGACCTCCCAGAAAAGGCGCCGGTATCGGTAAGGCTCCTTTTCGATAATCCCGCCGAAGGCGGCGATCATTCCCAGGGAAAAAACCCCGTAGCCGGCAATCTCCTGGTTGCAGCTCAGTCGGGCCGCAATCTGCCGAAAATCCCCATTTCGAAGGAGATAGAGCGGCTCGCCTGTTTCCACGCGGTCCCACAGGAAGGAAGGGTCGGCGGCCCGCCTCATATCCTCGGCCCCCTGTTCGCTTCGAGAATAGAAATAGAGCCCGCGGGCCAGTCCGTGGACGTTGTGGACAAAAAGAAGAAGGTTTACGCGGGGCTCGCCCGGCTGCATGTCGAAGGGGGCGCAGTCATTTCTTGGAATGGTTTTATCGAGTAGCGAGAGGAACGGGTTCCTGTTCAAAAACCCACTTTCGTCGAAGGCCAGCCCGCTTCTCCTCTTTCGGATGATTTGCGCGGCCGAAAGCGCGGAGGGTGGTTCACCATAAAAGCTCTTTTGCCCGTAAGAAAAGCTTTCTCCTGCCGTTTCCGGTTTTTGGCAAGCCCGGTGGACCGATTCGATCGCCTCCCACTCGACCGGGTTCGCACTGAGGGCATTGGGGCGACCGTTAAAGCTTAATTTTTCAAATGCGGAAAAGACCTCCCCCGGAAGACCCCTCGCATCGCCCGCGGCGCCGTTTGCGCACACAAAACAGAGCGTCTCCGGGACTTCCTCTTCCAGATCGCGCCACACCGTTCGGTCAAACCCGAGCAATGTCTCCACCTGCTCATCGGAGAGAGCATCGAGGCAGTTGAGCTTCCATCCCTGCAGATTTGCCGAAAAGCTCAAGGCGGCCAGCGCGTGGCCAACGTCATGATTGCAGTAGCGAAAGGCCCGTTCGCCGTATTTCCAGGACTCACGCCAGTAGATGCTGCTCAGGCCAACGAAGAACCCCCCGCGGCCAAAATGATCGCCGATCACCTTCCAGATATCTTCCCCGACTTCAGCCCTTGCCTCGAGAGCGTGATCGAGCGGATTGTAGTGATAGACTCCGCCGGCTTCCAAAGGGTCCATGGCCGGTAAAATCAGATGACACTCGGTCGGGTGCAGATTGCCGCTGGAAGGGTTCATTCTCAAAGACCAGCGGCTCCCGGAAATGGCCTTCCATGCCGAAAGGCCGAGGGAGAGTTCCAAAAAGGCGGCGACGTTTTCGAGTCTCATGGGCTGCGGCTGGTTGTTTCCCCTTTCGTAGAGGTCCCCATGTCGGGCTTCGGGGTCTTTTGGCAGGAGCGGCAGCGGGATGCGCCAGGTTTCGGAAAACGACCGGAAGGGGACGGGCTGATTTTTCCAGTCCATAACCCCAAGAGAGCGCGCAAAGCGGTGGAAATGATGTTTGGTGCGCTCATGGTACAGGAATACGTCTTTTGACCGACGCTCCTCCATAGTTTTTAACCCTCCACGAAAAGTCCTGGACCTGTTCAAAGATGCATATACTCTAACACAATCCGGGCCACCCGCACAAAGCGGAGGTCAATAGCGCGAAAAGGATAAAGAGCGCGGGGGCCCGGGCGCCGAATCCCGGGGGGCGCGGGGGAGACGCTCCCCCGCTCTTTTGACCTTCGCCTTTCGCCTTTACCATGCCGCAGCCGGAAGGGGCTGGTGGAAAGCGTTCCACTTGGGTATATTGAATTGGCGGGACCCTCCTACGAAAGGTGTGACAATCTCATGGACAAAGAACCGAGACTTCTGGTCTGGAACTACACCCTGGAAGAAAAAGAAAAACTGGATGCGCTCTTAAAGGAGATAGGCGCCCCCGCGGCTTCAGTCATCGACGCCGACCAGGGGCATCTCAGCCTGCGGGAGATCATCCACACCGAAGCTCATGGCCCGGATCGCCTGCGATCGGATGAAAAGGCCCTTCTTTTCTACAACATTCCCCAAAAAGGCGTCTTTCTTCTGATCAATGTTTTCAAAAAGGAAGACCTTCCCCGGCCCATCTATGCGGTCGTGACCGAACATTCCATTGCATGGCCTTTCAGCAAGCTCCTCGATCACCTGATCAGTGAAAGGGACAACGCCGAGAACAGGGCCGCTCCCGCCGACCCCGCTCCCGCGGAGAAATCAAGGAGGTCGGAATGAAACAGCAAGACGGAAGAATGCCCCATTGCGCCGATTGCACCATCGAACAAACCATCTGCCGGTACGAAGACGGGAAAGGTCCGGTTTCCTGCCCGACTCTCAATTTGTCCGATGTGATCGAGCGGTCTCTTACCGAATACCAGCAGGGTGGAAATCTCAGATTCGCCGCCAATGCCTCGATTCAGGAAGCCGAGTGTTATGTGAATGGAGAGAAGGACAATCCTCACGTTCGCTACGCCATCAAGCCCCGGATACAAGAGACCGTCGAGTTTGCCCACAAGATGGGGTACAGGCGGTTGGGGCTGGCCTTCTGCGCGGGCCTTCGGGACGAGGCGAAGATAGTATCCGATATATTGAAGCAGCAAGGCTTTGAAGTTGCTTCGGTGATTTGCAAGGTAGGACGAACCCCCAAGGAATTCCTGGGTCTTACCGACGGGCAGAAGATCACGCCGGGCGAATTCGAGGCGATGTGCAGCCCTGTCACCCAGGCGAAGGTACTCAATTCGGCCGGCACGGAGTTTAACATCCTCCTGGGATTGTGCGTCGGCCATGACTCCTTGATGATGCGCTTTTCAGAAGCGCTCTGCACGGTGCTGGTGGTAAAAGACAGGGTCACCGGCCACAACCCCCTGGCTGCCATTCAATTGCATCAGTCGTACTACAAGAAGTTGAACGAAGAAAAGTTCAACCAGGGGGGGAAAGTTCGCGTCCGTGTTGAAGGCCAGGAATAACCAGGTCATTTTTCGTTCCACGCCTCACGACTGCGGGCGATTTTTTTGGCCGAATTTTGCCATGCGGAAGCGGTCAGGAAAGAGTCCCGCCAGCGGTCGAGCATCATCCCATACAGGGCGAAGGGCACGGTGAAAGTCAACTCGTCGGTCTTCATAAAGGGCCGGTCCGAAGGGTCCCAGCCCCCCAGTACCGCTTTGAGTTTTCCCTCCGCGAGATACTTTAGCGGCCAGGTGACCATATTGGCGCACCCGGAGCCGAAGGGAGACTGAACGGCGTGAAAATCGCCGGTAACGAAAGTGGCCAACTGGTGTAGACCGGACAGCACTTCGGGGCGGGCGAAAAAGATGACCAGTTCCGGCGCCTCCTGATCACTGAATTGGGAGAGAGGCTTGAAGACGCAGAAATCTTTCGGCGCCGGCCGGGGAGCGATGCCGGTATAAAACTGCCGGGTAACGGAGGGAGAGGAGAGATAGCGTTCGCCTTCCAGCACGCCGGGAATGCCGGTTGAAACGTAATGGACGTTGAATTCCAGCTGCTCCGGCATGAAACCGAGGAAATACGCCCCGCCGAGACAGCCGAAATGCTCGCGCCCGAACCAGGCGATGGACCGCTTTTTCCTGGCAAGCCAGATCTTACCGATCACGCAGGAAAAGTTGCCCGCGAGGGAAGCAAAATCGACTTCATTTCGAGCTTCCTCCTCGACGGTTGGCAACCGGCCCGGCTTGGGGGCGAAGCCTTCGGAGGGCCGCAGATCCGTGTAATACATCCCCATGGGTTCTTCGAGGCGTCCCAAAACTTCGAGAAACTGTTGCAAATTCTTCCCTTTGTCCTCGTTCATGGAAACTCCTTATTTTGCCAGGCCGGACAGTGCATCCAGGACCTGCCGGGCATGACCGGACGATTTGGCCTTCGGCCAGACCATGCGCACCATTCCCTGAGGGTCGATCAGGACACTGCTGCGAATAACGCCCGCGGACTCCTTCCCGTACATCTTCTTGATTCCCCACGCCCCGTAGGCTTCCAGCATCTGGTGCGAGGGGTCGCTCAACAGCTTTACCGACAGGTTGTGCTTTTGCTTGAACTTTTGGTGCGCAGCCACCGAATCGGGGCTAACGCCCACCACCACCGCCTTCATGGCCGAAAAATCAGCGGTGCGCTCTGAAAACTCCAGAGCCTCCGTGGTTCAGCCACTGGTGTTATCCTTCGGATAGAAATACAAAACGGTCCACATACCTTTCAAATCTTTTCCGCACATCGTCGAGTCGTCATCGGCGGTCAAACAGAAATCGGGTGGTTCCCTGTCGATTTCGATCATTTTTGCCTCCCTCGGAAGAAGGTGCAGGGCGGACACCGCCCTGCGCTTTGAGCTCTTTGCCTCAGGGCACGATCCAGACCGACAGATCATCGGCCCCGTTAAGGACCTTGCTGGTCACCCTTCCCATGAAGAATTCGCGCACCGCCGAAATGCCGCGCCTGCCCAGGACCACGGTGTCGAACCCGCCGCTTCGCGCCACATCGAGAATATCCGCGGCGCGGCTGTAGCTCCCCGTTCTGCACACGGTGGCGATTTTGCCCGGCGTTACCCCGGCAGTCTCCAGGATACCGCGGTATGTGTTCAACATCTCCGGGAGCATGGCGTTCATTTTCTCCAGCAGTTCCTTTTCGATCTCCTCGCCCGCCAGTTCCATGGCCGGGGTGGCGGCACCGGGCAGTAAACGCCGCACCACGTGACAGAGGGTGACTTCGGCGCCGCTTCCGGCGGCAAAATCGGCGCAGTATTCCACCGCCTTGCGGGAGTATTCCGAAGCGTCCACCGCCAGGAGCATCTTCGGGACTCCACCCTTTTCGGGCGGTTTGTTTCCGACCACCCAGACCGGAGTCTTATCGCTTCCCTGGACCACCTTGGCGGACACGCTCCCCAGCAGAATGGCCTCGATCCGGCTGATGCCTCTACGCCCCACCACCACGGCGTCGTAACCTTTTCGGGCCTCTTTTAGAATGTCCCTCGCTATCCCCGACTGCCACATCTGGGGAACTCCGCTTATCAGTTCGGGCGCCATTCCAAGTTCGACCAGGATATCCTTTGCCCGATCGAGGGAATCCTGCGCCAGTCGCTCGCATTCCCGATTGAACGCATTGTATTTTTCCTGGAGGGCGCGTTTGAACTCTCCGTTCACGTTGATCTGACAAACCAGTTCGTCGGAGGCCATCGGGAAGACGTAGAGAAGGTTCACCCGGGTCTGCAGTCCGCGACTCTGAAACGCGACATAATTGACGGCGTCCAGGGAGTGTGAAGAGCCGTCAACGGCGATGAGAATGCTTTTATTTTGATTTGTCATGCGGTTCCTTTCCCGACCGATAAGCTGAATTCGAATATTCGGTATCTTACCGTCCCTATGAGTTTTCTTTAACCGGGCGTTTCGGAGCGGCCCGGGCGCGAGTGAAATTGAACACCAGGGTGAAAACGAACGTTACCGCCAGATTAATGCCTGCAATGATGAAGAAGGCATGAGGATAGCCGGTGGAGCGGATCACGCCCCCCATAACCAGGGAGCCGAGCATCATGCCCAAATAGATGGAGCTGTTGTAGCCCCCCATTGCCACCCCCCGGAAACTCGGCTCGACAACTTCGGCGATGAGTGCCCCCACCGCGGTGAAGGCAAGTCCCATCCCGACCCCTGTCAGAACGGCGAAAAAAACGAACCAGGCAAGGTTTGAAGCGAGGCCATAACCGGCCAGAGCGGCGGCATAGCAGATGAATCCGGCCGTCACCAGGCTGCTCCTCCGGGAGACATAGTCGCTAAGACGCCCGAAGGGAAGGCGGGATAGAGAGTTGGATACGGCCTGGGCCAGGAAGATTATGCCGATTTGCCCGATCCGCAGCCCTCGACTTTGCGCGTAGAGGGGTATGAAAGTAATGAACATGCCCAGCCCCATGCAGCCCCCCATGGTCACCATCCAGCAGGAGAGCAGAAGTGGATTTCGCACCAGGGCCCGCAGAATCTGGAGCGCTGGCCGCCTGGCCGGCCGGTTGATCACCACGTGCCTTGCCCGGGGGAGAATGAAAAACACCAGGACGGCAACCACCGCCAGGAAAACACCGGCAACCAGGAAGACCGGCTTGTAGCCCAGCCACTGGGCGATGCCTCCCCCCACCGCCGGTCCCAGGCTCATACCGCCGTAAATGGCCAGAGTATACCACCCGTAGGAGCGGCCGATGTGAGTCAGGGGGGAAAAATCGGCCACAAAAGACATCATGGTGGGGCCAAAGAAGGCGACGCCCAAACCAAAGATGGAGTAAATCCAGATTATTTGCCGGAAAGATGTGGCGAGGCTGAGCAAAAGCGAACTGGCGCCGATCAGGACAAGACCGCAGAGAATGAGGAGCTTGCGGCCGATGCGGTCGGAGACCAGCCCGAGGGGAAGCGAAAACGCCCCGGCCACCAGCAGAAAAGTCGAGTTGATCACGCCGATCTGCACCGTATTGGCCCCCAGGAGCCTGGCGTAGAGCGGCACGACCGGGATTCGCATGTACGAGCCGCAGTAGCATGCGAAGGTGGCCGAACAGCATATCAGGAGCAGCCTTTCATAAGACAGGCGGATTCTCTGTTCACCGGTATCCATGCGTTTTCTTCCTGTGCGGTTCACCCAGCCAAATAGAGATCGACTGCCGGAGCTGGTCAGAATTTTTCGGTATCCTTGAAAAAGTCGCTCATCAGGGTAACCAGTCCGTCTTCGAAAAAAAACAGGGTTACTCCTTCGTTTTCATAAGGCTCGTTTAGCCGGTCGATTCCCCGGTTTCTCCAGTGGGCGGCGACTTTGCCATCCTGGGCGATGGAGTGCTCCACCGTAAAGATGAGCCGGGGGTATTGGCGGAAAAGGATTCGGAAGAATTTGACGATTCTTTCCCTGCCAATCAGCGGCTGAGTCTTCGGGAAAAAAAGGCGGGCGTCTTCTTTTAAAAAAGTTGCCATCCCCCCCAGATCTTTGGCGCTGAGAAGCTCGAAAAATTCAAATACCGTACCGTTTAGATCCGCCATGTCGCATCCTTTCCGCCTGGCGACCAACCCGCCCGATTTTCTCGGGCTGTTTTAAAAGCAGTGACTCACGCCTCCGTCGGACACCCTGAAACTACCAAAAGCCGCGCCGGACCGGGGTGGCCCGGCCACACGGTGTCCGGGGTGCGAAGCGCCGGGAGGCAACGGCCGGGATTTTTCCTGGCTTCTCCCACGCCCCCCGGAACACCCGGAACAACGAAAGGGTCAGGGGCTCGGTTCTCCCCGCTCCCTGCTTCCCGCTCCCTGCTTCCTGCTCCCTGCTCCCTGCTTCCTGCTCCCTGCTCCCTGCTCCCTGCTCCCCGCTCCCCGCTCCCCGCTCCCCGCTTCTTATCACATTTACCACCGCGCCCGGTTTTCCGCCACTTTCTCCCGAGACCCGCAAACG
>JARLHP010000054.1 GCA_031292195.1 Syntrophobacteraceae bacterium
ACCGCTTTTTGCGGATCATCCGGTGAGGCCCGCGTCTGGCGGGATTCAATATGATCAGAGATATCTTGATTGATGGTTCTGATCTGCGACCCCTCACGGGGTCGTCGCCTTCTTTTTCGTTCCTTTCCGGGGGTATCGGCCTCACGGCCTCACCCCCCGGCTAATGGCTTTGATCCCTCCGGGATCATGATCGTCGCTCAAAAAAGAGAAACACAGTTGAGTCGCTTAACTCAACAAACATTGAGGCCCGGGCTCCCGCGCTCTTTATCCTTTTCGTTATTTGCCCTGGCCACCCCGGCGGGCGGTGCGGACTACCGTCCGAGCTGCCCGCAGGCGCAGCCAGTCGGGCAGGTCGGGGCTTGGCAAACCTGTCCGCGGCGACACGCCGCTCTTGTAGACTCCTTATTTTTCACTTAAACTAAAACTTTTGGCATCGCCTGCGTGGCCTGCTCCGAAGCTCTAGTGACGACGCCTGTTGAGAGGAGAAAATGTATGAAAGCAAAACGAGGATGGACGGTGCTTTCCTTTTTTACCTGTTTTCTGTGGAACCTGGTCCTGCTGGGAGCCGTTTTTTATGCGGCCGGACAGGTTCTGTCCGAAATGCACCGGTGGGTCAATCCCTTCCTTGTTTCCGGGACCGGTCTTCCTGAAAATGCGCAGTCCGCCTTCGCGAACATGAACCGACTGCTGTCCGGGCTGGATAAATACCTGGCGCCGGCCGTGTTCGGGGGCGGAGGAATCATAACTCTCCTGCTGTGGCTGACCATTATGTTTCGGGGAAGGCGGCTTGCGGACCGCGCCGCCGGGGAAGCTTCCTCCACCCCTTCCCCCAAAAGCGCCCCGGACAAAGCGAAATCAAAACCCAAGGCCGTGCAGGCTCCGCCTCCCGAACCGGCGTCCCCACCGTTTCAATCCGCCGTCCAAATGCTTTCCATTCTTCAACGGGAAGGCCGCCTCATAGATTTTTTACAAGAAGATCTCAGCGCCTACGAAGACTCGCAGATCGGCGCCGCCGTTCGAAGCATTCACCAGGGATGCAAGGACGCCCTCACCGGGCATGTCGAGCTTAAGCCCATCTACCAGGAAGCCGAAGGGGTTTCGATCACCGTGCCGCCCGGTTTTGATTCCAGGGCCGTTCGGCTTACCGGAAACGTCACCGGGAACCCTCCCTTTAAGGGCGTCCTGAGGCACCGTGGATGGCGCGTCGCCCGCATAGAACTTCCCAAGACCACTGCCGGCCCCAAAGAAGACCTGATCGTGGCGCCCGCCGAGGTCGAAGTGGAATAACTGCGCATGCAAGGAGGCAATCTTGAGCGACCCTCAATACATCATAGGAATTGACCTGGGCACCACTCACTGTGTCCTGGCGTATACGCAAGCCCACCTGCCGGAAGACGGCCAACCCGCTCCGATCGAGGTCTTCCAGGTCCCGCAGGTCGTAAACCCTGGCGAGGTCAAGGCTCAGCCCATGCTGCCTTCCTTCCTCCTCCTTCCCGGTCCCCACGACGTCCCGCCGGGAAGCATGGCCCTTCCTTGGTCCCCCGACGTGGAATACGTCTGCGGTGAATTCGCCCGCAAGCGCGGCTCTGAAATCCCCAACCGATTGGTGTCTTCCGCCAAATCCTGGCTGAGCTACGCGGGGGTGGACCGCACCGAAGCGCTGCTGCCCCTGGACGCTCCAGACGATGTTCCCAAAATATCACCCGTCGAAGCATCCGCAAGGTACCTCGAACACCTGCGGGAGGCCTGGAATGACGTAATGGCCAAGGAGGACCCCGCGGCGCGCTTCGAAAACCAGGACATCTATCTGACCGTCCCGGCTTCCTTCGACGCGGTCGCAAGGGAACTCACGGTCCAGGCCGCCCGCTCCGCGGGGCTTGTTTCCCTATCGCTTCTGGAGGAACCTCAGGCCGCCTTCTATGCCTGGATAGAAGCAAACCGCGACGGCTGGCGAAAAGCGGTGCGGGTAGGCGAGTCCATCCTGGTCTGCGACGTCGGGGGCGGCACCACCGACCTCAGCCTCATTCAGGTTACCGAGGAAAATGGAGACCTCGCCCTGCGGCGGGCGGCCGTGGGCGACCATATTCTCCTTGGCGGCGACAACATGGATCTGACCCTGGCCTATGCCGTTCGGACAAAACTCGCCGCCAGGGGAACCAAACTCGACAGCTGGCAGTTTCGCAGCCTCTGGCACACCTGCCGGGTGGCCAAGGAACGTTTGCTGGCAAACCCCGATCTTGGTGCCGAACCGGTGGTAATCCTCGGACGAGGTTCCTCCCTGATAGGCGCGACCATTCGAACCGAACTTTCGCGCGAGGAGGTCCAAAACGTTCTGCTGGACGGCTTTTTCCCCGAAGTGGAACCTTCCGATTATCCGGGGGAGAAACCAAAGGTCGGCATGCGGGAAATAGGACTGCCCTACGAAACCGACCCGGCCGTAACCAAACACCTGGCCAGGTTCCTCGGACGCCAGGCGCAAAGCGATTTCGCAAATTCGGAGGCCGATGTCGAATACCCCGGCGCGGTTCTTTTCAACGGCGGCGTCATGAAACCTGAACTCATCCGCCACCGGTTGCTCTCGGTCCTGGACCGCTGGAACGGCGGCCGGGGACTGCGCCAGCTGGGCTCGCCCGATCTCGATCTTGCCGTGGCGCGCGGCGCCGCTTATTATGGATTGGCGAGAAAAGGTCGCGGCATAAGGATCCGAGGCGGCATAGGACGTCCCTACTACATCGGAGTGGAAAGCGCCATGCCGGCCGTACCGGGAGTTCCCGCCCCCATCAAGGCCCTCTGTGTCGCGCCCTTCGGAATGGAAGAAGGCACCGAGGCCGAAATACGAAACAAAGAATTCGGTCTGGTGGTGGGAGAACCCGCGGTGTTCTCCCTTCTGGCCTCCACGGTGCGAAAAAAGGACCAGATCGGAGAAATAGTCGAAGACTGGGCGGGCGAGATCGAGGAAGTGACCACCATGGAAGTCTCCCTTCCCGCCGCTCCGGGCGAAGAAGGTGGAAACGTCATCCCGGTCTGGCTCCAGAGCATGGCCACCGCGGTGGGGACCCTCGAACTCTGGTGCGTTTCCCGCGACGAGGAGCACCGCTGGAAACTGGAATTCAACCTGCGCGAACGCGCCCAAGACGGATAAGCGTTTCATAAAATGGAAGATATATTCGAAACCTTGGACTCCGGGGATCTGTCCTTCCGCTATATAGTGGGAATAGATCTGGGCACCACCAATTCCGCCCTGGCCTTCGTGGACAGAACCAAAGAGGGCCCGGAAGCCAGACGGATACGCTTCTTCGATATCCCTCAACTGACCGCGCCCGGAGAACTGGGCCGCAGGTCCATGCTCCCCTCGTTTCTCTACCTTCCCGGTGCTTTCGATCTGCCTCCGGGCGGGGCGGCCCTGCCCTGGGACCCGGGCGCCAGCTCCATTGTGGGCGAATTCGCCCGGGAACAGGGGGCGCTCGTTCCCGGCCGGCTGGTCTCTTCGGCAAAATCCTGGCTGTGCCACGGGGGCGTCGACCGCACGGGCGATATTCTGCCCTGGGGAGCGGGAAGCGACGTCGATAAGCTCTCCCCTGTCGAGGCCACTTCCCGCTACCTCCGACACATGAGGGAGGCGTGGAATGCGTCAATGGCCCGCGGCCGCGAGGAACTCCGGATGGAGGAGCAACTGGTGGTCCTGACGGTCCCCGCTTCCTTTGACGAGGTGGCCCGTGAGCTTACGGTCACGGCCGCCCGCAACGCCGGACTTCGCCGTGTGGTTTTGCTCGAAGAACCTCTGGCCGCCTTCTACTCCTGGCTCTCCCGGCATGAAGACAATTGGGGGGAAGAGATGCGGGCCGACCGGATCATCCTGGTGTGCGATGTGGGGGGCGGAACGACCGATTTTACCATTGTGGCCGTAAGGCAGGGAGAACAGGGGCTTCGCTTCGACAGGCTGGCTGTGGGAGACCACCTCATGCTGGGGGGAGACAACATGGACCTCGCCCTGGCCAGACAGCTCGAAATGAGCCTCCTCGGAAAGCCCGGCCGGCTCGATTCCAAAAAATGGCGCCAACTCTGGCATCAATGCCGCAAGGCCAAGGAAATCCTTCTGGGGGGGGAGGAAACCTCCTCCAGCCACCCGGACCACATGAACATAGTTATCACGGGGACGGGATCAAAACTCATTGCGGATACCTTCAAAGGCTCTCTTACACGCCAGGAAGTCGAGCAAACCATCCTCGAGGGTTTTTTCCCTCACACCCCCATCGAGGAAGCCCCCGCGGGCAGCCGGCGCGCCGGGCTGACCGAGTGGGGCCTGCCCTACGCGCAGGACCCCGCTATAACGCGCCACCTGGCCGCCTTCTGGCAGCATTTCCGCGGTCTGCTCCAGCAGGAAACCGGCCGCACCGCCCCCTTTCCCGACTTTGTTTTATTCAACGGAGGCGCTTTCACCCCCAAAGGTATCCGACAGCGCGTGCTTTCGGTGGTCCGCAGGTGGTTTGAAGAGCAGGCCGGCAGTGACTGGGCGCCCGTGGAACTGGATAACCCCCACCCCGAACTGGCCGTGGCCGTGGGGGCCGCTTATTACGGGATGGTTCGCCTGGGAGAGGGAGTTCGGGTGGGCGCGGGCAGCCCCCGGGCATATTACGTCGAGGTGGCGACCGGGACGGAGGGCTCGGAATCCAATGCTTCCGTGTGTCTGGTTCCGCGCGGTACGGAGGAAGGATTTGAGACCCGGTTCGAGAAGCCCTCTTTCGAGCTTCTTACCAATCGGCCGGTGGCCTTCCAGCTCTCCTGCTCCAGCACCCGCCTGGGTGACCGGCTGGGAGATGTCGTATCGCTCGATGAAGCCGAGATCACCCCGCTTCCCCCCATACGAACGGTACTCAGATACGGGAAAAAGGGCGTCGCCCGGCGCCTTCCCGTCCAGCTCGCCGTAAGGCTCACCGAAATCGGCACGCTTGAACTCTGGTGCCGTTCGCAGGATACGCCGCACCGGTGGCAGCTCCAGTTCGACGTCCGCCACGGCGGCGAGCAGCAGGAAAGCCCGGGGCTCAGCGAGGGCGAAACCCTGGACTCGGACCTCATCGAGCAGGCCCGGGAAACCATCCGCTCCGTCTTCTCCGGTTCTTCGCCTTCCCTGCCGCCCGAACAGATCGTAAAGAAGATGGTCTCCATTCTCGATCTGGGAAAAGAGAAGTGGACAACACCGCTTATTAGAAAGTTCGCCGATACCCTTCTTGAATGCTCGCAGGGACGCACCCTGACGGCCGCCCACGAATCCCGCTGGCTGAATTTGCTGGGGTTCTGCCTTCGGCCCGGCTTCGGAGCGCCCCTGGACGACTGGCGCATGAAGGAAGTCTGGAAGCTCTATCTGCGGGGCCTTCAATTCCCCGGGCAGGCGCAGGTCAGGTCCGAGTGGTGGGTGTTTTGGCGTCGCGTGGCGGGAGGGCTTTCCGCGAGCCATCAAAACCACATTTACCTGCAGATGTCTCCCATGTTCCAATCGGGCGATATGAAGAGGAAAAAAGGCGGCTCCGCTCTGAGTTCGCAGGAAGCCCTGGAAATCTGGATGGCCCTGGCCAACTTCGAACGGTTTTCGGCCGAGATAAAATCCACCTTGGGCGGCCTGCTGCTGCGAAAAATCATGAAGGGAAAACCCAAATCCCAGGAGCTGTGGGCCCTGGGCCGCTTCGGGGCCAGAGCGCCCTTCTACGGCCCCCTGGACCAGGTTGTCCCGAAAAGTGATGCTTCACAGTGGCTGGGCGGGCTTCTCTCCCTCGAAGCGACCGACGCCCTGGCCCACGCCGCCGTCCAACTCGCCCGGCGAACCGGCGACCGGCAGCGGGACCTTTCCGAAGCCGACAGGGACCGGCTGGCCGCCTGGCTTGACAATGTGGCGAACGCAAAGCGCTACAAAGAACTTCTGGAAAATCCGGGGACAAGCCTGGGGCGGCAGGAACAGGATTGGATTTTCGGGGAAAATTTGCCTTCCGGCCTTATCCTCTCCTAAATAGCCCGGGCGGTAACGCGCCAAAAGAAAAAATAATCATCCACGAAGAGCACCAAGAGACACGAAAAAATTAGCGAGCTGGTTTTTGGGTCTTCTCCTTTGTGACACTTCGTGTCCTTCGTGGATTCTCAGGGACCGATTCCCCTCATCTCCCGACACATGCCTCCCTATTTGCAGCCTTTCAGGGCCTCTCCCAAAATTTATTTAATCTTTTTCGAATCCGTATCCAAATCGGTAACCGAACCGGTGCTACAGATGTAACTGATTCACTCGGATCGGGGGAAAAGGAATGGAATTCCATAGCGTTTGAATCTACGGGCGTAAACCCGGCGCCCAATATGATTTGGCGGGTGCGGAGCAGGAACCCGACCGCAGGGAAAAAATCTTTTGCCAGACCCCATGAAGTTTTGAGCATTTTCAGCTCAGGCAGTTTCGAAAAATGAAGATGAGCTATCGGATAGCTAGTCTATCCCAGGAGAACTGACATGGTGTGCCCCACACAAACACCGCCCCGGTCCGGGACCAGAGGCGCCACTGGATGCGACTTCCTCGCCGCCAAAAATCAGTATATATTCGTGGAATACTCGGGAAAACTCTCCGCGCTTGCCGTCCCGCCGGCGGTTGCGGCCTACAAGGTCCTGGGCACCGGTTACACCGACCCCGAAGACGTGAAACTGAGCAAAGACGGAGTGTACGCCTACATCGTCGAACGCAGCGGGGACCTGGTAAAAGTCGCCTTGACCAACGCCAACCGGAGCGCCGCAACCCTCATTGCCTCCGGACTGAATACCCCGCGGCAACTGTTTCTTGACGAGGCGCACAACACGGCTTACGTCGTTGAGGACTCCGCATCCGGCGCCCTGGTGAAGATCGATCTCACCTCGGGAGCCAAGACTGTCATCCACTCCAGATTGCCCGTTGCCTCCGATCTGCAATAGGCGTATGTGAGCAAACAGCAGTATCACTTTCGCAGCCAGCGCCCGGAACGCCGGTGCCGCCTAGAGCCGCAATAATCTATTCTCATCCATGAAGCATGCTTCAAACCCGGGCCGCGAACACAATTGGATACATCAGGATTTCAACGCCAAATAATATCAGGCGTTGACCGATCCGAAGGCGCACGATATTAACGTTATATTCCACGACCTGCTGTCAGGAGGATAGTGTCATACTGAAGGTACGGAGCCATTGGAGATATAATCCCGCCCCGCGGACCGGACTCGTAGGGGTGCGGGGCGGGCAAATGTCCCCCAAACCCCCGCTCTTTTGCCCTTCCCCTTTTCAATGCTTGCTATTCCAGATTCAAACTATATAATGGGTGGTAGCTGTTTGGGTTTTCGACGGCCGCCATGAACCGGAAGTTTTTTCATTCCTGGAGCGCCGTTAAACTCCATCGATCACTGACCTCCTTGCATCCCGCACATTCAGGTTGCACCGCATACCGGTTGGAGACGATGTCTTTATACCGCACACGAAGGCGTTTTGCTGCGAATTCGTGTAGGCGCCGCCAAACGGTTATCGGATTTTTGAGAAGGTTGCAGCCTCCAACCGCAGCTTCAGGCCTGCCTTTTCGTCCGGACTTCCATTGTTCGGATCACCTGGAAACAATTCTTTGAGGAACACAAAATTTATGTCATTTGAAGCACTGCAGCTTGCCCCGCCCATCCTGAAAGCGTTGGCCAAAAACGGCCATGACGTGCCTACTCCCATCCAGCGAGAGGCCATTCCCAAAGCGCTTTCGGGCAGGGACCTGATCGCTTCGGCAAACACAGGTACGGGAAAAACGGCGGCTTTCGTGCTGCCCGCTCTCCAGAAGATCTTTGACGATCCCTCCAAAAAGGGGTTGCGCGTAGTGGTCCTTACGCCCACCAGGGAGCTTGCCGATCAAATCGCCAAGGCGACCTCCAAATATGGCAAATACATGAAGGCCCACAGCGTGGCCATCTATGGCGGAATGCCCTTCGGCGACCAGATAAGGGCACTGTCCCAGTCGCCGGAAATGATTATAGCCACACCCGGCAGGTTTATCGACCACATCTGGCGCGGTCGCATCAATTTGTCAAATGTAGAACTGTTCGTCCTGGATGAAGCCGATCGCATGCTGGACATGGGTTTTATCGACGATGTGGAATTTGTGGCCGAGGCCATGCCCGAAGAGTGCCAGACGCTCCTTTTTGCCGCGACGATGAACCAGGCGGCCATCACGTTCGCCAAAAAATTCATGAAGGACCCGGACCGTCTGGAATTGACCGTTAATGGAAAATTGACCCACGATAAAATCGAGCAGCGGTTGCATATGACCGACAACCTCCAGCACAAGGGCCGCATTCTAAGGCACCTGTGCTCGGACAAAGATTTGAGCCGGGCCATAGTCTTCTCCGCCACAAAGAAGGATGCCGATATCCTGGCCCGTGAACTAAGAAGCGAGGGGTTCGGGGTAGCCGCTCTCCACGGCGATATGACTCAGACTATCCGCAACAGGACCATGGATAACATGCGGCGGGGTAAGATCCGGATTTTGGTGGCCACTGACGTGGCCGCGCGTGGAATAGACATAACCGGCGTCAGTCATGTCATAAATTTCGACCTGCCCCGGTCGGCCGAGGACTACGTAAACCGCATCGGGCGAACCGGGCGCGCCTCGGAATCGGGAGTCGCCATTTCTCTGGTCTCACATGCCGATTTCCCCTACCTGGAACGAATCGAGCGCTACATAGGCCAAACCCTCAATATTGACGTCATTCCCGGTCTCGAACCTACTCGCGCCCTGACCGGCGCCAGAAAACCCAAAGCCTTCTCTCCGGGACGGGGAAAACCACCGTTCGGGGGCGCAAGGAAGCGTAACGCAGGCCAAAAGCCCGTGAGACGTTCGGCAAATTCGAATTAAGACCGGCAACAAATGTTCTGTGAGCCCCGACCCAATCGCCGGGGCTTCTTCCGCAGTCTTTTCTCCTATGCGATAAAATGCCCGTAATGGAGAGTATGGTTGATGATGTGGGACTTGATCCCTAAAACCGCCATCCTCTCCCGTATTACGGAGCGGTACAACCCGGCCCGGGAGATGTCGCCCACCAGCAGAACCCCGACCAGCTTCGTTCCGTCGGGGGAAAACACCAATTTGCGGTAAGCTCCGGGCGAACCGGACACATGAGTCTCATAGTCACGGCCCCTGGTGTGCACCATCCCCATGGACACAAAGGAGACATCCGCGACCTGCGTGGCGTTGAGAATGCCGAAGGCCCCGCCGTATTCAGTGGGTCTTCCGGCCATGTTAAACCCCGCGCAACGGCCCATTTCGACGGCGCTGGTCCACAAACCGGTAACTATCCTCCCCCCGGTGATGGGATCAAAGGTTACCGCGACATCTCCGGCGGCATAGACATCGGGGGCCGTGGAACGTGTAAACCTGTCCGCCACAACCCCCCCGTCCACCCGGATGGTTTCGTGGTCGAAACCGACATTGGGCTCCACACCCTTGCCGATACACACCAACTCACAACCAATCTCGCTTCCGTCCTCCAGCAGGACCCCGCTTACCCCCCCGGGGCCGGAAAGAATCCTCCGGGCGCCGGCGCCGGTGGTTATTTTAAGACCGGCACGGTTTAGCGCATCCCGGATGAGAAAGGCGTCTTCGGGCTCCATCAACTGGGAGAGGACCTGCGGGGACCGGACCACCAAAGTCACTTTGAGGTCGCACTCCAGAAGGGCGAAGGCCACTTTGAGGTTTAAAAGGCCACCGCCCAGCATAACCGCGTGCCGACCATTTTCAACCCTTGCGGCGATGGCCCTGGCCGAAGCGAGGGTCCTGGGGGCGAAAACGCCTTCGCTGGAGGCGCCTTCTATCTCCGCAGGTATGCGTGGCCTGCTGCCCGTGGCGATGAGCAGCCGGTCGTAGGGGATGTGTTCCCCATCTTCCAGGCAGACCGCCCGGGCCCGGCAGTCAATTGCCCGGACCCGCGCGTTCAACTTGACCTCTATGCCTACACCGCTGTAGGGACCCTGCCCGGACATGGCCATGTCGGAGGCCCGTTTTTTCCCGCTGATCAAAAAGGGAATCAGCGGCCTGAAATAGGGCGCATCGGGTTCATCGGAAAAAACCGTGATCGACCCGTGAGAATCGAGGTCGCGTACGGCCCCGGCCGCCGCCATGCCGGCGGCGCTACCGCCCACAATTACGTAGCGGTTCTTGCCCGCGCTCATCTTCAGCCTCCTTGCCCCGTGAGCATTCCGGCCGAACCGGTTCGGCGAACCCCCTTAGAAAAATCCTTAACGGTGGAATATACCAGGGCCTTGGTAGGACAGGCCTCCACACAGGCTGGAACTAAACGGTCGGGACAGCGGTCGCACCGGTAGGCCTTGCGCTCCTCCATATGCCTCCCGATCACCCCGTAGGGGCACACCATAACGCAGGTCCAACAACCGATGCATTTGTCGCCGCGGGTCATCACCACGCCCTCCTCGGTTCGCCGGATGGCCCCGGCAATACAGGCGTGCATGCACGGAGCATCCTCGCAGTGGCGGCAAACAATGGGCATCGGTTTTGACGGGGGCACAAACTCCACATAAACGCGGCTTTTAGGCTGCGGTGTTTGGAAAAGCGCCCCGTACAAAGAGCGACTGGCGGAGTGTTCGACCGCACAGGCAAGTTCACAGGAGTGACATCCCATACATCTATCGATGCGAACAAATATTTCTTTGGGCTCAGGCATCATAAGCTCCTTTATCCGGCACGGGCCGGGCAAACCCCGGCTTTCGACCGCCGACTAGAGTCCCAGTTTGGCACGGCGCTCGTCGATGGCTGCGAGAAGCTTATCGGAGGCCGATTGCGGATCGAGGTCCACGATGAAATATCCCCCGGTCAGCCCTTTGATTTTTTCGGTCAGCACTTCGGTGACCAGCGGGCCGCCCAGGACCGGCAGCATCACTCCCACATGAGTCGGCAAGCCCGCCGCCACGGCATAGGCGCCGATGGAGACCGCCTTTTCCGAAACCGCCTCGGCGGCGGAGGCAACGACTGGAAGCTTGTCCGTGTCCACTCCCAGGTACTCGGCCAGGGCCACGGTCAGGGCCACGGCACGGGAGTTGTCCACACACGAGCCCATGTGCAGGACCGCGGGCAGCGGACCACCCAGACCATTGGCTTCCCCGATGGCCCGCAGAACCGCTTTGAGCCCGTCGCCGCATAACTCATCGGTATTGGCCGGGTCCATGAACCCGTGCCGCATCAGCGCCCCGGCCCCACAGCCGGTTGCCACCACCAAGACGTTTTCCTTCAGAAGTCTGCGGGCTATGGCCGTAAAGTTGCTGTCCTGGGGGACTTTTACATTGTTGCATCCCGCAAAAAGACACACCCCCCGGATATTTCCAGCCTTGATGTTGTCGGCAAGAGGTTTTAGAGGCTCTTCAGGATCGAGCTTCGACAGTGCGGCCACGATGGCTTCCACCGAAAAGCCCGCCACGACGGGCGTTTTGATATCGGGGATATCGACCGGCTTGCCCTTGCGACGCGCGAAGTTGGCAATGGCCAGATCGAAGATCTCGTCCGCCTTTTCTTCGGCCGCTTCTTCCGTAAAGGCAATATGCTTTGCGCCGGTGATCTTCGCTATGTCCATGGTGGTTACCAGAGTGGTCCCGCAGCATTCGGCGACCGAAGCCATCGACGGCATGATGCACTGGTAGTCGACTATCATGGCATCGACAGCGCCCGTCACAAGAGCCATCTCCTGGCTTACGGAGTGGGTGCAGGAGGCGATCCCGTGGCGCATCATGATTTCATTTCCCGTGCAGCAGACACCCACCAGGTTGATGCCGGTGGCGCCGGCCGCCATCGCCGCCTGTTTTTTGGTCTCGGCCCTGGTTACAAGGACGTCCGACAATACGGGGTTATGGCCGTGCAGGGCGATATTGACCGCATCGGCCTTCAGAGTGCCCAGATTGGCTTCGGTTACGGTCGGTTGCGGGATCCCAAAGAGTATGTCGGCCAGGTCGGTGCCCATATAGCAACCGGCCAGGTCGGCCACCGCGCAGCGCAGTCCCCCCAAAAGCAGGTTGACCGGGTCCGCGTCCACCCCGTAGAGGGTGCGGTGCATTATTTCGGATACTTCGTGGTCGATGCCTTTGGGCACCAGGTCAAGATCGGACAAGACCTTTGCCCTTTGCGGGTTGACCACGGTAGTGGCCCACAAAACGGGGGTATCCTTTTCATGAAAATCCGCCAGGGCCGCTTTGGCCACGTCCAGGGCGAGTTCTGTATCCGACCTCCCGTCCACCGCGATACCCAGCCGGGCGGCGACGGCCTTGAGCTTCCCGGCCTCCTTGATGGAGTAGCTCTTTGCCTGCCCCTTGGCCATTTTCATAAGAGTATGCGCCAGGTGTTTGGCATGGCCGGAATGGGCCGCGGTCCCCGCGGCGATGGCCCGATCGAGGCCCCGGGCCACCATCGTGTCCGCCGAAGCCCCGCAAATACCCGCTTTGGGGCCTTCACCAAAAGGATCGATGCGGCAGGGTCCCTGCAGGCAGTGGCGGCAGCACAGCCCCGTTTCCCCGAACCCGCACTGGGGCTGCATGACCTCGTAGCGATCCCACACAGTTTGAACTTCCGTTTTTGCGGCCTTCACTATCATTTGCCGGACTGCCGGATCCGTGCTCTTTGCCCCGGAGTTTCCAATATCTGCCATCGGGATTTCTCCTTATACGTGAAGAGTGAAACAGATGCGTCCGCACTCGTGTATATCCAAGCTAATCGAGCAGATGGGTAACCGGAATATCGCGGACTGATCAATTTTTCCCATTCGTCCAGGGCGCGTTATGTAAGAGTAGCAGGAATTAGCAACAGGAGGGGGATAGGAACAAGGGCAAATGAAGCTTCAGACATGCTTGAGACCTGTGCAAAGATGCATTTTCCATCGGTGTAGGCACGAAACGCTCCCAAGTCGGACAGGACTGCGCAAAAATAATACTACACCCTGTTCCGAACCTGCAAGGGGAATGACCATAGAAACCGGTGCAATTGGCGCTCATGAAGGCGGGAACATGGTTCTGTCCTGGTTTGCGCGTACCTCGCGTAATGGGGTTGCTCACGAAATGAGAAAGGTCGTATTCTAAATCGATCTGACTTCCTCGAGAAGGTCCGGGTGGCGTTCCAGCACCTTGAGCAGTTTTACCAGCGCCAGTGGCGGTTTGGTCTTGCCGTTCTCGTAGCGGGAAAACGCATTGACACCGCCTCCAAAAATCTCGCCGGCTTCGCGCTGGTCGAGATCGAGCTTCTTGCGCACACTGGCAATAAAAGCCGGATCGACATAGGCGGCGTTAACCTGCCGCTGAAACAATCCCATCAATTCGCTGTAGCGGTCGCCTTGCTCGCGGTCCAGGACAACTTCGGCGCAAGCCGGGCAGAAATCACCCGTGACCGCTGGGATGGTGGTCGCTTCACCCTTGTAGACGTATGGCATATCGCGGGTATCGTGGACCAGCTCGGCAGCTCCGCAGCACGGACATTTCATATTACAACTCCTTGAAGGAAACTATCAGAACGTCGTCTATAACGGTAAGCTTCCAATACACCTCATCGCCGCTTGCCGTTTTGGTGTGATACACGTCCTGCCAAATCCGGTAGTCGCCATGCGTTGTCATACTCTTATGGAAGTTGGCAGGGTGAGCGACATGATGATGGCGCACATCCCGGCCAGATCGTTCACGCCAAGGTCGCGGGCACCATACTTTTGCAAATAGTTTATTCCGGCGCCTGCCATGAAATTATGTGCAGGCGATGTCTGGAGACTCACAGTTCGGGCTTTTTGGTCGCGGCTCACCAGCGTTGAGGAAATTTCATGTAATTACCGCTCCGTAGAAACTGGTCAGATTTGTCCCCGCGCAATTCCCCC
>JARLHP010000055.1 GCA_031292195.1 Syntrophobacteraceae bacterium
GCGGCGGCCCCGCTGTTACCTGGCTGTTAATTCGGCACTCCAAATCCAAAAATATCCATTAAATCAAAATAATAAGAAAATGGACGTGAAAAAATCTGTATTTACAGCCAGGAACAGCCAGACCACCGGCTTCACCAGTGGACCGGGAAAGCCCCTTTATCCGAGTTCAAAGTAAGAATCTGCTTCAAAAAGACCGAACCGTCGGCGGCCGTACCGAACCTCGGCGAAAAGCCCCGAAATAGACGCTTCCGGGGCAGGACTTGCCGGGATGTCACGCGTGCGGCCGTTGCGCTGGAACATGAGATCGTCTCTATTAGATTGGGATTGTGGTGCGCGCGCGTAGGGCTGTTGCGACAGAACAGAATGAGCGGCTGTTCGCTCTGCTTTGTTTGTGGCGCGGCGCGAGTAGCCCATGCCTATCATCGTTGGTATGAGTTATCGAGGCGATTTTCGCGCCCACGGCGCCGGCGTTCCGGTCGCGGGCTGCAAGCCCGCGATCCGGATCCTGCGGGGGTGCGGGGGGCTCAGCTCCCCGCTCTTTTGACCTTCGCTTTAACTCAGCTTTAACTCAACAGCATCGCAAGGCTCCGCGGCTGGTATCCAAGCGTAGTCTCTCAAGCCTGCAAAGCCTTCCGTATAGTTTTAGCAAACGGCTTCCTCAATACCCCGACCTCGGTGATGATACCCGAAATATACTTGTTGGGCGTGACGTCGAACGCTGGATTGAGGGCCTTGACACCCTGGGGCGCGATTCTTTTTCCATTGAGGTTTGTGACCTCGCTCGGGTCTCTTTGCTCGATCGGTATTCCGGCGCCGTCCTCCAGGCTCTGGTCGATGGTGGAGCGCGGGGCTGCGATGTAGAAAGGGATGTTATGGGTCCAGGCGAGCACCGCCACCATGTAGGTGCCGATCTTGTTTGCCGTGTCGCCGTTGGCGGCGATTCTGTCCGCGCCGACGATGACCACGTCGATCATACCCCGGCTCATGAGGCTTCCCGCCGCATTGTCGGTAATCAGGGTAACCGGTATCCCGGCCCGCATCAGTTCGAAGACCGTAAGCCTTGCGCCCTGCAGGAAGGGCCTCGTTTCGCAGGAATACACGCTGACGCTCGGGTCGGCCTCGTATGCCGCCCGGATAACCCCCACCGCCGTTCCATAATCCGCGGTGGCAAGGGCGCCGGCGTTGCAATAGGTAAGAATTCTGGCGCCCTTCGGTACAATCTCCCGGCCCCATTTTCCCATCCGCAGGTTGGCAGCGACGTCTTCTTCTAAAATATCGTTGGCCTCAGCCAGGATGAGCTTCTGCAACTTGGAGATCTCCGCCTTCGGATTTTCCACGACGATCGAGTAAAGTCTTTCCACGGCCCAGCCAAGATTTGCTCCCGTCGGGCGGGCGTTTTTCACCTTGGTGCAAAGCCGCGAGAATTTTCGCCTGAATTCTTGCGCATCCTCCGTTTGGATCGACCGGGCGCCCAGGGCCAGGGCAAGCGCTCCGGCCACTCCCACCGCCGGGGCGCCCCGAATGGCCATCTTCTTTATAGCGCTTATCACCTGCTCCGGGGTGGAGCAGGAAAGGAATTTCTCCTGGTGAGGCAGCACTCTCTGGTCGAGTATCGCCACTGCGTCACCGTCCCATTTGATCGGCGGCATCCATTGGTCCGGCATCGAGCTCTCCTGAAACTATTTACCCGTGTAACTTTGTCTTTAGAATGTCATTGAGGATTTGCGGGTTCGCCTTTCCCTTGGTCTTCCTCATGACCTGGCCGACGAAAAACCCGATCAGCTTGTCCTTGCCGGCCTTATACTGCGCCACTTCCTTCGGGTTTTCCGAAAGCACGAGGTCGACTGCGGACTCGATTTCGGCCTGGTCGCTTACTTGCACCAGCCCCTTTTCGTCCACGATGCTTTGGGCCGATCTGCCGCTCGCAAACATCTCTTCGAAAACAGCTTTTGCCATCTTGCCGCTGATCACCCCCGAATCGAGCAGCCGCACAAGCTCCGCCAAATTCCCGGGCGATACAGGGCAATCTTCGATTTCCCGGTCGCTGCGGTTGAGTTCCCGCATCAGTTCTGACATTATCCAGTTGCTGAGCAGTTTCGGGCGGGCGAATTGTTTGTTTGCCGCTTCGAAATAATCCGCAAGGAACCTCGAAGACGTAAGTACCTGCGCATCATAGGGCGGGAGTCCGTATTCCCCCGCAAACCGCTCCCTTTTGGCCTCCGGGAGTTCGGGCAGGCTGGCGCGAACTTCCGCCGCCCACTCTTCGCCGATTTCCACGGGCGCAAGATCGGGATCCGGAAAATAGCGATAATCGTTTGCTTCTTCCTTGCCCCGCATGCTGACCGTGACATTGCGCCCGGCGTCCCAAAGTCTTGTTTCCTGGATGATCGTTTCGCCGCGCTCCAGCATCACTTTTTGTCTTCTTATCTCGAACTCGAGGCCTTTTTGGACGTTTTTGAACGAATTCATGTTCTTGAGTTCGACCTTGGTGCCCAGCCCGCTCGTTCCGGCCGGCCGAAGGGAGATGTTGGCATCGCACCGCATGCTCCCTTCCTCCATGTTGCCGTCGCAGATATCGAGGTAGCGCAGCACCTCCCGAATCGCCCGGAGATAGGACGCCGCTTCTTCCGGGGTGGCTATGTCCGGCTCGCTCACGATCTCTATGAGCGGCACGCCCGTCCGGTTCAAATCCACGTAGCTGAGAGGCTGGTATTCATCGTGGATCAGTTTGCCCGCATCTTCCTCCATGTGTATGCGGTGTATCCTGATCCGCCTGGCGCCGTTAGTCCCCTCGATTTCCATCCACCCTTCGGTTGCCAGCGGAAGTTCATATTGTGAAATCTGGTACCCTTTGGGAAGATCCGGGTAAAAATAATTTTTCCGGGCAAAGCGGCACACCGGGGCGATCGTGCAGTGAGTGGCCAGGGCCATCCGCATGGTGTATTCCACCACTTTCCGGTTTAGTACCGGCAAAACTCCCGGCATACCTAGACAAACCGGGCAGGTATGAGTGTTCGGGCTGCCGCCGAATTTTGTCGAACACCCGCAGAATATCTTGCTTTCCGTCTTTAGCTGGGCGTGAATTTCGAGTCCGATTACGGGTTCAAATTCCATGGGCCGCGCGGTTCCTTTCGAGGATTTACCGATTATTGTTTCCAGGCGCTTGCCGGGGAGAGTGTACCGCACTGTTTATATTCGGGACCAAGCGCGTTGGCAAGAAACAATTCCGTGAGGAGCTTGATAAACGGTTTGACATTGTGAGAATTTTCATTTAGGAATAGTGCGTTCGCTCGGAAGAGGTTGGGAATGGGTCTTTTCAAATTGTGATGCTTTTGCGAGGAGAGAAATGAAAATTCACGAATTTCAGGCCAAAGAACTGTTCCGGAAATCCGGGATCCCCGTCCCGCGGGGAGAAGCGGCCTTCAGCGTCGAGGAAGCTCAGCGGGCGGCTGCGGCGCTGGGAAATTTCCCGGTCGTCATAAAGGCTCAGATACATGCGGGAGGCAGAGGCAAGGGCGGGGGTGTCAAGCTCGCCGCCAATGCGGAGGAAGTTAAACAACTCGCCTCCTCCATCCTGGGGATGACCCTTGTAACGCACCAGACAGGTCCCGAGGGCAGGCTGGTAAAAAAACTCCTGGTCGAAGAGGGCCTTCCGATCGAAAAGGAACTCTATCTGAGCGTTCTTCCCGACAGGGGCGCGGCCAAGATCGTCTTCATGGCCAGTGAGGCCGGCGGCATGGACATCGAAGAGGTCGCCGCCAAAACACCGGAAAAGCTCATCAAGGTTTTCATCGATCCCCTCATTGGCATGAAGGGATATCACGCCAACGAACTGGCTTTCGGGTTGAACCTTTCGGGCGACCTGGCAAAGCAGTTTTCGGCCATGGCCATGAAGCTCTACAGGCTCTGTGTGGATTACGACTGTTCTCTGGTGGAGATAAATCCGCTTATCCTTACCAAAGACGGCAGGGTAATCGCCCTCGACGCCAAGATAAATTTCGACGACAACGCTCTCTACCGACACAAGGACATCCTGGAATACCGGGACCTTGACGAAGAAGACCCGTTCGAGGTCGAAGCCTCCAAGTTCGAACTGAACTATATCCGCATGCCGGGTGGGAACATCGGCAACATGGTCAACGGCGCCGGTTTGGCCATGGCGACGATGGACATCATTCAGCAGGCGGGCGCGGCTCCCGCGAACTTCCTCGACGTTGGCGGTGGCGCCAGCGCCGAACAGGTGGAAAACGGGTTTCGCATCATCCTGGCCGATCCTTCCGTCAAAGGCGTGCTCATCAACATTTTCGGCGGCATTCTGCGTTGTGACAGGCTGGCCAACGGTGTGGTCGAAGCGGCTAATAAAGTCGGAATCAAGGTGCCTGTGGTCATTCGGATGGAAGGGACCAATGTTGAAGAGGGTCGCAGGATCCTCAATGAATCGGGTCTCAATCTGATAACGGCAAAGGATGTTTCAGACGCCGCCCAAAAGATTGCAGCGATTGTGAAGGCATAGGAGGAAACCATGAGCATTTGGGTGGATCGAAACACCAGACTTTTGGTCCAGGGAATCACCGGCCGGGAAGGCCAGTTTCATACGGTCAACTGCAAAAACTACGGCACCAGCGTCGTGGCCGGGGTAACCCCGGGCAAGGGCGGCCAGAACGTTGAAGGCATTCCGGTCTTTAACACCGTGGCCAAGGCGGTGAGGGAAACGGGCGCCAATGCCGCCATGGTGTTTGTGCCGCCTCCGTTTTGCGGTGACGCCATACTGGAGTCCATTGACGCCGGGCTGCCGCTGATCGTGGCAATTACCGAAGGCATTCCGGTAATGGACATGCTGCGGGTCAAAAACTACCTTAAAAAGAGTTCCAGCAGGCTGATCGGCCCCAACTGCCCGGGCATCATCACGCCGGGCCAGTGCAAGATCGGCATTCAGCCGGGCCACATCCACTCGCCGGGTCATGTCGGTATCGTGTCCCGGTCCGGAACCTTGACCTACGAAGCTGTTCACCAGATCCAGCAGTTTGGAATGGGGCAGAGCACCGTGGTCGGCATCGGGGGAGACCCCGTGAACGGTACGAGCTTTATTGACTGCCTGTCGGCATTTCAGGCTGATCCCGAGACCCGCGCCATCATAATGGTGGGCGAAATCGGGGGGTCTGCCGAAGAGGAAGCCGCCGACTTCGTCAAGGAGTACGTCACAAAGCCGGTAGTGGGCTTCATAGCCGGTCTTACCGCTCCTCCCGGACGGCGCATGGGCCACGCGGGCGCGATCATCAGCGGTTCGAGCGGAACGGCTTCGGGTAAAATTGCCGCCATGCGTCAGGCCGGCATAACAATTGTGGAAAACCTGGGGGAAATGGGCGCCATAGCAAAAAAGGCATTCGCCAAAGCGCTTTCTTAGGGATGGATTAACCAACCGGTAAAACAAATCCACCGCGTAGTCGCGGTGGATTTGTTTTTGGTGCTCTATTTTGGTGCTCTATCTTGCCGGGAGAGCCCCGACCATCTTCGCCACCTGCGTATCGATTACCCGCGGGACCTCATAAGGCGGAACATGTGCCGTATCCACATAGACAGTGCTGCGCGAATAACTGCCGGTACGCAAACTGTGGGTCTGAACATCTATCCGGACAATCGGCGTGGCTGCCGGAGCGGCCAGCCCGAGGAAGCCGCCTCCCGCCGCCCCGGCGATCGCGCCGGTAGCCGGAGCGCCCGCGGCGGCCCCCAGCAGTGCGCCGGTCGCGGCCCCCAGGATCGCGCCGCCCAACATCTGCTGACCTCTGAGATCCGGATTGTCGCGAGCTTCCTGGAACACGGCGATATTTACCGCAAAGTCAGCCCTGCGTTCCCTTCCCACCCGGTCGTATCCTTTTTCATATAGAACGTGGTTGGCTCGGGGAAAACCGATTTCAAAAGGCGTGTTGTTTTCCACCCCCATCACGTAGAACCGGTCCATGGGACCTACGGTCAGAAAGCCGTGCGAAGGCCCCGGACTGACCACGGGCGGGCCGGGTGCAACGGCCGGAGGGCCGTAGTAGGGGCCTTCGGCGCAACCTCCCAGCAAGGCCACTGCAAATCCGATTGCCAGAATTTTCGATGACCATTCCCATGCTCTCATGAATTACTCCTCTTCGGAATTAAACAAAAATCTCTGAAATGTTTCATTTCGGGCAGCAATAGCAGGTTAAATCGATCTTTTCAATCATGATTATCCCTTTAGGGGGGGCCAAGCCCCCCCTCCGGTGCGGCCCTATTCGTCCCCTTTTCGGTTGCTATGACGCTCCAACCTTTTCCGGAGTCTACAGAATTTTCGGCCGCCATGGAAAACCGTTTAAAGACGGGCTGGAAAGTGTCTTTTGATGAAAATGACTTTTTGCTCAATAAAGGATTTGCTTCCGGGAATCGGTTCTATTCGACTGCGACCTCCCTTGGGCCAGAACCCTCGAGTCGCGTCTCCATGGGGTCGGAAGCATTCAATACGATACTGTGCTGGGGGCGACTATCTTCCGGGCGGGCGAGAAGGCCTGGAACTTATCAGGGAGGCGGTAGCCGGCAATGCTGTTGAGTTAAGCGGGTGGAACACACTTTTGCGCCACCGGCGCCGGCCTTCCGGTCGCGGGCTGCTCAGTTCCCCGCTCTTTTGACCTTTGCCTTCGCTTTTCAATCGCGTCCGTATTTATCGTCCAACCGGCTGATGTCGTCTTCTCCCAGGTAGCTGCCGGACTGGACCTCGATCAGCTCCAGAGGTATCTTTCCGGGGTTTTCCAGCCGGTGCCGGGTACCCCACGGGATGTAGGTGCTTTGATCTTCGTTTAGCAGGAACTCCTCCTCCCCCCTGGTTATGCGGGCTGTTCCCCGCACCACGATCCAGTGTTCCGCTCTATGATAATGCATTTGAAGGGAAAGGGCCGCGCCTGGATTGACCGTTATGCGCTTTACCTGGAAGCGCTCGCCGGTATCTATGGATTCAAATGACCCCCAGGGGCGATAGGTCTTGGAATGGGAAAGTACCTCCGCCCTTTTCAGCTTCTTTAGCCTGTTCACAATAATCTTGACGTCTTGCGAGCGCTCGATCGAAGAAACCAGCACCGCGTCCTTGGTCTCCACGATGATCAGGTTTTCTATGCCCAATGCTGCCACCAGCCTGCTTTCCGAATGTAAATGGCAGTTGTGGACATCTTCCAGCACAACGTCTCCGGTGACGCTGTTGAGGCATTCGTCTTTTTCACAAACCTGGTGAAGCGAAAGCCAGCTGCCTACGTCGCTCCAGCCTACGGTGAGCGGGATTACCGCCGCACGTTCCGTTCTTTCCATCACCGCGTAGTCTATTGAAATGTTCGGGCACGAGGCGAAAGTGCTTGCTTCCAGGCGCGTGAAGTCCATATCGCGCTTTGCCTGGTGGTATGATTCGCGGCAGGTGTTGAGGATCTCGGGCGAAAATCTGCCTAATTCCTCAAGAAAAGCTGAAGCGCGGAAAAGGAACATGCCGCTGTTCCAAAAATACTCCTTCGAGGCCACATAGGAGCATGCTCGTTCATAGTCGGGTTTTTCAAAGAAGCGGCTTACCGCGAAGGCGTCCACCTCCTTTGGCCCCGCTAGGCTTTCTCCTCTCATGATATATCCATAACCGGTTTCCGGTCTGTCGGGAACGATCCCGAAAGTAATAATCCGACCGACCGACGCAAGTTCACTGCCTTCTTCGACAGCGGTTGCGAACAGTTGATTATCCAGGATGAGATGGTCCGCGGGCAGGACCAGAATATCGGGATCGTCGCCGTTCTTAATGGCTGCCAGTGTTCCCGCGGTGATCGCGGGGCAGGTGTTTCTCCCCACCGGCTCGAGAATGATGTCCGAACATCGTACGCCGATCTCCTGCATTTGCGCGGCGGCCATAAAACGATGGCTTTCATTGCAGACGATTACGGGAGGCGCGGCGCCCTCTATCTTGGCAAGGCGCAGAATAGTGTTTTGAAAAAGAGAGTGGTGCGTCCCCAGAATAGGCATCAGCTGCTTTGGCAGGTGTTCCCTCGAAAGAGGCCAGAGTCTCGAGCCCACGCCGCCGGAAAGTATGATCGGTACTATCATCTCCATCCACCTCTATTTTGGGCAAAGAGCAAATATTACAGACTCGTTCCGCGAAGGCGCGGGAACTGGTTGCATGCCTTTCTTTTACCCCATACGAGCTGTTTTGTAGAGCAATATTTCTCCACCAATAACTTCTCTTTGAGTAGCTTCTAAAATCGTGTATTCTCGGTCATGTTCCGCCGGTTTGTGAATCCACTGATCGGACTACGCCGAAACTTTGCGAGATGCGTCCACTGCAGTCCCGGATGGCGGTCCCAGCCGCCCGGGCTATTTTTGCGAAAGAGAAGATAGCGATGATAAAAACTCTGGCGGTAATGACCAGCGGCGGGGATTCTTCGGGCATGAATGCCGCGGTGAGGGCTGTTGTGCGGCGTGCGCTCGACAGAGGACTTCGGGTATACGGGATATACTCCGGTTATGATGGGCTCCTGCGGGGCGGCGATTTGATAAAGCCTTTGAACTGGCAGGATGTTGGAAACGTGCTGCAGCGTGGCGGAACATTTCTGGGTACTGCCAGATCGGAGCAGTTCAAAACTGTTGAGGGCAGGCGACGCGCGGTGGAGAATTTACTGGATCGCGGCATAGAGGCGCTGGTGGTGATCGGTGGGGACGGTTCTCTTACCGGAGCGCTTCTGCTTTCGAACGAATGGCACGAACACGTGGAAAAGATCGCCACCGTTCGTCCTGAACTTCGACCAATGGTCGAACAAACGCCAAAGCTTCAGGTTATGGGCCTGCCAGGTTCCATAGACAATGATCTGAGCGGGACCGACATGGCCATTGGCGTCGATACCGCCCTGAATCACATTGTGCGCGCCATAGACCACCTTTCGTCAACGGCGGCCTCCCACCAGCGTACCTTCGTCCTGGAGACGATGGGCAGAAACTGCGGCTATCTGGCCCTTGCCGGTACGCTGGCAACCGGGGCCTCCTGGATGCTTATTCCCGAATGTTCTCTGGAGTTGCACTGGCATCAGCGGATGGTCGAGTGCCTGGACAAGGCCCGTAAGACCGGAAGGCGCCATCAGATGGTGGTGATCGCCGAAGGCGCCAGGCACCCCGACGGGTTACGGATGGAAGCCGGAGAGGTGCGAAAAATCCTGACGGAAAAACTTGGCATAGAAGTGCGCCTGACCGTGCTGGGACACGTCCAGCGCGGAGGACCGCCCAGCGCTTTTGACCGGGTTCTCTCCGCGCGACTCGGGGTGGCTGCCGTTGACCGTCTGGTCGACGAACCGGATGTGGTGCATTGTCACATGGTCGGTGTTAAAAAAAACAGGGTCGTTTCCACGCCGCTAACTGAAGTTATCGAAAAGAGTAGGGAGATTCAACGACTGATCGAAAGCGGAGATTTCAGCAAGGCCCGGGAGTTGCGTGGAGAAGCTTTCGGAACCATGCTCGAATTGGTTGAGGCCTTGACAGCCCCATGTCCGTCGCAGGAGTCCGCCGGGCGGGGCAGTGTGGTCATTATGACCGGCGGGGCGGATTCGCCCGGTATGAACGCTGCCCTGAGCATCGCCGCAAGGAGACTGCTGGACTGTGGAGTGTCCGTGCTCGGCTCCAAAGATGAATTCTATGGCCTGACACACGGTGATTTTGTAAACCTCGAATGGAACGATCTCGCCGGGTGGATGGGCCGACCCAGTTCCGATATAGGGACTGCGCGCTCCTCTCAGGTTCTTGAGGATTTTGGGAAGATTGCCGAAAACATCGCAAAATTCGACATAAAGGGCATCATTGCCATTGGAGGCCTGGATACCTATCGGCATGTTCAGCGCTTTGCCCAAATGAGGGCGGATTTCCCGGAGTTCAATATTCCCATGGTGCTCGTGCCGGCCTGTATAGACAACAATCTTCCGGGCAGCGATCTGTGCATCGGCTCTGATACCGCCCTCAACAACATCGTCGAAGCGGTCGATAAGATTCGCGACACCGCCGGCGCCACCAGGCGGGCGTTCATCGTGGAGACGATGGGAAAAGAATGCGGCTTCCTGGCTGCCATGGCCGCTTTGGCGGCCGGCGCGGACAAGGCCTATCTGCCCGAAACCGGAATCAGCCTTGCCGAACTGAACAAGGACGTCTCAGAACTCAAAAAGAGTTTCGAGTCCGGAAACCGCATGGTCATATATATGCGCAATGAAGATGCCTCGCGCCACTACACGACCGATTTTCTGCGCAGGCTGCTTGAGGAGGAGAGTAAAGACGAATTCGAGGTGCGAAGCGTCGTGCTCGGGCATGTCCAGCGCGGCGGGTCCCCCACGGCTTTCGACAGGATTCTTGCCGGCAGGATAAGCGCAGGCGCCGCGGGCGCCCTCCTGGAGCTCATGAAGAACGGGTCGAGCGAAGTCCTCGCCTTTGGACTAAAAGACGGCGCCGTGGCATCGTCCCCCCTGTCCGAAGCCCTCGATCAGATAGACGCCCTCCATGGGAGGCCCAAGGTCCAGTGGTTCATGGATCTTATTCCGTTCATTCATTCTCTGGCCAAAAGCCGCCCGTGCTGTAGAGAAATGCCGGGGGTGGAGGAACCGCGGCCCATCGCTCGGTAGACCGAAAATTTGGCGACTGCGGTTAGTGGCGGGAAAGGACTCATACGAAGCAGCGTTCAAGACGCGTCAAACAGATGGGTTCCACTGCGTTTTCACCCATCCTGCAGCGGTTCTCGACGGTTGGCAAGGATGGGGCTGTAGGTTGGGCTAAGCGCTGTAGGTTGGGCTAAGCGTAGCGCAGCCCAACAAATACTTTCGCCACCCCGGTTAATCCCATGCTCTTGCTCTTTTAAGATACAAGGATGGGTGGAGCGAAGCGCAACCCATCAGGCAAATCTTGA
>JARLHP010000056.1 GCA_031292195.1 Syntrophobacteraceae bacterium
CGGCGGGATTTGGGGCAGTAGCACCTCACGCGTGATATCTTGATTGATGGTTCCGATCTGCGACCCCTTACGGGGTCGTCACCTTCTTTTTCGTTCCTTTCCGGGGGTATCGGCCTCACGGCCTCAACCCCCGGCTAATGGCTTTGATCCCTTCGGGATCATGAGCATCGCTCAAAGAAGAGCAGCAAACATGTCACTGCCGGCTACATGAGGTGGAGACTGACGGAATGACGGAACAATCCTCCGCCGACCCCATCCCCAATTCCCGCAACCCGTAAAACCCGATACCTGTCATTCAGGCGCTAATATCCGCCGAGCGAAATATAGGACGCACCGGTGCGTGTAATTTATAGATAATTTTTATCCGATGATTATTCTTGCGTCGGGAGAAAAGCTTTATTACCAAGAGCGTAAATTACCCAACATTGGTTTTCACCTCCCGTACTTGATTCCTGGCGGTAAGATTGCGCGGTTGGCCTTCGTAGGGCTGAGGGGCAGGCTTCCAGCCGCGATGTGGCCCCTGCCCGATCTTGAGCCAGGCAGGGCTTTTTTACGACCCTCCAATGTTCGGTAATCAATGACGGCCCTACTAATCAGGAAGTTCGAGTGCGGCCAGGAGACTTTCCGAGGAGGCAAACAGTATGGGCATTGCGACATTTTCCACCCTGATATTTTCCGGCTCTTTGATCGCCGGCTTCCTGGGGGCTCTTACGGGGCTGGGGGGAGGAGTGGTTATCGTCCCTCTTCTCACCCTGGGCTTTGGCGTTGATATCCGCTACGCAATCGGGGCGTCGCTCGTCTCCGTTATAGCCACCTCCTCGGGGGCAGCCGCGGCTTACGTAAAGGAAGGCTTTTCCAATATACGTCTGGGGATGTTTCTGGAGATGGCGACTACTTTCGGAGCATTTATCGGGGCGGGCGTGGCGGCGCTGATATCAACCAGGGTAATTGCCATGATATTCGGCCTGGTGTTGCTCTACTCCGCCTTTCTTTCCTTTAAGGGTCACGAACCGGCCCCCGGCGGCGCGGAGGACGCCCCCGATTTTCTGGCACACTCCTTTCACCTCGACGGCTCTTACCCCGAAGGGCATGTGCCCGTTCCCTATCACGTCCACCATGTCCCGACGGGGTTCAGCCTGATGTTTCTGGCCGGGGGACTTTCCGGGTTGCTGGGAATCGGTTCCGGGGCCGTAAAGGTATTGGCCATGGATCAGGCCATGCATGTCCCCTTCAAGGTATCCACGACCACCAGCAACTTCATGATCGGGGTCACCGCGGCGGCCAGCGCGGGCGTCTATCTCAGCCGGGGCTACATCGATCCGGGTCTTGCCATGCCGGTAATGCTGGGAGTGTCCGCAGGGGCGCTCATGGGCTCCAAGGTGCTCACCAATTCCAAGCCGAAGGTGCTTCGCCTGATCTTTGCCGTGATCATCCTGATCCTGGGGGTTGAAATGATCTTTAACGGCATGACCGGAAGGATTTAGTCATGACCGACAAGAAATACGCGATCTCCGACGAAGCGGTCGATTCGGTAATCAGCATTTCTGCTGAGGGTGGGGGTGGCGATCTCTTCGCAGACAGTCTTTGGCGACGGCCTGATATACCTCATAAGAGATGAAAGCCTGCTGCCCAACTACCACATTTTCGTGGGTGAACCTTCGCAGCTTCGAAGCGTATGGGGAGTCCTGACGTCGGCCAGGCAGGAGAAAGGCCGAAAACAGTTTCGCTGAGCTGTAGAGGGGGTTGCCCGCCCCGTCCACCGGGCAAAACCGGAACTTTGCCCAATAACCCCTTCAATCCGCATTACACGGGGCTCTCCCCGCCTGTAAAGCACGGAGCCGGACTTTAGCTCTTCAAGTCATTTAAAAAAATCGGAAACTCCAGGATAGGCCCTGATTGAAAAATACCTGCCGTACTGGTTAACATTCCCCTGCAAACGGCTATTTTGGCATGGGAAGCGAGTTATGAGCGAAGATTTCAGGCAGCGCATCCAAAGAGAGCAAATACGTCTCGCGATGGAGCAGCTTCCAACCATGCAGGGGGCATCTTTATTCGTGGCTCTGGTGCTCTGCTTTGCCGTGGGCCATGTTGTGCCTCATGTAAACATTTTCGCCTGGGGTGCGTTGGTCCTCCTCGTTTCGTTTGGCAGGTTCGCGCTTTACCGAAGGTTTGATAAAGTCCGGGACGGTTCATTTCCTGCCGGACCGTGGAAGAGCGCTTATTTGATCCTGACCCTGATTTCGGGGACGGTATGGGGGCTCTCCGCTTTTCTTATCTTGCCGGCTGACAACCTGGAGTTTACATCCTTTTTTGTCCTGGTGATGGGCGGTCTTACAGCCGGAACAGCCCTGTCGCACGTCTCCATCAGGTTCGCTTCCACTGTCTGGGCCGTCCCCGCGTTGATCCCCTACGCCATTAGATGTGCAATGCTAAATGGCCGGTTGGGATCTATCGTAAGCCTCTTGATCGTCGTTTATCTGTTAGCCGTCCAAAAGCATGCCTTTAGTCACGGCAGGTTTCTTACCTCCTCCATCGCCTTGAGGTTCGAGAATCTCAACCTTCTTGAAGAGGTAAAAAGAGCAAATGACAGCCTGGGCCGGGAAATTACCGAGCGGAAGGCCGCGCAGGAAATGCTTGGCCAAAGCGAAGAGAAGTTCCGTTTGATTTTTCAGACAAGTCCGGATTCGATAATCGTCTCTCGGCTTTCCGACGGTATGTATCTTGATATAAGCGATGCCTTCATCGGCATGACCGGCTATACCCGCGACGAAGTCATCGGAAGGACGGCGCTTGAACTTTTCTGGAATGTCCCCGTAGACAGAGAACGATTTGTCACCCAAATCAGGAACGTCGGGTTCGTGGAGGACCTCGAAGGCAAATTCACCACAAAGGATGGGAGCATTAGAACCGGGGTAATCTCCAGTCGTCTTCTTCGAACCAACCAGGAGGAGCTGATTTTAACCATTCTCCGCGATGTTACTGAGCGAAAGATGATGGAGGAGTCGCTGCGCGAAAGCGATTTGCGTTTCAAAACGATCTTACAGACCGCTAATGAAGGGTTCTGGCTGATCGATAATAATACGGCAACAATTGATGTCAATCCTAGAATGTGCGAAATACTGGACAGAAACCGGGAAGATATTAAAGGGAGAAAAATTTATGAATTTGTGGACAATCAAAACAGGGTCATCTTCGAACAGCAAATCAAATCAAGAGAGCATGGGCTATCGGCCTCTTATGAGATAGCCCTTTCTCGTCCGGATGCTTCGCATGTCTACTGCAACTTCAACGTCTCTCCACTCCTCAACGGGGCGGGCGACAAAGTCGGCTCCTTCGCCATGGTGTCTGACATTACGGAGCGCAAGCAGGCCGAAAGAAGACTTCGGGAAATTCCCTCGATGCTCATCGAAGCCCAGGAAGAAGAAAGAAAAAGGCTGGCTGCGGAACTGCACGACAGTATCGGGCAGACCCTGGCTGCGCTGAAATTCCGTCTCGAGTTCATTCTTGATATTTTGCGAAAGGGCGAAAAGAATGCCGCCATCCGGGCAATCGAAGAGTTCGTTCCTGTCCTGCAACGCTCCATTGAAGAGACCCGGGCAATTTATATGGGCCTGAGACCGAGGGTCCTGGAGGACTTTGGAGTGATCTCGGCTTTGCGGTGGTATCGGGAGGAAATGCTAAAGCTATATCCCGAGCGTCACATCGAAATCTATTTCAGTGGCGACGAAAGTCAAATCCCCGGGCCTCTCAATATTCCTATTTTCAGGATAGCCCAGGAGGCTCTCAATAACACGGCCAAGCACAGCAAGGCGGAGTGGGTTGACGTATCTCTATCTGTCGATACCAACGGCATTGAACTGAAAGTGTCCGATGATGGAATCGGAATGAACCTGGAGCAAATTCTAACGTGCGACACAGCCAGAAGCCTCGGTCTTGATGGAATGAGGGAAAGAGCGGAAATGTTCGGGGGGACCCTGGCTATCGAGTCGGCTCCGGGTGAGGGGACCACGGTTCGGGCCTGGTGGACAAGTAAAGCCGAGGAACAAACAGGCGAGGGGAAATCGTATTACCTGGATGGAAAATAGGGCTTGGCGCCATGGCGGGGGGTGGAGGGACATGAGCCCCCCGCACCCCCACTGGCTGTTTTCCACTATGAACCAGCGTGGATCGCCGGTATTATACAGGGTATCCGGGGTCGCCCACAGTCAAAGTGAACGGTATTTGGTAGAAATTCGGCAGCGCATCGATTGTTCATGGGTTCGATCCCCTCATCTGTGAGAAGCGAGACGGTTTTGCACCCGGTCTGCTGATATGACAGAGCCCAGTATGCCACAGAATCGAACAGCGTCCAGATATGGAACGCCCTGGTCAAGGGAAGAATTGATTCTTGCCTTCGAACTATACTGCAGGATCCCGTTCCAGAGGACGAAAGCAAACAACCCGGAGGTCCAGGAATTGGCCGATCTCATTGATAGGACTCCCGCTTCTGTTGCGCGTAAGCTCGGCAATTTCGGTGCGTCCGACCCGGGACTGCGTGAACAAAGAATAGCCGGTCTTACCCACGCGAGCAAAATGGACCGCGCAATATGGTCTGAGTTCAGTCAAGATTGGAACGGATTGGTTTGGGAGGCGAGCAGGCTACGATTATCCATGAAAAAGGAGAAACGTTCGGAAGCTTTCGTGCAACCTTCCGGACCTTCCGAGGTTTTAAGGACCGTAAAGCAACGGGTGCACCAGGCATTCTTCCGTTCGGCAGTTTTGAGCAGCTATGACCAAACCTGCTGCGTGACCGGCTTGAGGATACCACAATGCCTGGTGGCAAGTCACATTGTGCCATGGAGCGAAGATGAGAAGCACCGCGCCGATCCTACGAACGGCCTATGTTTTAGCGCTACGTTCGACCGGCTGTTCGACGCTGGTCTCATGACAATCAGCGATGAACTAACTGTTGCCATGGCGTCCGACCTGGCAGAGACCAGCGACAATAACACGAAGGAGTTGATCTGGCCCTATGGTGGAAAAGGCATTATTCTCCCAAGGCGATTTATGCCGTCCCTGGAACGGCTGCGTTGGCATCAGAAAAATATATTCAGAGGGGTAAAGTAAGAGATCGAAAGGAGGTGTTCATTCCCATGCAGGAGGGGAAGTTCTTGGAATACCTGATCACGGAGTATGAAGGGATTTTGCAGACCTCTCGGCCCGAAGGGGCTGGAAGGGAACCAGAAATGATGACGCTTGTCGAGCCCTTATGCAAATTGGGAGATTGGACCGAGCGTGGTGCGGCTGAAATCGTCAGGCTTGTCAGGGATTATGGTGCTTTCATGTTGAGGAACGCCCTGGCTCTAGCCGTGGTTCTCGGCAAGGAGGACGGCGATTTGGGGCTATGAAACCGGGGACTTGATCGCAATCGATCCGGGTTCTTACTGACCGTCGATCTTAACAACCGCGCCTATGTGTTGAACCCCTGTTTTTCTCCACGCCCTTTTCCGCTTTGGTTGTCTTCACGCTCCCCGCCCCTCACCCCCGCCAGGTAGGAATCGATCACCGGGAAATCGGCTTCGTCCCAGTCGATATCGCGAAGGTCCGCAGGGGGGAGCCATCTTATGGCCGCATGCTCGTGTAAGACTATTTCGCCCGAAATTATGGTGCAGACCACCGGGTAGAGGGTGACGGAAAAATCCGGGTAGTGGTGCGTGTGCGAAGGCAAGACCGCCTTTATGGCAACGCCAATCCCCATCTCCTCCCACAGTTCGCGCCTGACGCATTCCTCCACCGATTCTCCGCGCTCGATCTTGCCGCCGGGAAACTCCCACTTGAGCGCCATGGCCTTCTGCGCGCCCCTCCTGGCCGCCAGGACCTTTCCGTTCCGCTCGATTATGCCGCAGGCCACGTGAATATGACTCATTAAGGCAAACTCCGACTCGTGACTCGTGACTCATGACTCATGACTCGTGACTCGTGACTCGTGACTCGTGACTCGTTGCTCGTGGTCAGTGATTTGTGATGCGATTAGCGATTGGCTATTAGTGGGTGCCGGAGGATGCCTTTCACCAGTCACCAGTCACCAGTCACGAGTCACGAGTCACGAGTCACGAGTCACCGCCCTTTTTGCAGCTCCCGGAGCACGAACACCCCGAGCATGCCGAGTCGTTCCCGGTGCGGTATACTTTCAGGAAATGGCGCGCCACGTAGACGGCCGCGCCGACCAGAAGAATGAGCGTTGCGATTGTCTGCCACATCGCGGTCCTCCTAAATGCCGATTCCGAGCAGCCGCCCGCCCTGGTATATGAGGACGGCCATCACGAAAGCCACCGTCGTATTGAACACCACGGAAAACAGGGCCCATTTCCAGCTTCCGGCCTCCTTTGCCAGGCATACGACACTTACCACGCAGGGCACATAGAGCATGGTGAAAATGATCAGGGTAAAGGCCACGAGCGGGTTCCAGGCCGGGTCCGCGGCAAGAAGGGCGCCCAGCGGGATATTTTTCCGGTCGCCGGTTCGGCCCATCGAGTACGCGGTGCTCAGCACCGAGACCACGATCTCCTTTCCGGCTACACCCCCGACCAGGGCCACGTTTGTTCGCCAGTCGAATCCGCACAAGTGCGTTATATGCTCCAGGGCCGTTCCCATCCGCCCGGCAACGGAGTATCTCAAGGCTTCCCGGGCCTCTTCCGCATCGATTGCCGAAGCCGTCCCGTCCGTTCCCTTCGCAACCACACCTTTTACCTGCCACGCGGGCCCGGCGGCAAGGGCCCGCCTCTGGGCATCGAAGGCCGCCTTTTTGGATTCGGGCAGCCGGGGAAAGTTCATGAGCGCCCAGAAAAGGATCGAAACCGCCAGTAAAACGGTGCCCGCCTTTCTAACGTAGAGCCATGAGCGTTCCCAGGTGTGAATGGCCAGCCCCCGCGCGGTCGGCAGCCGGTAGGGAGGCAGTTCGAGAAGGAAGGGGGTGTTGGGACCCCTGAGAACTGTGGTGCGCAGGAATTTGGCCACCAGAAAGGCCATCGACCAGGATATGAGCGTTAGCAGCATCATCATCTGCGGCTTGTTTCCGGCAAAAAAAGCGCCGATCAGAAGGGCGTAAACGGGAAGCTTGGCGCCGCAGTTCATAAATCCGATGGTCAGCATCGTTGCCAGCCGCTCATTGGAGCTGCGAAGCGTCCGGGTGGCCATGACTCCCGGGACCCCGCACCCGCCCGCTATTCCACCTCCCACGATATAGGCCATGAAAGAGTTCCCATGGAGCCCGAAGGTGCGAAAGACCCGGTCGAGCATAAAAGCGGCCCGGGCCAGATAGCCCGAATCTTCCAGAAATGCGATCCCCAGGAAGATGAAAATTATTATGGGCACGAACCCCAGGATTCCCCCCACCCCGTTGATCACTCCATTTACCAGGAGCGAGCGCAGAAGACCGGGCGCAAGATTTGATTCGATCACTCCCCCCAGGGCCGCAAAACCGTCCTGGAGCCATTTAACCGGGATATCGCTGAAGGTAAACGCAAAATAGTAGAGACCGTACAGTAGAACGCACATGACCAGGGGACCGGCCAGGCGATGGGTGAGAACACGGTCTATACGGTCTGAAAGGTATAGTCGATCGGCCTCGTGCTTTTGTTTGAGAACTCCCGATTTTAACAGAGCGGCGATGAACCCGTAGCGATAGTCGGCGATAATGCCCTCGGGGTAAGTGTCCAGGGTCTTGCGAAGATGCTCGGAAACCTTTGCCACCATCTTTTCCAGCTCGGCGGACAGCTCCGGGGCGGTCGCCCGTCCTCTGGCCACAACCTCCTCGTCGGATTCCAGAAATTTAAGGGCGGTCCATCTCGCCGGGTAGAAAGCGGTGAGAAGTCCGGCCGCGGAGATCTTTTCCTCCATCTCCTGGAGCACCGGATCGATATCCGGTCCGTAGGGGATTTGCGGCGGCGACAGGGAACCCGCCCCTTCCCGGGCAATCCGGGAGGCCACCGTCAGGAGTTCCTCTTTGCCCTGGCCGCTCCTGGCAATGGTTGGAATCACCGGCACGTTCAGCTTTTGGGAAAGCTGGACGACATCGATCTCCATCCCCCGCCCCTCGGCCACATCCATCATGTTGAGCGCTATTACCACCGGGATCCCCAGCTCGAAGAGCTGAAGGGTCAGGTAGAGGTTGCGGTCCAGGTTGGAGGCGTCCACAATGTTTATGACCACGCGCGGCTGCGCCGTGGTGAGGACCTCGCGGGCCACCAACTCTTCCGGTGAATAGGCCGTCAGGGAATAAGTCCCGGGAAGATCGACTATGTGAAGGTCATGGCCGTTATGGGAATAGTAGCCTTCCTTTCTTTCCACCGTAACCCCGGGGTAGTTCGCCACATGCTGGCGCGCGCCGGTTATGGCGTTGAATAAAGAAGTCTTTCCCGCGTTCGGATTTCCTGCCAGCGCTATAAGGTCATTGCTCACTTTAGATTCTCCCCAGGGAGTTAGGTAGCACTAACTTCTTTTAGAGTCAACAACAACTTTGCGCCTCATGCATGACCCAGCACCAGCAAGGTCCAGAAAAATGACCAGACCAACGCTCCCAGAGTGGCCGCCACGCAGGTCACTCCCAGGACTTTGTGAGAGAACTTTTCCGCACTTCTTTCCTGGTAGCCCAGCAAATAGCCGGTCAAAATTCCGCAGGCCAGCCCTCCGCCGTGGGCCCAGTTGTTGATGTTCATTCCCGGCACCAGGAAACCGAAGGCGAAAATGGCCACCACCCAGCCGATGATCTGCTGGTAGATCATTTGCCCGTATTGGCCGCCCCGGCTCTTGCCGAAATAGAGGGTTGCGCCGATCAGGCCGCAGATGGCCGCCGAGGCGCCGATGGTAATGGGGACGCCGGCGAAGTAGGAAACCACATAGCCACCCACCCCGCCAAGGGTGTAGATCGCAAACATTCTGTAGGCCCCGTATTCCTGCACCACCAGGGGTCCTATCTGCCACAGGGCCATCATGTTGAAAAGAATGTGCAGGATACCTCCATGCAGATAGTTGGCGCACAAAAGGGACCACCACATGTGAAGTTGGGCTATGGGAATCGTTCCGGTAGCCCCCAGGAGGAGCAGACTGTTGGTGCTCGGAGACAAAAAATGCAGCGGGTTTACCGAAAGAGCGGTCGATCCCGGATGGATCAGGAGCGACACGATGAACATGCCGACGTTTAGTGCGATGATGTTGGTGACAATCCGGTTGGAGGCCAACAGCCCCCCGCCAATGGTAATCTTCTTCCAAAGCGAGCCCGGATGTCCCAGTCCGCAGTACGGGCAACGCTCTTCATCGACGCTCACGAGGCGCCGGCAGCTGGGACAAAGAATCGAACTTCTGTTCTGTGCGTCCATAGTTGTCCTATATTCTTGAAATTGGCCAGGATCTTCTTATACCACATCGACAGGGGGGAGCAAGGAGCGGGGCGGGAAGCACGGTAAATTGGTTCTGCCGGGAATTCCTAGTAGGTGCAGGCTTCCAGCCGCGACTTGTCTTGATCGCGGCTGGAAGCCTGCACCTCAACCCTACAACACCAGCGATCTATTCTCGCCCCACGATCCAGAACAGGTCGTAACTCTGCGGTCTTACATCAAGATCAAGGCTGAACCAAATGCCCCTGGCGGGAAGAGCCGCACGCTAAATTTGTTCTCACGCTAAAAGCAGGAAAATCCACCACGGAGACACCGAGGCACAGAGAGTCCCTTTTTTTTGACCGGCCGGGAGACGACGGCCGGTCAATAGGGCAGGCCTTCGGCGGATAGGCGGCAGGCACACCGGACCACGGCGGCAGGGGCCATCGGATCGGACCGGAATGAGTCTTAACCTGGCGCACTTACAATAAATTTCCGTTGGAACAGAATGCCCCTGACCTTACCCCCCCAGCCAATGTTGTTGAATGAAGCATGCTAAAATAGACTTTTGCGGGCGCCGGCCCTCAAACCATGCCGCGAATCGGGGGGAGCGCGCCGCTCCCCGCTTCTTAGCGCCACACCCTCTTGATGGCCGCTTTTTCCAGCTTGATCAGCTTCGGCCCCCCGGCGGTCTGGGTGATGCTTGCCTTTTCGGCGGTCCATAACGGCCTGCCGGTGTCAAACTCTCCCAGCAGATCGGTCTCGATTCCCTTCTGCGTGCTGTGGCAATAATAGTTCACTATTTTTCCCTCTACTTCCCATCCCGCACCCGTTCTTTGGGAGCAGGTGGTTCCATCCGCCAGTTCGACCAGCCAGCCGCCTTCCCGGGGCATGTCCCCGGCCTGCCCCTCCGGTTCGGGCAGCGGCTTTGTCAGTTTCATTGCAAGACCAGGGTCGCCTTTGGCGGGGTTGGGGGCGCAGACCACAAAACCCTTGTCTTGGCCCGCGAAGCAGGGATCGAAAATTTCGTTTCCCGCCATGCAGCGGTACGCGTTCGGCCTGGCAATAGCAATGGAGCCGGTCCAGCAGTATCCGGCCAGCATACCCCGGCCCGGTGAACGCGGCACAAACCGGATGATCTGCGTAGCCGGAGCGGAGGCAGGTGCGGCATGGGCCGCAGGCCAGGCGAACAGGGCCGCCAAAACGAGCACCCGGGATATTTTCCATTTTGCCCTTGTCATGTTTTCTTTTCCTTTCTTAAATTTTCGTGCATATACTTGCCGACCGGCCCCTCCTGCCAGGTGACGTTTAGGAGGCAAATACCTAAACTACTTAATAGAGGATTGTATTATATTACAATACTTATCCTCTAACCAGCGAACCGTGGAGCGATTATGGTCGAAGAGTCGTCTTGTGCGCTTTTCCAGCAGGGGGGGAGCGTCTCCTCCGGGGACATGACTTACTGCATCGCGGAAAGGGTGCGGGAGAAGAAGAAAAATTACGAACGCTACGGCTTCGAACGTTCCCAGGAAGAGGCTTTGTCGACCTTTTTCGATCTTGCCCAGGAATACACGACGATCGACAGCCTGTACCAGATTTGCGCCAGTGTGGCCAAAGAGTTCCTGGAGCTGGAAAGCCGGATCTATGTCATAGAACCCAAAAGCTCTCAACTGGAGTTGGTCTGCACCAGTTCGGAGGGGTTGACGGCTCCCAACGAGCGCGGCGACCACCGGGCCGTGGTGGTCGAAAAACCGGTTGAGTCCGAGGAGTCATGGCTTCTGCCCATAAGGGGCAACCAGGCGCTGGTCAACACCCTCCCGTTTTTGGGGCAAAGGTCCATTCTGGGCGTCTTCGAGGTCCTGCCCAAAGACAGGATCGATGAGCGCAAGCTGTTTTTCCTGGAAAAATTCACCAACCGGATAGGTTACAATCTCCACCAGAAACTGCTGGTCCAGCAGAATATAAATCACATCAAGTTCATAAACCAGCTTGTGGCCGACATTGAACACAACGTGATAACGCCCAATCTCTATTATAAGCTGGTGCTGATCCGGTTACGGAAAATGATGGAAAATTACCGGACCATAGAAGAGTTGGTCCAGGAAACGGTGGCCGTGTCTTCGGGCTGCGGGGCCGTGGCGCAAACCGTGCGCGATGCGGCCAAAAGTCTGCATGACGCCAACCGCGACCTCCAAAGCGAGATTTCCGCTCTGCGCAGTCATTACGAGCACACCAGTCTTTTTTTGGAAACCCTGATGCGCAGGGACCATTTTCAAAAGGGGACCTACGTGCTCCGGAAGCAGCCCTGCAATTTCCAGAAAGAGATTATCAGGCCTCTTATCGATCGCTACGGCGCCCACTTCCAAAGAAAGGGCATCACGGTGGACGACCGGATTGAAAATGTGGTCGACGAACAGGTTACCCTGTTTGTGGACAAGGGGCTGATATCCCAGGTTTTCGACAACTTTTTTTCGAACGCGCTAAAATATGCGGGGCAAAAAGATGAGTCCTTCCCCCCGGCGATGCTCTTCTCTCTAAACCGGCAGATTCTTCAGACCGCTTTCGGACAGGACAAACCGGGGGTTCGATTCGATTTTTTCACCACGGGCAAACCTATGAGCCGGGAGGAATGCGGCCACGTCTTCGAGGAGGGGTTCCGCGCGAGCGGCAGCGGAACTGAGGGCAAGGGGCACGGCCTTCATTTCGTAAAAAACGTGGTCGAAATCCATGGCGGGTTGGTGGGCTGCGAGCCCCAGGCAAGCGGCAACCTGTTCTATCTGGTCCTGCCGTTTGAAAAGAAGGCGGGCCTTAAGGACGCAAATCCACCGGTAGAGACGGCAGGGTAGGCAGAGAAATCAACAGGCGAGGCGAGTCACGCACACGATTCGGCGCCTGCCGGCAAACTGCATTCGTAGACCGCCCGTGCCCCATCAGGAACTGATTTTACGATATCTTCTCTTTTTTTCTCCGCGCGGTGGATTTCCAGTTCTGACACGGGCTGCGGTGCAGCCGCACGGCCTTCGTTTTTCCCCCTATTGATTTTTTCCTCTCAGGGAGTTACCTCTTCGCCTCATGGGCATGCCTTTTCTCCGGCGGGGGGGGAGGGGCAAGTGCCGGAAATCCTTATGGAGTATAATTTGAAGTAGCTTAATTTGCTCCGCGTAGTTATAATAGCAGAGCCTGTCTTTCCAAACTAAAATTTGATTTACATTAAATGAGAAACGATCCGATATTCTAAATTGAGATCAGTTATAATAATGGAAGACGCAGGCAAGGAGGAATCTTGATGGCCAGGAAACGTGATGACCGTGGTGGTGAGCTCAGATGTTCTTTTTGCGGAAAAAGTCAGGATGAAGTCAAAAAGCTGATTGCCGGGCCAACTGTCTATATCTGCGATGAATGCGTGGAACTTTGCAACGACATCATTGCCGAGGAATATGAAAGGGAAGGCGCGGCGCGAGCCACTCAGATTCCCAAGCCCGCGGGCATAAAGGCGATCCTCGACCAGTACGTTATCGGTCAGGAGAGGGCGAAAAAAGTCCTTTCGGTGGCCGTTCACAATCATTACAAGCGCATCGAGCTAAAAGTCGACAAAAACGACGTGGAGCTTCAGAAGAGCAATATCCTGATGATCGGGCCCACCGGGTCGGGTAAAACCCTGCTTGCGCAGACCCTCGCCAGGATTTTGAACGTACCCTTTACCATCGCCGATGCGACCACGCTCACCGAAGCGGGCTATGTGGGCGAAGACGTCGAAAATATCCTCGTAAGCCTCATTCAGGCGGCCGACTACGATATCGAGAAGGCCTCCCGGGGAATAGTCTACATCGACGAAATAGACAAGATCGCCAAAAAGTCCGACAGCCCTTCGATCACCCGCGATGTTTCGGGGGAAGGCGTGCAGCAGGCGCTCCTGAAGATTTTGGAGGGCACGGTTGCCAACGTACCCCCCAAGGGTGGCCGAAAGCATCCGCAGCAGGAATTCATAAAGATCGACACGACCAATATTCTTTTCATCTGCGGCGGGGCTTTCAACTATTTGGACAACATCATTCGCGGTCGAGTCGGTGTCAAGGGCATGGGATTTGGCGCCGAAATCCGGAGCAAGGACGAAAAGAGCATCGGAGAGGTGCTTAAGCACGTGCAGCCCGAAGATCTGCTGAAGTTTGGCATGATTCCCGAGTTCGTGGGCAGGTTGCCGGTTATCGCGACCCTTGCCGAGCTTACCGAAGACGAGCTGGTGAACATTCTCACCGAGCCCAAAAACGCTCTGGTCAAGCAGTACAAGAAACTGTTCGAACTGGAAAACGTGCGGCTGCACTTCAACGAAGGGGTCCTGAAGTCCATCTCCAAGGAAGCCATCAGGCGCAAGTCCGGCGCCCGTGGTCTGAGATCCATCATGGAAAACATCATGCTCGACATCATGTACGATCTTCCGTCGCATCCCGAGATTCAGGAGTGCATCATAAACGAGGATGTGCTGAGCAAAAACGCACAGCCTTTGCTCCTCTACCGGGGCCAGGACCAGGAGTCGGCGTGAAATCGATCTGCAGCCAGTGATTTGACGTACCCCGGTGTCTGCCGGGGTACATGATTTCATCGGACGAAAGTAAGTGAAGAAGATGTTCAAATTGACGCGTACAAGAGATGGTCAGCAAAATAATATCTTCACCATGCCTCTGTTGCCGCTAAGAGACATAGTGGTGTTTCCCTCGATGGTGGTGCCGCTTTTCGTTGGCCGCGACAAGTCGGTCAACGCCCTGGAAAAAGCCATGGGAGCGGACAAAAAGATATTTTTGGCCGCTCAGACCAAGGCCAAAACCGATACCCCCGGCGAGGGCGACATCTATCGCATGGGCACGGTGGCCAATATTTTACAAATACTTCGCCTGCCCGACGGGACCGTCAAGGTGCTGGTGGAAGGCGACTATCGGGCCAGAATACTCAGCTTTGTTCCTCATCCCGAACACTTCGTGGTGCAACTCGAAGCGATCGAGGAGGCCGAGGAAAAATCGGTGGAAGTCGAAGCCCTCATGCGGGGAGTGAAATCCTCTCTGGAGGCTTATGCCAAGCACAACAAGAAAATCACCCAGGAGATCCTCGATACGGTGGCGACCATCGAGGTCCCCTCCCGACTGGCCGATACCGTTGCCTCCTACATGCCGTTCAAGCTCGAAACCAAGCAGAAGCTGCTGGAGACCGTAAATGTTTTGCAGCGCATCGAAAAGCTGTTCGGGCACATCCGGTCGGAAATCGAGATCATCGAGACCGAGGAGCGCATCAAGGGGCGGGTCAAAAAGCAGATGGAAAAGACCCAGCGCGAGTACTACCTGAACGAACAGATGCGCGCCATACAAAAGGAGATGGGTGAAAAGGACGACTTCAAGTCCGAGCTGGAAGAACTCGATAAACGCATCAAGAAAAAGAAGCTTCCCGCGGAGGCCGCGTCCAAGGTGCGCGCCGAGTTAAAAAAGCTCAAGATGATGTCGCCGATGAGCGCGGAGGCGACCGTGGTGCGCAACTACATCGATTGGATACTGTCGCTGCCCTGGTTTGAAAAGACCCGGGACAAGATCGATATAGACGAGGCGGCCCGCATTCTGGACCAGGACCACTACGGCCTGGAAAAACCCAAGGAGCGCATTGTCGAGTACCTGGCCGTGCAGGCGCTGGTAAAAAAGATAAAGGGCCCCATCCTGTGCTTTGTGGGACCTCCGGGCGTGGGCAAGACTTCGCTTGCCAGGTCCATCGCCAGGGCCATGAACCGCAACTTCATCCGGCTTTCGCTGGGGGGGGTGCGCGACGAGGCCGAGATCCGCGGCCACAGGAGAACCTATATCGGCGCTTTGCCGGGCAAGATCATCCAGTCGCTAAAGAAGATCAAGAGCAACAATCCCGTTTTCTGCCTGGATGAAATCGACAAGATGAGCATGGATTTTCGGGGAGACCCGTCCGCGGCCCTGCTCGAAGTGCTCGATCCGGAGCAGAACTTCGCCTTCAACGACCATTACCTGGATCTCGACTATGATCTCTCCGAGGTCTTCTTCATTACCACGGCCAACACCCTGCACTCCATCCCGGCGCCGCTTCGAGACAGAATGGAGATCATCCAGCTTGCCGGCTATACTGAATTCGACAAGCAAAATATCGCCCGGAACTTCCTGATCAAGAAGCAGTCGCAGGCAAACGGCATAAATGCGGACAACATCGACTTTACCGACGAAGTCCTGTTGTACATAATCCGCCATTACACCAAGGAGGCCGGGGTGCGAAACCTCGAGCGCGAAATCGGTTCCGTGTGCCGCAAGGTGGCCAAGGAAGTGGTGCGCAAGGGCCCCGAGGTGAGGGTGGAGCTTACGGAAGACCATATCCAGGAATTCCTGGGAATTCCCAAATTCCATTACGGGCGCGCCGAAGAAAAAGACGAGATCGGCCTGGCGATGGGCCTTGCCTGGACCGAGTTCGGAGGCGACATTCTGGGAATCGAAACGGCCACCATGCCCGGTAAAGGCAAGGTGACCATTACCGGAAAACTGGGTGAGGTGATGCAGGAATCGGCGCAGGCGGCCCTTAGCTACGTAAGGTCTCGCGCCAAGGAACTCGGACTTGACCCCGATTTCCACCAGAAGCTCGACATTCACGTCCATGTCCCGGAGGGGGGCATCCCCAAAGACGGCCCGTCGGCCGGTATTACGATGGCCACGTCCATAGTTTCCGCCCTGAGCAGAATTCCGGTGCGAAGCGACGTGGCGATGACCGGTGAAATCACCTTGAGGGGCCGTGTGCTTCCCATCGGCGGGCTGAAGGAAAAGATCCTGGCCGCTCACCGGGCGCTTTTGAAAACCGTCCTGATTCCCAGCGAAAACGCCAAGGACTTGAAAGACATCCCCGAGAAGATCCTGGGGGAAATCAATATCGAGCTCATGACCCACATGGACGACGTGCTCAAGATCGCCCTGGCTACCGATCAAGCCGGCAAACTGTTCAAGGAACCCGAGGCGGCCGATTCTCCGGTGATTTTGCCCAAGGAGCCTTCCGCAGACGAAATTCGCGCCCACTGACAGGTCGGCCCGCCCTTGCTTATTTGCGGGGCGGGCCGGTGGGTGGTTTTATCTTCTGGGCCGGCAGCAAAACTGCTTGACATTTGAGGCCGGTTTGATAGATAATCCTTTTTCTAGGGACGCGAGGGGCGCGGAGCCTGTCCTCCCCTTCTCAGTCAGGGGAATGTAGTTTTTGGGCGGGTAGCTCAGCTGGGAGAGCATCGGCCTTACAAGCCGAGGGTCACAGGTTCGAGCCCTGTTCCGCCTATGAAAATTTATTGGGGTGGTAGTTAAGTTGGTTATAACGCCGGCCTGTCACGCCGGAGGCCGAGGGTTCGAGTCCCTTCCACCCCGCCAGAAAATCCCAAGGGGGTTGCGTATTAAGCGCAACCCCCTTTTTGATGCGTAAAGATTGGCCCCCGAGTTTACTGGCAAGGAGCCGAATCCGTTACTTACAGCGCCAACCGATAGCGAAAAAACGGGGGCTCTGTCCGGTTCATTTGCGTTTTTTGTCAACTTTTTGGAATTGGTCGATAACTTCCTTCTTCATCATCGTTGGCTTGCCGCTAATAGAATTTGTGCCTTCGTTTTTCCTGTCTCCGTCAAGACCCAAGTGCCGTATGGCGATTGTCCAGGCCTGAGAAGAAGCCGCTTCTCCACCAGTTTCCTCTTAGCCCAATCCACGTTATGAATCCATCTCTCTTTGGGTGGATTCTGACTGGCCAAACACTCATAATCAGCTTCTCTGAACTGCGGCTTGAACAGGTTAAGAATCCGGTCCAGGACTTTCTGACGCCGGGCCTGGCCTCCGGAGGCATAAAGCAAAGCGATGATCACATCAACGAATTCATCTTGTTCGATACTCCCAAGCACCCCCCGGTGGAGACGTAATGACTTTAGGAAATTCTCCGCGCGCTCTGGTGGCATGATCATCTCCCAAATTAAGCGGGGCGCCGGTATCCGCAACCTGTACGCAACCACCAAGCAAAAAGGGGTTGCGCTCGTCTCTTTCCTGATTAAATGCAGCCTCTCGTAAAGTGGATGTGACTTCATTATCTGTTATTGCGAGATGAGCCTGTAAGGATGGGGGCACATTCCCGAATGGATTTTTGTGACCGGGAAGGGAACGCCTCTGGACAGTTTCTGATCGGCCTCCCAGCAATCAATAATCTGCTCGATTATGGAATTCTCAAACATTTCGCCTCCTCGCGGCCTGCTCTGCCCATCCAGTCAGTTTGAAAGAGTGGGTTGGGCTTTGCCCGCACTCCCGAACCGCAATTCAAGTCGAATTCTGTACCTGGTCCCGGATATAAACAGCCTGTTTGCCTGTTATTATTTGAATAATTCCAGGTATTCCATAAACAGATACTTTTTCCCCCGCTTACCGCCGGTGATTTCTTTCAGTATGCTGAGTTGCTCCAGATCGACAATCAATTTGTAAGCCGATGCCGGTGATATGGCCGCTATTGCCCCCAATTTGGCGGCGTCAATCAATGGGTGTTGGTACAAATAATTGACAACTGTTTGTGCATTTGCCGTTCTGCTGCCAAGAGTTCGTATTTTTGCCTCAATCTCCTTTTGCAGTTTGAGAATGTTGTCAAACGTCTTTATGCTTGCCTTGGCAGTTTCAATGATTCCCACCAGAAAAAACCTGAACCATTGAAGCAGATCGTTTTTTTCCCTAACCCGCATCAGGTTATCGTAATAATGTGTTCGGTTGCGTTCAAAAAAATCTGAGAGGTACAACACGGGTTTCTTTAGTATACCCTTGCTGACCAGATATAAGGTAATCAGCAACCGTCCAACCCGGCCATTTCCGTCCAGGAATGGATGTATCGTTTCAAACTGGTAATGCACAAGAGCAATCTTTAATAGCTCTGGAAAATACTGCGAATCGTTATGCACAAACTGCTCGATGTCGCCTATTAATTCTCCGATGGTGGTGTGTACAGGCGGAACAAACACCGCATCGTTGATCGTTGCCCCTCCAATCCAGTTTTGGCTTCGCCTGAATTCGCCCGGCTGCTTGTGCTTGCCGCGAACTCCTTGAAGCAATGTCTTATGGACTTTCCGTATCAGCCGTGCAGAAAAGGGCAATGTCTGCAACTTCGCCATCGCTTCATTCATAGCCGCGACATAGTTTTGCACCTCCTCCCAGTCGTCTCTTTTATCGAGAGGAACATCCTCTTTTTCCAGAAGCGCCTCTTCCATGTTGGTCTGGGTGCCCTCAATTTTGCTTGATTGAGTGGCCTCCTTCAGCACATGCATACGGATGAACAGGTCGATATTTGGGATATAGTCAGAATACATGTCCAGCCTCCCCAAATGCCGATCAGCCTGCCCAAGCAACTGGATCAGCTCCATATTGTCCAGCAACCAGGCGCGGTTGATGAGGTTGGGTTGAAAGCTTTTATAAAGATCTTGCTGAACGTAGTGGCCTGCCTGAAATTTTTTCATAGGAGCCGCCTCATTGAGGAATCTAAAATGAATTGCAACGTTATTTTATATTTTAAACAAAAACGAAAATAAGACAACCTGTTATTTCAGTTTCCACACAGATATGCCATACCAACAGAATCCTTCCGGTCAGCAATTCGTGCGCATCATGTCCTGCTTGAGATCTCGGCCCAGATCGGCGGCCATTGAAGATAATGAGGTCTGGCGGTTCTCTATCTATAATTCTTGACCAAGAGCTTCTAAAAACACAGCCGGATTGACGATGCGGATTCCCTGGAACGTTTCTAAATCGAGGAGATGATGGTCACCGGAAACGATAAAATCGGCCTGGCCTTCCAGAGCGCAAACCAGATATTTATCATCGGTCGGATCGTCTTTTATTACTCCGACCGAAAGCAAAGACGGGGTCAGGATGGCGACTTTTTCCAACATTTTGAGAAAAGAATCGATTTGTCCGGGAGAGCGGCCGTGAAGCTTCTTAAGCTTGGGGTAGGAGAGAATCCGTCGGACTTCCTCGACGATCGGCGCTGACATAACCAGCGCAAATTGGCCCTCGTAAACCAGTTCGATAATCCGGGCCGAGTTTCCGCGCGGCTTGATAAGAGCGCTGGCATACTGATTGGCGGCCAGAACGACTTTGATCATTTCCGGGCTTTAATTCTTTTGGCGGTAGCCTTCTTGGCAGCCAGAGTCGCTTCCGCGAGAGCCTCATCCAAGACTTTTTCAGGGACATCTTTTACGCTATTTTGAAAAGTTTTGACTTCGGCCCAGAATTCGTCCAGGTCTTTTTGGAATCGCCGGTATTTTTCGATCGGGATGATGGCCACCAGGGGCTTTCCGGCCCGTTCGACTACGTAATCATCGCCTTTGATCGAGACCTCGTTCATCACCTGACCCAGGTTTTGGCGCGCCTTGAGGGCGGAGATGGTTTTTTGCATGTTGATAGACTTTCATTGATTATATTAATTATTACAACCATATCGATTGATATATTCAGTATAGTCCTAAAAGCCGGCTTGTCAAGTTGGAGGTCAGAACCATCCGCTTATGAAATTCACCTATCGCTTCCTTGATTTTATAAGGTTTTTGACGATTGAAATTGATTGAAGCGGAAGAGAAAGACCCCGGAAAAGCCCCACAAAAAATCTTGCCTATTAAACGCGGTTTGAACGAGAATGAAACTTGAGTTCGTCTCCCCGGCAAGTCTTTCGCCGGGGTCCACGGCCCTTCCAATTGGAAGTTTCATAATAGCCACGCCGCCCCGTTTGGGGACGGGGTTTAATCGAGAACGAAACTTCGGCGAGCACGTTACCCGGCAGGCGGTGCGGACTGCCTGCCGATTTGCCCGCCGGCGCAGCCAGTCGGGCAGATCGGGGCTTGGCAAGCCGTCCGCGGCGACACGCCGCTGGCGCTTTGCTCCACCCATCCTACAGTTGACCCAATCCGGAGGGGAGTCGGATGGGTGAAACGCAGTGGAATCCATAGCCTTGACGCATGTCAGCGGCCCGCATTGCCAGGTTTCTGACCTCATCGGCAACCACGGCGAATCCTGCTCCGGCCTCCCCCGCCCGAGCCGCTTCAACGGCGGCATGGAGCGCCAGTCGGTTTGTCTGAAAGGCGATTTCATCTATGGTTTTCACTTCTAAAGGTATTTAAGTGGTTATTGGCAGGATAGATTTCTAACTATTGTGTGTAATTTCACATTAGTCCTTCGCTTTATCACCGACACCCAACTCGTTTCCGTCTTCGAAGTCGACCAGGACCTCCAAAGGGGTTGGAGAAGAGAGGGACGGGAAATCCAGAACCAGATCGATGAGTCAGTGACGCTGATGGTTGCGAATTATGACGCTCTACGCGGCAAGCCTCCGACGTGCGACCTCATCGTACTCAATTTTCACATCGTCGGGTGCCGGCTGCCCTTTCCCTTTTTCTAATAAATCCTTGAGGCTCAACATAAAAACCGCCCATTTTGTTGAGCAGTGAGAGAAACATCCGCTATCACTTCGCCAACCTGTATGACTAAAGTTGACATAACACTGCTCTTCGTCGTCGTTTAAAGAAAAGGCTACCTCAGTTCCAGCCCATTCCTCGTCTTTTCCATCATATTTCCACCGAACGAGTTTGCCCTGTTGAAGATCTGCGACTTCGAATTTGAGACAAAAATCTTCGAACCAGAACTCCAGAACGTCTCCCACTGTTGAGCCTTTGCCACGGGTATCGGCGGTCCACCATCCAGCGAGTTTCTTTGTGTCCGTTAATGCCTGGTAAACGGTTTCCGCTGATGCTTTGATCCCGACCAGGTGACGTATGTTGTATGTTTCCATTTTATGCCTCCATGATACTTGCCACATGATTTCTGCCTTTTCAGCCGTTCCCCCTCGCTGAGATTTGCGAGGGCTTTGAACGCTTTGTCTTCATCTGTTAAGGTGTATACCATGTGGTCGCGCGTCAATGGCGGGTCGCGCGGCGCAAATGTCGCCCGGACCGTTGGCAAGAGTAAGCCGGAAGTGTTAAGGAAAGCGCCCCGGACGTGCTGAACGTTCCGCCCGTGGGATATTTCATGCGCCTTGAAAGTCGAACAGGATCTTCAGCGGGTTAGGAGGGAATAGCGGGCGAAGGAGGGTCAGTCCGAGGTCGAACGCACAAATGATAGGAAGGGGAAGAATACCTTCAGGTGGGATAAGACGAGCTGTCATCGCTTCGCAGCCAATCACGCAAGACTTTTCGTGAAATGCCTTGCCTACAATCTGCTGCACATCGTTTGCCTATTCCACCCGGAGACCTTATACTTTTTCCTGTTTCAGCCACGCAACTGAAGTTTTTTCGGGCAAAAATCCGGCCTGAAAATGCGGTAGGTTTGCTCGGCACTGAAGGTGGTGCATTATCCCGGTTTAAGCGGCGTAAATATTGGAAAACCTGTTCCGGGGACAGGGTGCAAATCGAGAAGGAGGATAGCTATGGGCGAGAGGTCTAAAAAGCTGGCGGATCGTCTGAACTCATTTAACGAAGAAGTGATTGCATTTGTTGAAAGCTGCACTGAAACGGAATGGCGAAAGATAGGCGTTGAAAATTGGCCGGTCGGCGTGACGGCGCGCCATATCGCAGCAGGCCATTACCCCGTGGTGTTCGGCGCAAAAAGAATCCTGCGGGGTGAGAAATTCCCCGAGATGACAATGGAGCAGATAACGGAAATGGCCAACCGTCACTCCAGGGAACACGCCGAATGTACGAAATCCGAGGTGCTGGACCTGCTTCGCAGCGCGGGGAGAAGCATCGTGGAATTCGCCGGCGGCCTCGAGGACTTGGAACTCGATAAAACAGGTTATCTTCCAGCCCTTGGGACCAGCCTCACCGTAGAACAGTTCATCGAAACGGTAATATTGCACTCGGCGAAGGAACATCTCCAAAGCATAAAAACAGCCGCTCGATTCCGGGCCCGGGTTTTTCCTGCTGAGGCATGAATTCAGTGCAGGATCACGTTTTGCCGCTCCACTTCCTCCCTGGCGGCCTGGCGCGCAGCTCCGAGGACGTGTCCTGCTTTCTCCCTGGTTTCATGCAGTATCTGCCTGAATAACCGTTCATTTTCATTGACGTCACCGGTAGCGTCGAGAACGGTCAGCTTCACATTTTTGGCAATATCCAGAGTAAAACGGGCGTTCCGAAAAGCCGTGCTATGTGCTGTTTGGGTCTGGACCAGTAAATGGCCGAGAGGTGGCATATTTTGGTTAGCAGTTCCATTGGGCGCGGAGGAACTGGAATAATGCTTCGATTACCTTTGCTTTGTGTGTTATCCGATACTTTTAGTCCCTTGACAGCAATTTCTGGGAGCTGATAAAATTTGCTGTCGGAAAAAAGTATTTGAGCGTGGAAAATGGGTTATCTGGACAGGGCAATACTGTTGAGATCATGGGAGTGAGCCGAGATTCGTCATGGCGTCTCAATCGCACCGGAATATTATAGCCACCCTGTCGCTTTGTGAGAGTTGTGCTTTGTCACTTCGTGAAAGCAACGAGACAGGGCTCGCGCCAGGTACACTCATTACAGACATGGCGAAAAACCTCGAACATGCCGCACAGGAAGCCCGTAAGCTATGGCCAGTGGCTCTGACAAATAAGGAAGCGGACAAGATTGCCGAAGCCATGAGAAAGGCCGATTGCCGAAATCCTTTCATCGACAGCAGCCTGACAGAATGCACCATTTATTATACATCGCTTGCACTTGGCCTGCTCGAAGAACTATTCAGACACATTCACGATTCTCGAAAACTAGAGCACCTCGCACGAGTGGAAAGGGAAATCTGGCATCTGCACAAATATTTCGACAGCGACCTGGATCGTTTTTCGATTTATGAGCACGCATCACGAACGGTCCCGATTTGGTTTGAATGTCTGAATGAATGAGTTCCGCAGTATTGTGGGCAGCGATTTCTCAAAAAAGTCGCCATTGCGCGCGTTACATGATGTTTGGAAAGCAACCGGGGTTGTATATGGGGCGGACCCAGCCTATTGCCTCTCAGTGTTTTGCCGGCTGGCCGATGGTTACCATATGGACGTGTGTGTGAGGCTGATTCCCATTGCAAGTTTCTTTCCGCCTCGAAAGTCGAACAGGACCTTCAGCGGGCTTGGAGGGAATAGCCGGCGAAGGATGGGCAGTCCGCGGTTGACCTAATTCGTGAGCCTTCAGAGTAAAGTTGGTTCTCGTTCAGGGGGACCCCGGCGGTCATGACAAACATTCCATCCCTAATGATTATTTTAAATCGGCAGCCAATTGGATGATTCCAGCCAACGCCCTGCGAACCACGCCGCTACTGCTATTCAAGTTTCTATTTTGTCCCTGGTTCGACTAAATGGATATAGCGATGGAGTATGCCTATGGAGAGCCTAATTTATCAGGCTGTATGGCGCCTATTGTCTGAAACCCCACTGATAGGGCTGTAAAATGAAAAAGCCGGCCAAACGAGTTCTTTTGATTTCCGGAGTCATTGCTGCCCTCCTCGCCATGGCTTTTGGCTTTTATTTGTGGAAGGCGGCGCTCGTTGTTACCGGTTTCGAAGCCAAGAACCTGTGTTCGGATGTCTTCGTATCACGGAGGACACCGGCGTCGGTGCGAAGCGTGGACCTGAAGCCTGTCGGTCCGCTCTATCCCCTTAGATTTGCAGACGCCCGGATCGACTATAGGCAACGGACAGTCACTGCCTCTATCGATGGATTGGCCGAACGGAAGGCGATCTTCCGCCATGGGCTTGGCTGCACTTTGATGACAGGGGATATGGAGAGGACCCAGTTGCCATCCGGGGGAATCTCCGCATCCGCCGGCGATGATCACGGGAGCCAAAACGGAGTGTGGCCCGATGGTGAGCTTGTCGACACGGAACACCTTCCGCACGCTCTGGACGGCAATAAACTCAAGCGGGCAGTGGACTGGGCCTTCAGGGAACCTGATCCCGATCATCTCCGAAGAACCAGGGCGCTGGTAGTAGTCTATGACGGTCGAATAGTGGCCGAACGCTATGCGCCCGGATTTGGAGTTAATACGCCGTTGCCGGGCTGGTCGATGACCAAATCGGTGTTCGCCGCATTGGCGGGCATTCTCGTGGGCGAGGGAAAGCTGTCCTTAAAATCCGATGGGCTTTTGCCCGAGTGGTCTGGAAGGCAGGATCCCAGAAGGAAGATCACGCTCGATGCTCTCCTGCATATGAGCAGCGGCTTGGCTTTCCAGGAAAATTATTCCTCCCCTTTTTCCGATGTGACCGTAATGATGTTCGGAACCGGTGATGCGGCATCATTTGCTGCAAATGAACCCCTGCTGTTTCGCCCTGGCGTAAAGTGGCATTATTCCAGCGGCACGCCCAATATTATATCAAAAGTGATGCGGAATACGTTCGAAAGCGAACGGGACTATCTCGAATTTCCGATGCGGGCGCTATTCGACCGCATCGGGATGAAGAGCGCGGTGGTGGAGCCGGATTCTTCCGGAACACTCGTGGGTTCTGCCTTCATGTACGCAACGGCAAGAGATTGGGCGCGGTTTGGCCTGCTTTATCTCAGGGACGGAATGTGGGGGAAAGATCGAATCCTTCCTGAATGCTGGGTTCAATATTGCACGACCCCGACCCAGGTTTCCGGAAAAAAGTATGGGGCGGGCTTCTGGTTGCGCATCCCACGCGAGTTCAGAAGCGGCGGGGAACCGAACGCGCGCATTCCGCTCGGCGCCTATCACGCAATCGGATACGAAGGGCAATTCGTCTCTGTTGTCCCCTCCCTGAAGCTTGTTGTGGTTCGGCTGGGCCTTACGCGCACCTATGGGACGTGGGACCAGGAAGAACTGATCAGTCGTATAGCCGATGCAGTGCGTAGCGAAGGTCAATGAGCGAGCTGGACAATTAAGAATACTTGACGGTGAGCGTGACCTGCTTCTTCAGTTAATCGAAGCACTCGCGACGCATTTCCGGACTAAAATTCGCAAGATGGGCGACCAAGTCTTTTAACGTCTCATGCTTGGCCGCCGCTAACATGTCATTCAGGGGATCGGCGGGTATTTTTTTCCTGGCCATCTCGTTACCTCACAGATGAAATTGCACAACATGGTCGAGGAGCGGGAGTTTTCTCAGGCGGAAATCATCATATGATTTAGCGGAATCGTGCTGAATCTCCACAAGTCCCGGAAAGCCGGCAAAGCTATCAATACAGCGCAGTGAATAGCAACTGCGCAAGACCTGTTCAGGCGAGAAGTACTCTCCAACGGGCGAAACTTCTTGCAACACCGCAGGGAAGGCGCGCAGGAACCAGTCCTCATAGAACCGGTTCGATTGCCACTCGGCCCCGTGTCTTTTGAGCAGATGAAGGGTGAACAGAAAAGATTGCTGAATAAGGGGAATTTGTTGCCAATGGTCCCTGAAGGCCCAATTGTATCTGGTGGTAAAATCCCGGAAAAGCCGCGGGTAAATGCTTGCCAGCCCATGTTTACTAAAAAGTTTCCGGCACTCCCCGCTTATAATAAACTTCCCCTTGTACTTCTTGATAAATCCGCGTGGAGGAATCCCCTGCCCGCGTCCATCCATGCTGATGACGATGCCTTCCCGTTTCAAAACGCCGGTGAAAGCTTCGCTGGTCAACTGTGAGCCTTGATCGCTGTTGAATATTTCGGGATGGCCGTGGGTGCGCAAGGATTCCTCCAAACAATCGACACAGAACATAGCATCCATGCTGTTGCTGATCCGCCAGCCGAGCACCCGGCGCGAGTACCAATCGATGATCGCCACCAGATAGGCAAACCCATGTTCCAGACGGATGTAAGTGATGTCCGTGCTCCAGACCTGGTTGGGCCTGACCACGGAAACACCACGCAGCAGATAGGGATAAACCTTGTGCTCAGGGTGCGGCCGGCTGGTGTTCGGCCCCGGCGCCATACCGGCCAGTCCCATCTTTCGCATCAGTCGCTGTACCCGCTTGCGATTGACAGTGTGGCCTGCCGTCTCGAG
>JARLHP010000057.1 GCA_031292195.1 Syntrophobacteraceae bacterium
CGGGTGCATTGCACCACATCGTATGCCGTGGAATCGAGCGGGGGCGAATCTTCCTCGATGACGCCGACCGGGATCGTTTTATCGAGCGCCTTGCTGCTCTTTTCTCCGAGACCTCCACGAGTTGTTTTGCCTGGGCACTGATTCCCAACCATTTCCATTTACTCGTTCGAACGGGTTGCGTGCCCGTTTCCACAGTCATGCGACGCCTCCTGACAAGCTATGCGGTTCACTTCAACCGCCGTCACCACCGATCGGGGCACGTATTCCAGAACCGCTACAAGTCTATCCTGTGCCAGCAGGATCCCTATCTGCTCGAATTGGTGCGCTACATTCACTTGAATCCACTGCGAGCGGGAATCGTTTCGGATTTGAGCGAACTGGATCGGTATCTATACAGCGGGCACAGTCGGCTGGCGGGGGTTCTCGACGATGGTTGGCAGGAGACGGAGTCGGTGTTGGTCCTTTTTGCTGAAAGCAAGCAGGAGGCTCGCATCAGGTATCGTGATTTTGTGCACAGTGGGTTGGCCATGGGGAAGAGGCCGGAGTTGACCGGGGGCGGTTTAGTTCGAAGCGCCGGTGGGTGGAGTGGTGTGCAGGCGCTTCGCAAGATGAAGGACCACATGAAAAGCGATGAAAGGATCCCGGGAGACGGAGACTTTGTGGAATCCGCCCTTGCCGATGCCAGGGAGGCCATGGAGCGCAAATATCTTCTCAGGAATCAGGGCTACGATTTGGCTGCGATTCTCACTCGGGTTTCCCGGATATTCAACATCCCCGAAGCTCGAATCAAGTCTTCGGGCAAAGAGCCCGAGCGTGTGAGAGCCAAACGCATTGCGGCCTACTGGGCAGTCAAAGAACTGGGACTGGCGGCAACCGTGGTCGGCATCGATCTCAACTTGACTCAGTCCGCCGTCAGCAGAGCCGTGAGAAGGGGGGAGGCGATTGTGAAAGAGTTCGCCTTTCCTTGGTTGATGGAGGAAACGCATAATTTCATGGGCGTCCCCCATCCCTGGGCGTCCCCCATCCCCGTCCCCCATCCCACCCATTAGCGAGCGGGATTATATGTCTGAAGTTTTTCCCCTTTTGCCGCTTTGATCAGTTCAAGATCGGAGGCAACGAAAACAACATCTTGTTTCATAGCTTTCTTGAGCCACAACGCGGACGAAAGATGTACGCTGTCTGCGCCTCTCAGTGCATATTTGATAATGATTTCATCAATAAGTTTGAAAACATCCAGGTGGAATTCGACCACAGCAAAGGAGGCCCAATCGGATTTAAAGGCCTTTTTGATTCGTTCGAAAGCGCCGGTTTCGATCTCTTTAGCTTTATGTCTCCGGGTGATTGCCGCAAGTATCTCAGGGTAGGCCAGCCGTGAAGCGGCCGCGACCGATCTTTCTTCGAGCAATGCATTGACTTTGTCGCTCCCATCTTCTTCTATGTAACGCTTGACCAGTGCGCTGCTGTCAATATAGATCATCGGCGCTCCCTGATGATCGTCTCCGATACCGCCTTCCCTTTTGCCTCTGCCCTTTTCACCGGTGGGAATACCCGTTCCCCAAGTGTCTTCGGCAAGGTGAGAAAACCCTGTGCAGCCAGGTGAGCCAAACGCTCTTCGTATCCGGCATTCTCTTCTATTTGATCGAGATTGTGCAAAACCGCCACGGGCGCTCCCCTGTCCGTGATGATAACGGCATGGCCACTCTTGGCGATTTCGAGATAATGCGTCAGCTTGTTTTTTAAATCCCGTATACCAACCTGCATCGGGTCACCTCCTGTAGCCATTGTAGCAACAATGTTCCGGAAGTCAAACCATTCCCGGGAAGTAACCAGTTGAATTTTTCGAGCGTGGCGCCCCCCAACTCGCCGAACAGTGAGACAATGTCGGCCCACCGGATAGATCGACATTTTGCAGGACGCGGGAAGATCTCCCGGGGCGCTGGTGAGGCTTCAAGGCGCAGGCTCTTCTTGTGCCAGGGGCAGGAACAGCTTGAAAAGAGTTCCCTGCCCGGAAGAGCTTTCCACCGAGATGGCGCCGTCGTAGGCCGATACCAACCCCAGCACCACGGCGAGCCCCAGACCGCGACCGGTAAACTTGGTGGAAAAGAAAGGATCGAACAGTCGGTCGAGAGTGTCGGCGTCCATCCCGGGGCCCGTATCGGAAATCGAGAGGCAGGCGTAGGCCTCATCTTTTGGCTCCCAGGTGAGTGGGTAGAGGGGCGAAGAGGGGATTTTTGCGGCCGGTATGCTATAGACCGCAAGGGTAATCTCTCCACCCAGGTCTCCTATGGCTTCCGCGGCGTTTAGCACCAGGTTGCTCAAGATCCGGCGCACCCGCAATTCATCCGCCCGAATAATAATCGTCCGGTCAGTGGGAAATTCCGCTCGCAGGTTCACGTGTCGGGGCACCAGGCCGTTTAGCAGGGGAAGGCTGTGGCGACAAAGCTCCGCGAGGTTCAAAGGCGCGGGGATGCCGATATCCTGACCGAGATAGGTGAGCATCAAACGGCTGAGTTCGACCGCCCGCCTGGAAGCCCGCATGGCTTCGGCAATGGAGGCCCGATCCTGCGAATTCGGGGGGAGATCAAGCAGGGCCAATTCCAGGTTGCCTATCACTATGCCCAGCATGTTGTTAAAATGATGGGCAATGGCGCCGCCCATTCGAGCGAGGCTCTCGGCCTTTTCCACCTGCTGGAGCCGCTGTTGGAGTTGCAACCGTTCTTGATCCGCCCGTTTTTTATCCGTCGTATCGATGGAGATCCCGACCAGACCCGCTATTTCACCGGAAGGCGCATAAAATGGGCATTTGCTGGTCTGAAACCAAAGCTCGTTTCCTTGTGTATCCTTTAGGCTCTCTTCATAATTTAGCGCCGCCCTGCCGGTCGTCATGACCTCCTCATCCTTCTTTCTAAAGGCCTCCGCAAGGGCCTTCGGAAAAAAGTGATGATCCGTTTTACCGGGGATTTCGTCTTCGGGCGCCCCGGCGAGTTGGCCAAATTCCTTGTTGGCGGCCATGTATACCGAATCCCTGTTTTTGATATACACACAGGCCGGAATGGTCGACAGCAAGACTCGCTGCAGTTCGTACTGTTCCTGGAGAGCCAGTTCGGTTTGCTTCCGTTCGGTGATATCTCTTAGCGAACCCTCCGTGCCGGCAGGTCTTCCTTCCGAGTCATAAAGAAGATGGGCGTTGACGGAAACGCACACCCGGCGGTTGTCTCTTGTTTTTATAAGGACTTCATAATCGGCGATTTCCCCCGTTTTGTGAATCGATTCAAGGAGCCTTATCCTGTCTTCCGGATTGTGATAGAAGATTTCCGCAGATTTGCCGATCAACTCCTCGCGCGTGTATCCCGAATATCTATGTACGCTTGGACTGATATCGACAACCGCGCCGTTGGCATCGGTCTGGTAGAATACATCCTGCACATTTTCGAAAATCTTGCGGTATTTCCTCTCACTTTCCCCCAGGGCTTGTTCCGCCTGCCTGCGCTCACCCAGTTCCCGCTCCAGTTCCGCCGTCTTTAGACGCACCTCATTTTCCAGATCTCCACTGCGAATGATCATCTTACCCACAAGAGGGTTGAGAACCAGGAGCATACCCGTCGTTGCGATCACGATCACCGCAACGATCCAGCAACAGACAATGACGATGTGGCGAATCACGGGACCGTATACATCGTCTTTGTTCTCCCAGACGGCGATACCCCACGGGACATCCCTGAGGGGCCCGTAGGCCACGATGCCGCTGTGCTTTAGCGAGTTTCCAACCTCCCGTATTCCCGACTCTTTCTTGAAAGTGCCGATTAGCAGCGAAACGATGCCGGCGGCCTGCAGGTGATTTTCACCCTCCCCCCCGTTTTGGGGCGGCGGATAGAGGAAGCGCACCCCTTCGCCACCGGCCGCCCCCAGGTAGAACTCTCCTTTGGGTTTTCGGTCATGATAGTCGCCCATGATTTGATGCAAACCGCCCAGTTTGAAAAGGACGAGATCGGTACCGATTCTTTCCGACTTCCTGTTGACGATGGGCGCCGCGGCACAGAGGAAAGACCTGCCGCCTATTTCGAACGGCCCGGAAAGAGTTACCCCACGCGAACCGTTATCCGCCGGCGTACAAGGCTCATGGTCAATGGCCAATCCGATTCTGACGACCGGATGGCCTTTGGCGTCAAGCCTCCAAACCCCGGCGACATCCCGCGCCCGGGAAACAGGGTCTTCCAGCTTTGGCACAGTGAAGCTGTCAAGCTCTTTGGCGGTAATCAAACCTTTATTGTAACTCTCCAGTTTCTCGGCAATAACGGTCCTGCTGGCGATCTGGGCGGCAATGTCTTCGGCTCTTCTCAGGAATTCTTCGACCGCTGTCGCCTTGATTCGCAACAGCAGCATGAGGTCCTTTTTGGCATTGGCTTGCAGCGAATCATACAGAGGCCACATACAGATGACAGCGATCAGGACGCCGGACAGTAAACTGCAAAGAGCAGAGTATAGCAAAATGCGCTTTCTAACGATTTCGGACGGCTCCATGTGACTGCTTTGAAGCATGACCCCCCCATGCAGGACGCTCGTTAACCGGGATAATAGCCAACAGGAATAATACATCAACTTTCCCCTAAAGTATGGTATGGAAACTGAATTTAGGCGGATTGACAGGCAAAACGGTGCAGGGTGCCGGGCGGCCGTGGGAAATCCAGCCCCGGCGGGGTTTTTGTAAAAAATTCCGACATGTGCCGTGACAGTGTAACTATCTGATATTAAGCGATTGTATCAATTATGCGGTATTTAAGGTACCCTGTTTCTAGTACTTCCTTTCACCCTTTACCTTCCACCAATACACTCTATTTTGATGCTCAAGGCGCAACTTGCCGCACTGCCGACCCCAAAGGATATAATTTTGTCTTTTGTTCCCGGGTGTCACCGAGTTGGCGGAGCTGCAGGCAAGCCTTGAAGCCAGGGAGACAGAAATCATGACGTTAACCGGCAAATCCAAAGTCATTGTCCTGGTCATCGCGTTTGTGGCCATCTGTTCGCTGTTTGCTTTGCCCTGTTTGGCCTTCACGGGGAAGGTGGTAAGTGTGGGCGCGGGGGATTTGATGACGGTTTCGGCAAATGGCGCCACGCGACAAATCCGCCTCTACGGTGTTGTCTGCCCACTCTTCGGGCAACCGTTTCACGAGAAGGCCCTGTTTATGACCAAGTTTTTGTCGCTGCAAAGAGAGGTGGAGATTACCCCGGTCTTCAAGGACAACTACGGGGTGGAAAATGTGCTGGTAAGAGTCGAGGGCTCGACGGGCTATCTGAACTATAAACTTGTGGGATACGGGCTTGCCTGGGTGAAGCCCTGCGATGACAAATCCCGCCTGTGTCAGGAATGGAAGAAGCTGGAGGGGTTCGCCCAAATGAATTTCATCGGGCTTTGGGCCCAACCGCCCGCGATTGCCCCGTGGGACTGGCAAAAGGCTCAGCGGCTGATGATACTGGACCGCATGAAGGCGGCAGAAAAAAAGGAATAGATCGCGAATCGGTCGCCAAGCCCCCCGCCCGCTTTTCTTCATTTGAAGAATGTCCACACGCTGCTCATGATTGATGTGGGTAACAAATGACGATTGGAACGGCAGTGTCACTAACGGGCGGGAAAAATGAAAAACAGATTTCTGATTTTATTAGTCATTTCGTTGGGTCTCCACGGTTGCGGAGCTTACAACAAAAGCGCCGTCAAAGTCGGGGCGCCCGGCACCGCGGCGCCTCCTTCTCCCCATGCCTACCGAATCGCCCCCGGCGACAAGCTCAGCGTCAAGTTATTTTATAATCCGGACCTCAACCAGGAGGTGACGGTGCAGCCCGACGGGACGGTCTCCCTTCTGCTGGTGCATGAAGTCAAGGTTGCGGGTCTGAGCAGCGAGGAGCTGAGAAAACGTCTTAGCGGAGACTACACCAAATACCTTCAACAACCCGAACTTTCGGTGGTGGTGGGCGATGTGGCCGGCAGCCGGATCTTTGTGGGAGGAGAAGTCGCAAAGCCGGCGATGGAGCTTTTGCCAGGCCCCACCACGGTTTTGCAGGCGGTTGCCATGGCCGGCGGTTTTCTGCCCACCGCCCGCACCAACGAAGTGATAGTTCTTCGGCACGGCGCCAATAACAAACCCTTTCAAATTGGTCTAAATATCGAAAAAGCGATGAAGGGCGTGGACTTGTCGCAGGATATCTATTTAGAGCCCTATGACATGGTCATTGTCCCCAGGAGCAATATCGCCAACGTGGACCTGTGGGTGGACCAGTACATTGCCCGTACGATAGGCGCTCTTGGCGGGGAGTTTTCATTTTATTATTTATTTACACATTAAGAGATGAACAATGAGTGAATCGGAAAATTCGGATCGAAATGTTCCGGTTGTTTCCCCCGCCGGGAGTTCTCCAGCGCTGCAGGCGGAGCGGATGCTCATGGTGCGGGAGGTGCGTCAGGCGAATAATCTTCGCGACTACCTGTCCATATTTTTCAAACATCAGGGAAGGATAATCGTGCTTTTCGCGGTGTTTGGCCTCCTGGGTTGCGGACTGGCGCTGGCATACGATGAACTGATCTATACGCCCAGATTCGTGGCCAAGTCTTCCATTCTGGTAAAGATTGGCTGGGAGAACTATTATCCCGACCCCTCGCTTGGCAAACGCGATGCGACGGCGGTCGACCATTCGCAAATGATCGGTGCGGAAATAAGCATTCTCCAAAGTAGAGATCTCAAGGAAAAAGTGATCACCGCTTTGACGCCTGAGGCCATATTCCCCGGACTTGCCACCTGGAAGTCCGCCAAACTCAGCAAAGAGGAGGCGGCGCTTTTGCTCCTCGATAAATACCTGAAGGTGGAACCCGCCAAAAAAGGCGACGTTATCGAGGTCACCTTCGAGGGGACCAAGCCAGAGAGTGGCGCCGCGGTGGTCAATCAACTCGTAAGCGCCTATATCGACAAGCGCAGCGAGATTTACAAAGACCCTCGGTCGGCGCTCTTTCTGCAAAACAAGGTTGATTACTACCGAGAGAAGCTGGGCGAATCGCTAAACAAGCTGAAAACATTTTCGGAGCGCAGCAAGATCATCGACTTCGACCAGCAGCGCAAGATGCTCTTGGAGCAGCGTTCCAATCAGGGCGTTGCCTTGAACAATACGGCAAACGAAATAAAGGAAGTGGAGCAAACGATTGTCGAGCTGGAAAAGCAATTGAGGACCATCCCCCGCTCCGAGGTGACCGCGGCGGCTTCCGACCGGGCGGGAGACGCCAGGTCCAAATTGCTTACCCTCAAGCTCCAGGAGCAGGCGCTTACTGCGAAGTATAAGGGAGACAACCCTCTGATCGGTGCTGTTCGGGGCCAGATAGCCACTGTGGAAAATTACATCAAAAAGAACACCTCCGAAAATCCCGACATCGCTCCGGCCGACCCTGTATACCAGGAAATTCAGAAGCATCTCCTGGACAAAAAGGCCACACTCAGCGCCTTGAACGTGAAGTTGACCGGTACTCAGGGCCAGCTTGTTCAAATGAACCAGGAACTTCAGTACTTTGAAGCCAAAGAAAACCAATACAGGTTACTGGCGGCGGCGGTATCTTCCAACCGGCGAATGTTTGACGATTACCGGCGAAAGCTGGAAGAGGCCAACGTGTATAACGAACTGGGCCGCGACAAAATGACCAGCGTGAGCGTGATCGAACCGGCTTCGGCGCCGCTTTCGCCGGTAAACCCGCCCATGCCCCTGCTCCTTCTGCTGGGAGCGGCCATTGTTTTTGCCCTGGTGGCAAGCCTGGGGATCGCCTACCTCCTGGAGATGAACAAACAGGTGATCAGCACCGCCATGGAGGCGGAAAAGCGATTGGACCTTCCGGTGCTGATCGCCATTGCGATCAAGGACTGATGCCACATCGCGTTCAAGTCGGCGCCAATCGTCTTTCCACGATCGGCCTGGACCGATTCGGGACGGGGTGAGGGACAAAGGGTCGTATCGTCTCGAAGGCGAAGCGGTATGAGGGGAGCGGGATGTACCGTGAATTTTTCAAGTTAAAGAAGAGTCCTTTCCACATCACTCCCGACCCGGATTTCCTTTTTTTGAGTCCCAGTCATAAGGAGGCCTCCGGTTCGATATTCTACGGCATTGAAAGAAGAAAGGGGTTCATTGCCGTTACCGGGGAGGTGGGAGTGGGGAAAACGACTATTCTGAGGTCATATCTGGAGGGGATCGACTCGGAAAAGATCCGGATCATCTATATATTCAATGCGGCCCTCTCCTTTAACAAGCTGCTAAAACAGATTTGTTCGGAGCTTGGCGTCCGGATGGTTGGTGAAGACCCGGAGGAACTGATCGTCACGCTCTTCCATTATCTTATCGAGGAATACAAAAAGGATCGTAATGTCGTTCTGATAATCGACGAGGCGCAGAACATGTCGGTTGAAACCCTGGAGCGGCTGAGGATGCTCTCCAACCTGGAGACCTCGCAGGATAAACTGATACAGATAATTCTGGTGGGGCAGCCGGAGTTCGAAGCCAAGCTGGAGTTGCCCGAATTGAGGCAGTTGAAACAGCGCATCGCCATTCGCTCGCGTATCGAATCCCTTACGGCCGAGGAAAGCCTGGCCTATATCCATCACAGGCTAATGAGGGCGTCGTCGTTCCACAACCCGGTTTTTACCGGAAGGGCGTTGAAACTGATCATCGAACACGGTCATGGAATTCCGCGCACCATGAACATCCTGTGCGACAATGCGCTTGTCACTGCCTACGGATATCAGCGCAAGCCCGTCGATCACAGGATTGTACAAGAGGTGCTGGAAGATTTTCGGGCAGGACAAACTCGTAACGGTTTTGCTTGGACGATTTTCTGGCTCCTGGTCCTGGCCGGCGGCCTGGGGGCCGCTTTTCTGGTCTCGATGAGCGTCACGTCGAGTCGGCTAAATCCCGCGGGCGGCAGACAATCCCCGGGTGCTTCACTTGGCAGGCCGTTGCCGCAACCTGTCCAGGAGGTAATTACAAAGTCAGCGAAAACAAAGGCCAATGCGCCGGGTGCAAAGAAAGAAGAACCGGTTGCTCGAGTCGAGCACGGTGTGGCGGTGGGGGGCAAGCCAAAATCGACGGTCGGCGCCGATGGTGTGAAGCCCCCGGCCGCAACCCGGGACGAGGTGACAAAAAGGAGGGCGGAGGCGGGAGTTAAGCCCGCGGTGATCACTTCGTCAACGGGCCAGGCAGGGCCGGCCGCACAGACGGCCGGGGCGAGCGGAGGCAATGGTCCCGCGTCTAAAAAGGCGTCCAGGATGTCGGTCGGGCCCCCGGTGCAGGCCCCGGCAAACCCGTCGGAGGCAGATTCCAGGCATCCGGTGGTGGTAAAGGAAGGCGACAGTGTGAGCAAGCTGTTAATGGGCATTCATGGCAGTGTGAGCCCTGATATGCTGGAGTCCTTCAAAGAGTTGAATCCCCGGGTCGAGGACATCAACAGAATCTCGGTTGGAGAACAAATTCTTCTTCCATAGCAGTAAGAGCCCGTAAGTTGAAATTGACTGGTCCGGCCTTGAGTATTTGCCGATACTGCTTATAGATAGACCTGCGAGACGGGGACCAGGCCGGCGATGGAGGAACGCGGTAATGAGTAAAATCTACGAAGCGCTGCAAAATGTTCACCGTGAAAAGAAGGACCGGGGGGAAGCCGAGCGCTCCGCCCCGGTGCCTTTCGCCCCGTTCGAACCGGCCGGGTTGGGATTGGAAGATGAGATGCTCAGCCTCTATAAGGTCATCGAGACCCTTCTGCCTCATCACAAATCCAAAATAGTTCAGTTCATAAGCGCCAGCGAGGGGGAGGGGAGTTCCACCATTTGCCGGGAATTCGCGAAGGTGGTGGCCGACCTGATCGGGCATTCGGTGCTTTTGCTCGACGCAGACCGCCTCAACCACAGCCAGGATCGCTTCTTTGATATCCAGAGCGGCCGGGATTGGGTGGATGCGCTACGAAACGGCAGGGATATCGAGGGTTCTTGGCAACGTGCGGGGCAGTCTAAACTGTATGTGAGCGGATGCTCCAATTCCTCGGTTTCCACTCCCGAAATATTTAACTCCTCCTTTGAGAGAATGTGCGAAAAGCTCCGGACAAGATTTGACCTGGTTTTAATCGATACGGCGCCTTTGGCTCATTCCCCCGACGGTCTGGCCATCGCTTCCAAGGTTGATGGTGTGGTTCTGGTGGTCGAGGCCGAGAAATCGCGGTGGCAAACGGTGAGGAGAATGCGGGACAGTATCTTCAGGGTGGAGGGGAATATACTGGGAGTTGTTCTGAACAAGAGACGCTTTTACATCCCTCAGTCCATATACAGGCGTTTGTGAGTCTAAAGTCATGATCCGGCAAGCCGGGCTTCGGTCACGCCGGTTCTTGCCATTTCGCGAGATTGAGGCGATAATTTTCCACACTACCCGCCAGTTTGGCGGGTTTTTTGTTTCTGAGGCGGCGTGCCGCCGCAGCCAGGATTGCCAAGCCCAAACCACGGACTTTTCGCGGTTTCCGGGTATTCCGGGACGACATAAGAAACTGCTCTGATCCGGATCGCGGGCGACTGTGCCGCACACGACGTAGCCCGCGACCGGAACACCGGCGCCGTGGGCGCAAAAAACTATTTCAGCATACTTAGAACATTGAGGTGGGCGGCAACCCGGCACGGCCAGGGGTATTTGGTTCAGCCTTGATCTTGATGTAAGACCGCCAAGTTACGACCTGTTTTGGATCGTGGGACGAGGATAGATCAATGGTGTTGTAGGGTTGAGGTGCAGGCTTCCAGCCGCGATCAAGACAAATCGCGGCTGGAAGCCGCTCCTACAAAGACTAGGAATTCCCCGGCAGAACCAA
>JARLHP010000058.1 GCA_031292195.1 Syntrophobacteraceae bacterium
TTAATTGCGGTTGGTGGGTTAATAAGGGTGCGAGCAAACCAGTCACCAGTCACCAGTCACGAGTCACGAGTCACGAGTCACGAGTCACGAGTCACGAGTCACGAGTCACGAGTCACGAGTCACGAGGCCTCCTTGAACCTTTTTGCATACACCATAATTGCCGGAATCATGTACGGCATATTTTTTGGCCTTGTGGGGCTGGGGCTCAATATCATTTTCGGTGTCTTGAAAATGATCAATCTGGCGCATGGCGACATTATCATGCTGGGCTCTTTCCTGGCATACTGGCTCTACCATCTGTTGGGACTAAACCCGCTTTGGGCCGTTCCCGTGGCGGTGGCGGTGTTTTTCATCGTGGGCTATCCGCTCTATTATGCGTTCGTTCCTCGCCTGCTAAAATCCAAAGACCCTGAAATGCTCTCCTTCATACTCTTTTTCGGGGTTTCCCAGGTTATCGAGGCCGTGGTTATCTTTTCTTTCGGCAACAATCAGCGCTCCATTCCCGGCAATGTGTTCGGCGCCGCCGGAGTCGACATTTTCGGACAACGTTTTCCGATCTCGTGGCTGATCACCACGCTGGTTGCGCTCGCCGCTTTCGGCTTCGTTTACTGGTTCCTGCGGTATACACGGCCGGGCTATGCCACCAGGGCGGTGATGGCCAACAGGGACGAGGCCATGATGAGCGGCATAGACGTTAACCGTGTCTCCGCCGTTGTCTTTTGCATGGGCCTGGCGCTGGCGGCCATAGCCGGTGTTTTCAGCTTTTTTGTTATCGGCGCTTCCTCCCCTTCCATGGGACCCGAACTCACCACCGTGTCCTTCGCCATTATCGTTCTGGGCTCTCTTGGCAACCCGCTGGGCACCATCCTGGGAGGCTTGATCTACGGGATCGCCATCATGTTCATGCAAAGCTATTTTTCCTCCTGGGCCGATATCCTGCCCTACGTTCTGCTGATAGCCGTAATGCTTTTCAAACCCGAAGGTCTGGTTGGAAAGGCGGCGCGCGGTGCTTAAACGATTTTTTCCCAGTTTGACCGTTGTGCTGGTGATCGCGGCACTTTTTCTATTTTTGCCCCGCTTTTACAACAATCAGTCTTTTCTGTTCAACATGATGCTCTATCTGGCGCTGGCCGAGGGGCTGAACATTATCTACGGCTTTACGGGCTACCTGCCCTTCGGCTATGTGGGGTTTTTCGGCGCGGGCGCCTACGGAGCGGCTATCGCCATAACGTTGCTCCATATTTCTCCGTTTTTGGCAGTGATCATCGGCGGGTTCTGCGCGGTGCTGACGGGCGTTATTCTCATCCCGCTTCTCAGGCTCTCGGGCGCCTATTTCGCCATCGCCAACCTGGCGGCCTCGCAGGCCCTTTATCAGGTGGTGGCCAATCCTTCCCTGGAAAAAATCACCCAGGGGCCTTACGGCATCGATCTATCCGCGGTCTACAACGCAAACGCCGGCTATTACACGATGCTCGGCGTGCTGATTTTCGCCATGCTGCTGGTTGCCTATATGCGCAACTCCGATTTTGGCCTCTCACTTCTGGCCATCAAGGAGGACCAGGTCAGCGCTTCACTGGCGGGAGTAAACGTCGTCAAGGCAAGAAGCATCGCCTGGATGCTCAGCGCCTTTGTGGCCGGACTCTGCGGAGCGGCTTTCGGCTGGTACACGGCGGTTTTTTATCCGAGTACCGTCTTTAGCCTGGATGTAAGCGTGTTCACAATTGTTTTCGTCCTGTTCGGGGGGATCGCTACGGTCGCCGGCCCTTTGATCGGCGCCCTGCTCTTGTACAGCATGTATAACTTCATCGGCATTTCCACGCCGCAATACTTCCAGCTTTTCTACGGGTTGCTGATCATTGTGCTGGTACTTTTCCTGCCTGATGGGATCGCCTCTATTTTGCGAAAAGGCAAGGTGTATGTCCCATAACTCCAAAAAGCTTTTAAGAGTCGAGGGGTTGGTCAAAAAATTCGGAGGCTTCAAGGCTCTTAACGGCGTCAATATCGATGTGTGCCAAGAGCAAATCGTCGGTCTTGCCGGCCCCAACGGATCGGGCAAGACCACCCTCATAAATGTCATATCCGGGGTCTATAGACCCGATGGAGGATCGATAGAATTTGACGGCGGCTCTATCTACAAGTTTCCCTCGCATAAGCTCGTCCACAAGGGTATCAATAGAACGTTCCAGGTTCCCAAGCCCTTGTCGGCTCTCACCGTGTGGGAGAATGTCAGGCTTGCCGCGGTTTATGGATCGAGCGAAGGCAATCCGCTTGAAACCATCCGGGACGCTTTGGAATTTGTCGAACTCGACAATCTAAAAGATTCGATTTCAGCCGGTCTTACCTTTGCCCAACAAAAACTGTTGGGGTTGGCGACCGCCCTGGCCACTAAACCCAAGTTGCTTCTGGTCGACGAGATAGCCGCGGGCCTCAGCCACCAGGAATTGAACTGGATTGCCGAAACGCTGTTGCGCATCCGGGCAACCGGCGTGGCCATGATCGTTGTGGAACACCACCTCGGTTTTATCGATTCGCTCACTTCGGACGTGGTGGTAATGAATGCGGGGGCGAATTTGTTTCGGGGTTCCATCCAGGAGGCGGCTCAGCACGAAGAGGTCGTCGAGGTTTTTCTGGGGAGATGACGATGAAGAGCTTGCTGGAGGTGGAGGCGCTGGAGTCCGGTTATGGCTTGACACAGGTGCTGTGGGGTAGCAGCCTCTCAGTTGCCTGCAATCAAAGCGTGGTGTTGCTGGGGGTAAACGGCGCGGGTAAAACCACGCTGCTCAAAACCATCTCCGGCCTGGTCGCCGCCTGGAAAGGCAGGATAGTTTTCGATGGAAAAGACATCACCCGGGCAAAGCCCAATGTGAGGATTACCGGCGGCATCGGTTATATGTCGGAACTGGGTATTTTCCCCAATCTTACCGTGGAAGAGAACCTGAAATTGGGTGGCTATTTCAGACCCGAAAAAGACAATCGAAAAAGAGCGGGGGAAATGTTTGACTATTTCCCCGATCTAAGAGAGTTCAGAAAGAAGATGGGCGGTTCTTTGAGCGGCGGCCAGCGAAAGATGCTGGGAGTGGCCAAAACCCTCATGTCCAATCCCAAACTGGTGATCATGGACGAGCCCTCTAGTGGCCTTTCTCCCAAATTCGTCAAAAAGGTCATAGAAGTCTTGAAGGCCCTCCACGAACGGGAAAAACTCTCGATGCTCATCGCCGAGCAGAATGTCTCCTTCCTCGACTTCGCTCAGAAAATATATATCCTCGACAAGGGGCAGGTAACCTTCGATGGCGATGTCGAAGAACTCAAGGGTAACGACACCATCCGACAGACCTATTTCGGAATCTCCCATTGAGTTCGCTCCAAACCGCCTTCATGGTCGGGCAAAATCCCTAGTACTTCCCGCAGGGCTCATCGGGAGGCGAAGCCGGTCGAATCTGTCGAGCAGGAAGGCCCCGTGGCGCCCGCTCTTTGACTTCTCCAAGCCTGTATCTCTTCGAACCCGTTAGCAATTCCCGGATTCTGTCGGCTATCCAATCCACTTTGTCCATTATATATTCGGCAATTTCCGGCATCATTTTCCTCCTGCTCGCTTTATAGGTGAAATGTAACCACGCTGACCGGCGGGCGCATGGAAAACCTGTATTTAGAAGCAGGCGAGGGGGCGGTAAAAAAAGAAAGCCAGGCAGCGGGGGTGGCCTGGCTTTCACGGGGCGAATAACAGCAAGTGCTAAGGACAATATCACTGTCGAAGTGTGCAATCTACCGAAAATAATACTAAATCCCACTGCTTTTGAAATGGGGTTTTGAATGTATTTTTTATCTACTGTGTACCTTATGATTGGGGAAATCGACATGCCGCATCGCGCTGCAAAATCAGTCGGGAAATCTTTTGCCTATTCTATCTGGGCCATGCTGTTGATCGTTTCGATCGGTGGTTGCGCCTCCACGCAGTCAAGGACTTCCGTCGCCCCGCCGCCTCCCGGGGCCGGGGCGAAGCTGGCCGCGGCCCACAAATCGCTGGAAGCCACGAAACGTCAAGTGGCGGCGTTCTACGCCGATCTGCGGGCGGTGGTGGCGAAAACGGATAAACTTCGCAGCCGGCCGTACTGGAGCGGTTTTGAAACCATCCTGCTGAAACACCCTTCCCTGACAGACCCCGACAAGCAGGCGGATATAACCCCGGAGGTCAAATCACGTCTTTCGCAATGGAGTCGGGAGTGGAAGACGCCCTGGGAGACGGTCCTGCGCGATTACTTTCAGCTCGTAAACCGCTGCGCCATAATCGAGATGAAGAGAGTGGCCGCGCGTCAGCGGCTGATCTCCGTGCAGGCGGCCTACATGGCTGTGGTGATGAAGGAGGCGGAGGCGGGCCATCAAAAGGAAGCGAACAAAATCTATGCGCTGGTCAACTCGCTGGACAAACCGGGCGCCGAACTGAACTCCATCCGGCTAAACCGGCTGGGGCTCTACGACGCTGCCGCGCAAGTCCACTGAAAAGGCAAAGGTCAAAAGAGCGCGGGGCGGGCTCCGCCCTGCGCTCTTAGTTCTTTAATGCGGTATCCGGGCTTGCAGCCCCGCTCACGGGCTATGGAAGGTCGCCCCGCTCTTTATTCGCCCTATGGCGTCCCATTCGTCCTGTGCCTTCCAAGCCGGTGTACTATCCCCAGGGGTATTTGGTTCAGCCTTGATCTTGATGTAAGACCGCCGAGTTACGACCTGTTTTGGATCGTGGGACGAGGATAGATCAATGGTGTTGTAGGGTTGAGGTGCAGGCTTCCAGCCGCGATCAAGACAAATCGCGGCTGGAAGCCGCTCCTACAAAGACTAGGAATTCCCCGGCAGAACCAA
>JARLHP010000059.1 GCA_031292195.1 Syntrophobacteraceae bacterium
CATTCGACCCGGTCAGCGCGTCGAAATCATTTTGAAGCAAGATCAACGAACCGGCCGCCGAACGGTCGGGGTTGTGAAGGATATACTCACGTCCGCCCCCTACCACTCTCGCGGGATCAAGGTGCGACTCGATGATGGCCGGGTCGGGCGAGTACAGGAGGTCCTTTCGGACGAAAGGCAGGATTAGAGGGAATAGACCGCGTACTTTTTTCTCCACGGCGTATTCCATGACTTGCGATCTCGCGGGCGGGGGCAGGGTGGAATCAAGCCATGAAAATCGTTGGGATTTTGGGGACGCCCTTCACATTTTATATTTACTCATGGAATATCCCTCATGGGCACTTAAATACTTTAGTCTGGAAACATCTGCCTGAGGCATCCCCGGTGGTCTCCACCATCACAACGATTTCACGGTGTGCTTATCGCCCAAGAGTTCCAATAATAATGGTTGGTTATAGCAAACCGTCATCGTAGTGTGCTCGATAATTTCCTCCAGAGCACCTTCGTTTTCCGGGCCGTAGTGTGGAATGAGTGTGGAATCGCCGATTGCCCGGTATCTTTTCGTTGAGCTCTTCAAGGCTCTCGGCTTTCGGAACGGGTACCAGCAAGTTCGAAGGCCAGAGCTATCGCCTCAAGGAGGCTTCCATGAGGTTGTTTGGACCGCCAAATTGATTTGACGCGGAATCCGCGTGGCAGTCTGAAGTCGAAAGGCGGATTTCGGAACTCGACATCGGATGGCCGTCAATTCCATCAGGGAAGATCCTGATATGTGGCCGCCGTTCAGATACGGTACAAGACTCTTTTTCCTGAGACGATTTCGATTTTCTCTTGTCTACCGGCATGACTTAACGAAGATTCAAATCGTTGCAGTCGCCCACCTTGGCAGAAGGCCTGGCTACCGGAAGGACAGATGATCCCCGACCACCTAGCTCTCCGGCGTGATGAAAAAACCGATCTGAATTTGGAGGTTTGGCGCGCCGGCGCCCTCTTGTTGCCCTGCTTGAAGGATACTACACGATTGAAACCACCGGTGGAGGTATCAGGACGGGCGATTCCACACCACAGAATTCAGGTTGCCCGCCTCTCTTTACCTCATTAGGCCGATCCCCGTGCGAAGAAAATCCAGTCTTCATCTCTCCACAATCGGAGGGATTGGCATGTCAAGCTCGAACTTGATGATCAAGAAATAGGGAGAAAGAGGTCTTTTGCGGCTATTCCCAGGCTAATAGTATCGATGGAGAAGACCTCGTCTCCTTCGTAAGAGCCCTTGACCCAATATCGCCCCTCGGAATACATGAATTCTTCCACGAGTTCATTTTCGGGATCTACCAGGAAATATTCAGAGACCTCGAACCGGCGGTAAAGATCCATTTTCTTGGTGCGGTCTTTTTTGGATGTACTTGGGGATAGGATTTCAAATACCACATCCGGCGCACCGACAAGGGCATGCTTTTCGATTTTCGATCTGTCGCAGACGATAAAGATGTCCGGCTGTACCACTTGATCCTGCGCCAGGATTACATCCGCAGGGGCAATGAAGACTCGGCAACGATGGCCCATATTCTTGACATGATTCCCAATAATTCGGTAAAGCTCCCCGGCAATTTCTTGATGTCTCATGGACTGCGCTGGGGTCATATCGTAGATTCGGCCGTCAATGAGTTCACATCGAAACTCATCAGGGAAATCTTTGTAATCCTCATAGGTGTAGTGAATTGCTTCTTTGGCCGTTTGAGTCGACATTCTCTTCAGCCTTCTCATCAAGGTTTGGAAACCGGAGCAAGAAAATCCACCAGAAATGATCATCTCGGAGCCTTCCGGTTCTCTCCCTCTGCGCTCAGCGGATCGGTGTTTAATTCCCTCGCTTTCATTCATACTACACACGGGGCGGCGGAGGGTCAATACCAGATACCCCCTCCCTATGTTCGTCGTCCGGGGTCTGGCCCCCTCGTCTGGTCTCCTCATCCGACTCGTCCGCGTACGGGCTCTGACTAACCAAAGATATTGATAATATAGAATAAAGTTAGATGCGCCAGTCGCTAAGAGCTTGAAATTTCACGGGTGGCAACTTAAAAATAATCCCATTTTTGAACCAGCAAAGCATGTGCACCATCCACTGCGCCGTTCAAACAGCGGATATTGCATTCATTGATTTCGATACTCTAAATTGGCCCACTTCGATACTCTGATTTGGCCCACCTTGGAACCAATAAATTGTACTTTGGCGTTCCGCCAAGTATTGGCTGGAATGGAGGTACGGTTGAAAAGGAGGCGAAAGGTGGAGCTATTCGAGGAGATTAGGCGGGAGTATGAGCATGGAGTCGGAACGATCAGCGGAGTTGCAGCAAAGTTTGGAGTGCACCGCCGTTCGTGAAGCTTTGACCAGTGCAGTTCCGGGGGAGCGGAAGGCTGCGGTCCGTGTAAAACCCAAACTGGGACCGGCAATCACATTCATCAACACTATTCTTGAGGCGGATCGGAAAGCGCCGCGCAAGCAACGCCATACGGCCCATCGCATCTGGCGGCGTCTGTGCGAGGAAAGGCCCGACCTGGAAGTCTCGGAACCAACGGTTCGCCAGTTTGTTCCCGACCGCAAACATGAGATGGGGCTGACCGGACGCGAGACATTCATTCCCCAATCATACAGGTTCGGGGAAGAAGCTCAGGTCAATTGGTACGAAGCTTATGCCGACTTGGATGAAGAACGGCAAAAACTCTACGTTTTCTGTATGCGAAGCATGGCCAGTGGCGGGGCGTTTCACCGTGCGTATCCGCATGCAAGCCGGCAAGCCTTTCTGGAAGCCCACGAGTTTGCCTTCCACTACTTTGGCGGGGTCTTCGCCACCCTGCGCTATGACAATCCGGCCTCGGCGGTAAAGAAAATCCTTCGAGGTCACCAAAGGGAGGAAACGGAGCGATTCATCGCTTTCAGGTCGCATTGGGGATTCCAGTCGGACTTTTGTAATCCAGCACGTGGAAACGAGAAGTGGGGCGTGGAGGGTGAAGGCGGATACTTTCGCCGCAATCATCTGGTGCCGGTCCCCAAAGCCCGGAATCTCGAAGACCTTAACGGGCAAATGCTGGAAGCCTCGCGAGAAGACGAGCGCAGGGTGATCAGCGGCAGAAATACGACCGTAGGCGAGGCCATGCGTCTTGAACTCGAACACCTGTTGCCGTCGGCCGGGGAAGGCTTCCGGTTGGCGGCAGTTCACTTTTCGTCAAGCATCTGGAGGCTTGTCGAGGTTGGAGCCAAGGTGGTCTATCCTGCCGGGAAGTGGTGCGTGGACGTTGCCTCGGCTTTTTCACTCGTCAGGCACTATCGTATCCCATTCGTTCGAGCTGTCACAAGAGGGTGAGGCAAAACCGGGTTGAACAAATTTAGCGAGCAGTGTGTCTGAAATCGAAAATATTCGATTCATTCACATTACAATTGCACTATAAATTGGTAAGACATATACTTTTGCTGTCCGTGGGGCTTGCCGGGGCGTTTTTTCAACCTCAATCTGTCTTCGAAAAGTTGGCGGGGGACCGCCATCCATGATAATCCTCCTGACCGCACTGTTGGCTTTCCGTGGTTTCCGGGTGTCCCGAAGCGGCATGTCGAAGTGTATCGAAAAGCGAAATTGGCGCATTATTCAATGCTTAACAGAGGTTATGGAATCAGGCAATTTGAGAGAATTGGAAATTTCGGCTGTTGCCTTGTCGCCGAAACCCTGAAGCAATCTTTCACCGGGCAACCGAGAGATGCACCATTATGCACCAATGCCGCTGCATGGCCATTTCGCACCTCCTTGCAAGATGCGTTTTCCTTACAGGAGCACGAACACGGGCGTCGTTGCGCGGAGCCGGCCCAAAATCCTTCATAGTCATCTGTGCCATGCTTATTTGCGCAAGGTCTGCAATCTGCTTTGCGGGAGGTCCTGTTGACGGTTCCAAGGCTGCGGCCATGGGGACCGCATTCGCAGCAGTTGCCGATGACCCATCCGCCGTATTCTTCAATCCGGCAGGGCTAACCCAGCTCCACGGAACGAACTTCTATTCGGGCGGAACACTCGTATTCCCATCAAGCGAATATATAAGCCCTTCGGGAAGTTCCGAAGAATCGGAATTTCAGGTTTTTCCCCCCCCGCATCTTTACGCCACATCCGACTTCAACACCGATGCATTCTGCTTCGGCCTGGGAATCTATTCGCCTTTTGGCATCGGCGGTAGAAAATGGGATGAAGGGGGAATAACCAGGTACATATCTACCGAGAGTGAGATTGGAACTTTCGCCGTCAATCCGGTGGCTGCCTTCAGGCTTAATCCCTGGATCTCGCTGGGGGCAGGGTTTTACTATCAGTATGCAACGCTTACGGCCGAGAGTATGGTGAATCAGGCGAGGCTGAGAGCTGGAGATGCAAAGCTTTCGCTCGAAGGTGAGGGAGGGGGCTGGGGCTGCAATGCGGGCATCCTTCTTTTTCCCGGCAGACTGGTCAGCTTTGCCGTTTCGTTTCGCAGCGGCTCCAAAGTGAAACAAGACATGACAGTTTCGCTCGATAATATCGCTCCCTCGCTCAGGCCTTTCTTCGGCGGTTCTTCCTTTAAGACTGACGCCTCCTCCGCAGTTGACTTTCCTCAAGTGGTAACCATAGGCATCGCTTTCAGACCGACCGATAAATTGACGTTTGCCTTCGATGCCGACGGGGCAGGCTGGTCGTCGCTTAACGCCATCGATGTGAACGTTCAACATAAAGTGGTTCAGGCAGGATTTGGAGATCTCGATATTCCGTTTGATTCCAAAGATGCCTGGGAGTTAAAAGCCGGCGTCGAATACAAGGTAAACGACAGGCTCGCCCTTCGAGGCGGCTACGTGTACACTCAAACCTATGTGCCCGATATAACGGTCGGTCCGGGCAACCCGGACTCCAACCAGCATGGTGTCAGCCTGGGCTTTGGATACAGGATGGGTAGATTTACATTTGACGCCTTCTGTCTTGCCGATTTCTTCGAACCGAGGACGGTTTCAAATGACATCCTGAGTGGTGAATACCGCAACTTCATGCTTCTGGCAGGTACAAGCATCAATTTTAAATGGAAATGAATCCTCCCGGTTTGGCAGGAAAAAAGAGATGAAGACTTCGGTAACGCCCGCCAAGATCACCCGTCCAAGACCTTCCGGTATTTTCCCCAGAGACCGCCTTTTTCGGCTGCTCGACGACAGCCTTCAGCAGCCGGTTCTCTGGATAACAGCACCAGCCGGCACAGGCAAAACTACGCTTGCGACAAGCTGGCTCGAAGCCCGGCAAATGCATTCCCTTTGGTACCAGGTCGATGAAGGCGACTGCGATCCGGCGAGCTTCTTCTATTATCTGGGCCTGGCGGCGCAAAAGGCAAATCCTCGCAAGAGAAAATCCCCGCCGTTACTTACTCCCGAGTATTTCCTTGGAATTCCCACATTTTCGCGGCGCTTTTTTGAGGATGTCTACAGCAGGCTGATTCCGGTCACCGAGAACAACGGTTCACCTTTCGCCATCGTTTTTGACAACTGCCAGGATGTCCCTCGGGGAACGCCCTTTCACGAAATCTTGAATGCGGGCATCTCTCAGGTACCCGATGGGATAAAAATCGTCTTAATAAGCAGGGAAGAGCCCTCGGAAGCCCTTGTCCGGTTGAGGGCAAACAACCTGATGAAGATAATCGGCTGGGACGAGCTGAAGTTCACCCTGGATGAGTCGAAGGAGATGGTCCGCCTCCGAGGTCCTGAGGCGGTCTCCCACGAGATACTTGAACGCCTTCAGGAAAAGACCGACGGATGGGTTGCCGGAATTGTGCTTCTGCTGGAGAGGGCAAGGAAGGGCGGCATCGAGTCAGTTCTGTCGAAGATGGGTGCGACAAAAGAGATATTTCAATATTTCGCAAGGGAGATATTCGACAGGGCGGCCCCTGCAACCCGGGACTTCCTGCTAAAAACATCACTGTTCCAACAGATGTCCGCAAAAATGACCGAGGCCCTCACCGGCAACCATGAGGCCCAGCGCATCCTCTCGGAGCTAAACGACAAGGGTTACTTCACTCAGAAACTCGAGTCGCAAACAGCCAGCTACCGGTATCATCCCCTCTTCCAGGAATTCCTGCGGCATCTTGCCGCAGACCTCATCGATCACGGGGAACTTGTAGAACTTGAAAAAAAGGCGGCCATGATCCTGGAGGCAAACGGTCAGTTCGAAGAAGCCGTCGATCTTCTGAAAAGAGCAGGCGCCTGGCCGGAGGCTGTCCTGGTGATTTTAAAGCACGCCCCAAGCCTTGCCGCCCAGGGCCGGATCAAAACCCTGGAGGGCTGGCTCCAGGGACTTCCCGAAGCGGTCGTACGGATTGAACCATGGCTTCTTTACTGGGCCGGGGCGTGCCGGCTATTATACTCGCCTTCCGAAGGTCACACTCTTTTCGAGAAGGCATTCAGGCTGTTCAGGGAGCGGCGCGATACGAACGGAATTTTCACTGCCCTCTCGGGGTTATTCGATTCCACAACATTTTCAGTCGGGTCTTTCGCGCCTTATGATGACACGCTCGCTTTGCTCGATGAGGTACTAAGCGAATTTCCCGATTTTCCTTCCTTCGAAATCCAGGCGCGAATTACGGCAAGCAGGATCGTCGCCATGGTTTTGAGACAGCCGTGGCGGCCGGAACTCGGAGAAACAGTGGAGCAGGCCATCTCCATCCTGCCGAAAATCACCGATGAAAACACAAGGGTTCAAATGCTTCAGGCTTTAGCCACGAAACACCTGTTCTCGGGGCAGCCGTCCGGACCTTTGTCGGACATATTCCAGGAAATGGCCCGAGCACCGGGGATGCCTCCCTTCCTTCGGATATTCTCCAAGCTTCTTCAAGCCGTTCGTTGTATGTCTACTGCCGACTTTGACGCTATGAGGAAGGCTGTGGAAGAAGGGCTGGAGCTTGCCTCCCGGACTGGAATTCACGTGCTGGACGCCTTTTTACTCGGGCATGGGGCGAACGCGGCGCTTTCTTGCCAAAGTCCGGACGCCGCCGATGCATTTCTTGGAAAAATGGCCATTCATCTCGACCAAACGTCATTTTGGACCAAGGAATTCTACCACGTTATGCAAGGGTGGAAATCACTTCTGAAGCGAGATTTTTTGAGCGCGCTCCACCACGGGGAAATGGCTTTGAAGTTCGGCTCGCAGGCGGGCGTCCTTAACACCTTGGCTTGCAGCCATTTTGGCTACGCAATGGCCCTTTATGGATTGGAAAGAAACCGTGAAGCAATGGATCATCTTGTCGCGTGTAGCACCGCTGCGCGCTCTACACACAATCCTATTGCCGAATTTATGTGTTTTCTCGCCGAGTCCAAGTTCGCCTTCGATAAGGGGGATGATTCTTCCGGGTTGATTGCGCTTAAAAAGGCAATGTCCCTGGGACGTGAAAGGCAATACTCCAACACATTCTTTATCTGGCTGCCTACCATGATGGCCGAACTTTGCCAAAGAGCGCTCGAAGCAGGCATAGAGGTGGACTATGTGGCGCAGTTGATCCGGAAGCGCAACCTCATGCCCGATCCCCCGCCCAGCGATTGTGAGCAGTGGCCATGGGCGATCAAAATCTACACCTTGGGACGGTTCGAAATCGAAAGGGACGGAAAGGTTCTGCAGTTCTCCAGGAAGGTCCAGAAAAAACTTCTGCAAATGCTCAAGGTCCTGATATCGAAGGGAGGCAGTGGAGTCCAAGTAGAACTCCTATGCGATTGCCTCTGGCCGGATGCTCCCGGAGACGCGGCCTATAGCTCCTTTACAACCGCTCTTTCCCGCCTGCGCCGCCTGATGGGAATCGAAAAAGCCATAACCCTTCAGGAAGGCAAAGTTTCGCTCGATCCCCGCTACTGCTGGGTAGATGCCTTGGCGTTCGAACGGCTGCGTGCTCTATTGGACGAAGCTATTAAAGAGGAAAACGCAACTTTTCATGCCCAAAGTTCTAAAGTATTTAGACTCGCTGAAAACGCCATCGCCCTCTACCAGGGACATTTTCTTGCCACGGACGCCGAAGAGTTCTGGTCGATCTCATATCGCGAGAGGCTGCGGGCCAGGTTTTCGCGCCTGGTATCCAGGATCGGAGACCAACTGGAAAAGGCCGGGCAATGGGAGAAGGCGATAGAGATTTACCAGAAGGGCCTCGATATCGATGATATTTCAGAAGAATTTTATCAGCATCTCATGGTCTGCTATTGCGAGCTTGACCTTAACGCCAACGCCATGGAAGTTTACAGACGATGCAAAAAGTTGCTTGCCGCAAAACTAGGCATCGGGCCATCTCCGAAAACAGAAGCCATCTACCGGAAGATAACAAGCTTCAAGGATAACTCCTTCTAAACCGCCCTTGCCCCAGCCTTAATGGAGGTCACGCCGCGGTCTGAGGCGGCCGCGAACTTTATCTGCAATTATATCAGCCTGCCACATTATTTTTTCATCGCATTTCGACTTTCCGGGAATCGGTTAGCTATCCGTGACGCGTCATGTGTAATTTGCAATAACAACAAGAATGGAGACCTCGATGGAAGTCTACATTATTCGAATTTATCGCCGTGATGATGCCGACTCGCGTCTGCTTGCAGGCTTTGTAGAGCAACCTGAGGAGCAGCAAAGCAGGGCTTTCGCGAATATCGATGAACTCCTGGATCTCCTTGGCCTGAGGTCTGCCTTTCTGAAGCATAAAATGAAAACCGGGCAAACGGCCCGGTAGACGCCTTGACTGCGCCATGCTCTAAATTTTGAAGGGAGTCATTTTCCCCACCTGCAAAGGTGGATCAAAATGGAAGCAGGAGCGTTACAGGAAATTTTCGAATTTCGCAGGGGGTGTGGGGCATCGATTTCCTCTGTTCATCCACTCAAAATCCACAGTTATGAATTCGTTCGAGCTACGCGATTGTTGCGCGGAAACAAGGATGGAACCGCAAAAGGATTTCGTGTGAGTCTGGCGGCTTTCACTGTTGATAATCCTGCTCCGCCCCGGGAAAGCGTTTTGAATGCCTGGCGTGCAGAGTGTCATTGCGGCCCGGCAAGGCAGGTATGTAGCGACAGATATAAGGAGGCCCATCTATGCTCAATGACGGAAGAGTTCAGGGGAACGAATGGAACTGCTTTGATTTGGCCATGAAGAGGAGGATTTTGAGATGAATGCGTACAAGAGAATGAAGCATCTATTGTCATTGCTTTTACTCGCGGGGGCCTTGACGTTGTGCCTTGGCGCCTTGTGCCCGGCAAGCGTCGGCGCCCAATCAACTGCGCCGAAGGTGAGTTTCGTCCCCGCATCTGTCCTTGCTTTGCCGGGGTTGCATTGCAAAATCTACCCCACGGGGAGCGATCCATCTTCGGGCCTGGAGGTGTACACCGACGACGACGGGTACGCCCGGTTTCTTGCCTTGCGGGCCGGCAAAGGCAACGAAGTTCAGCAACTCACCCTGGCTTGCACAGACTCATCGGGAAAGGCCTACTCCTATTCGGTCGACCTGACATCCGAGGAAACGTTCGCGTCTCGTCAGATCAACATCGCCACGGAGCGTGGCAAAGACAGGCCGGCGCTGAAGGGCGATCCACTCGGTTATACGAAGTCCCAACTAATCCAGGCCGGCTATGGGCTGAGGCCGGACCCGGTGACGGAACCCGCCGCGTATGCACGCTGGCTCTCTGCTGCTTCCAAGCAGGGACGCATGCTGGCGGCCAAGCGTCCCGAGGGGCACTCGCACGGCGTCTATTACACTGAAGCCCCCTGGTGGGTAGGCTCCGCACTGGTGGGCCAGCCTCAATACGTCGCCACGGAGGCGCTTTTTAATGTTCCCAAAGCGATTCCCGGTGGGGACGGAACTTCTGCAACAGAAATAGCCTTATGGAACGGCCTGGGCGGATTCGGCACGGGCTCCGGTCTCATCCAGGGGGGCGTGGGTTTGCGCACTACGCCAACCGTCGCCACCTACTATAGCTGGAGGGAATATTGCTGCGGAAACCCGGATAGCAATGGATATGGAGGCGCTTTCATCCCCAACCCGGGCGACACGATCTACTCGGAAGAGTGGTACTGCGATTCGAAGGGCAACGTGTCCATCAACGGGGGCTACGGGTGTACCTTCCTCGAAGATTTGAACACGGGCGCGATACTGAATTGCACGCAATCAAACGGATCACCCTGTTGGTCGGTCAAGGCGCTTCCGCTCTGCACGAATAGCCCGACAACTCCCAATTGCGAGACGAGAGGAAAAGCCGCGGAGTTCATAATCGAGGACCAAACTCCGCAGGTGACTACATCCTCTGTCGCGTTCACCGACTTCTCTCCGGCGGTGACCATGTGGGGTTCAGCCTTCTCCGCGGCTACCGGCCTTTTTTCACAGACGATCAGCACCGATTCCAATGTCAACGTGTTGAAAGATTTTACCGACAGTTCCACACATATAACCGTTGCCATCGGGTCAGGAGATCAGACAATTTTCAGCACCAGTCCGTCTGCGGGCGCAAGTGCTCCGGCTATTGCGGTACGTTCAACCGGCGAGGCGGACGTTGTAATAATGGGACCGGACAATTCATTGCTCTACTATTGGGCCACACCCGGCTCCAACTGGTCTTCAGTGCAGATTGCCGGGTCGGGGACGACCTTCTCGGCGCCCGCCATCGCAGTGCGTTCAACCGGTGAGGCGGACGTGGTCGCCAGGGGGCCGAATAATTCGCTTAGGTACTATTCTAACATGCCCGGCAAGGCGTGGTCTTCATTTCAGGTTGCCGGGTCGGGGACGACCTTCTCGGCGCCCGCTATCGCGGTGCGTTCTACCGGTGAGGTGGACGTGGTCGCCAGGGGGCCGAATAATTCATTGATCTACTATTGGGGCGCGTCCGGCGCCACATGGTCTTCAATTCAGATCGCCGGCTCCGGGACGACCTTCTCGGCGCCGGCGATTGTGGTGCGTGCCCAAGACCCGGCCGGCGAGGCGGATGTTGTGGCTATGGGGGCGAACAATTCGCTTCGATACTATTATAACATGCCCGCCGCTCCATGGTATGTGAATACGATCGCCGGGTCGGGGACGACCTTCTCGACGCCCGCCATCGCAGTGCGTTCAACCGGTGAGGCGGACGTGGTCGCGATGGGTCCGAATAATTCATTGACCTACTATTGGGCCTCACCCGGCACCAAATGGTCTTCAATTCAGGTCGCCGGGTCGGGGACGACCTTCTCGGCGCCGGCGATTGTGGTGCGTGCCCAAAACCCGACCGGCGAGGCGGATGTTGTGGCTATGGGGGCGAATAATTCGCTTAAGTATTATTTTAACATGCCCGGCAAGGCGTGGTCTTTAAATACCATTGCAGGGTCGAGTTCAACGTATTTTGCGCCCGCGCTTGCAGTGCGTTCAACCGGTGAGGCGGACGTCGTTGTAGTCGGGGGGACTGCGCTGAATTACTTCTGGGCAACTCCCGGGTCCGTCTGGACCGAGGATAGAATAGCAGGGCTGCGTTAAGGGGGCATCGGCCATCGAGGAGCAGAAAAGACTAGAACCCTTGGTGGTGCGGGGCAATGATTTATCGACAAAGCTTTACCGGTTTGAAACCCAGTCCCACAGATAGCGCGTGAAGACCATGGGGTAGGTGGTACAAAACGTTATTGACCACCCCATTCACCGCCGTAGCAGCAACATGAGCGAGAGGGAACCGCGAGAGTCCCTCTCGCTTCCGCGCTGAGCCCGGTTCAAAAAAGTCACTTTAAGATAAAGGGGCGCGGCAAGAATCCTTTGGAAGAGCGAGCGCACTTTACTCCGCTGTCGGGAAAAAGCGCGGTGTTGTTATTTCGATCATCCTGCCAGGATCTTTAACCAAAAGTCAATTGCCCGCGTCAGATGTTCCATGTACGGCCTGAGAAGCGGAGAACTGCTTGTAGTCGCCGCCCGGAACCCTTCGTTGAGTGTGCTCATCATCTCCAAGTAGTCGCCAGGTTGGACGATTTCCTTGGCCCTGTCCAGTAGCTCCAGGA
>JARLHP010000060.1 GCA_031292195.1 Syntrophobacteraceae bacterium
ACCCCAATAAGTTAGCTCTTATGGGTACTGCTCCCCGCACTTTTGTCCTTTGCCTTGCTTTGAGCGGACGATTGCGACACAGTCTCGAAGCGCAACCCGTCAGGCAAATCTTGAACCCAACCAGGTATTAAGCATGCTCAAATAGATTTTTGCGCCCACGGCGCCGGCGTTCCGGGTCGCGGGTTCGTCGTGTGCGGCACAGCCGCCGCGATCCGGATCCGCCTATCCGCCGAAGGCCTGCCCCTTTGACCGGCCGTCGTCTCCCGGCCGGTCAAAAAAAGAACTCTCTGTGTCTCCGTGGTGGATTTTCCTGTTTGTAGCGCGAGAACAAATTTACCGTGGAACACCCAAAGCAATGGCTGCTTCTTTTCAGCGCAGCGGTTTTAGCTCCAGCACCTCCGCAACTACCGATGCGGCATATTCTACGAATCTGCGAAACTCTTCGGGCGCCAGTCTTCCGCCTGCCGGGCTGGGCACCGAGGCCGGAAGGCTTAAGGAGAAGGGGGCGTTTCGCATCTCCTTTTTCGGCAAGACCTCGAATTCGGGCTCGAAACCGTCCGTAAAGTATTTGTCCTGGAAAACGGCGAATTTGAGCGCGTGCGCAGTGGCATCCAAAACGGCCGTGCGGTTCCTGTCGACCTTGTTTTCGGCCGCCGCCTTCCTCAGCCCCGCCAAACACTCGCCTCCCTGGGTGCAAGCGATATGGCCGTTACGGTTTGCAATCAGCATGGCATCCATGATTTCCTGCTCGGATACCTGAACGAACCTCACCGCTTCTTCCCCCGCAAGCCGGCGGTACTGTTCGACCAGCTTGATCACCCGGGGCATGGAAACGGGGTTTCCGATCATCGCCGCCTGAGCGACGCTCGGCCGCACGCTCACCGCATGAAATTGCCTTTTGCTTTCTTCCGGTTCCAGATAGTAGAGGTAAACCGGGTTTGCATGCTCGGATTGTACTCCGATCACCTGGGGAAGCGTGTCTATGATGCGCAGATCGTACATCTTCAGAAAGCCCGCCAGGATGGCCGTTATGTTGCCGGCGTTTCCGATCGGCGCGACCACCGCCAGCCCCCCCACCTCGTAGTCGTAAGCCTGGGCTATTTCATAGCTGTAGGATTCCTGGCCCAGGATCCGCCAGGCGTTCTTGGAATTCATGAGGGCAACCGAGAAGTTTTCAGACAGGTACTCGACCACCTTCATGCAATCGTCGAAAACGCCCGGAATCTCGATCACCCTGGCGCCGCTGCCCAGCGGCTGGCCCAGTTGCTGCGGAGTGACCTTGCCTGCCGGCAAAAGAACGGCCGACTTCACATTGGCGCACAGATACGACGCATAAAGGGCCGCCGAGGCCGACGTATCCCCGGTAGAGGCGCAGATCGCCAGTACGTCCCGCACCCCCCGTTTGTTTATGAGGTAGTTGAGGTAGCTGAAAGCGCTCGCCATCCCCCGGTCCTTGAAAGAAGCGCTCGGGTTCTGGCCGTCGTTTTTGTAGCAAAAGTCCATCCCGGCCCACTCTTTCAGGGCGGAGTTGGCCGAAACCACCGGCGTGCGCCCTTCGCCCAGATAAACTATGTCTTCCAGCGGAATAATCGATCCGATCAGTTCATGGAAAAGATATATCCCGTTGAGGGCCGGCAGGTTCGTCATTTTCCGGTAATCGAAAATCCGGCGCCATTTTTCCCCGGGAATTTCTTTCAACCGGCCCCATTCCATATCTTCTATAAGAAGGACCGAATCGCACTTCGGGCAGGTGTAGAGTAGTTCTTCGATACCGAAAAGGCTTTCGCATCCCAGACAGCGGTAAAGATACCTGCCGCCGATCTTCGGCATAACGGCCCCTTGCACTTCAGGTGGAAACTGGTCTAATTTCATACGAACTCCGGATGAATCAAAAATGTTATGGCGCAACCTCTGGCCGGCAGTTAGAATCGGTCGGGCTTCGTTTGGCAAGTATCAAATATTTCATGGGAATAATCAAGCCATACCGGTGCGGGCGGGCCGCGGAGCATCGGGAAGCCCTTTTTTGCGGCCGGCTGGTGTTGCAAAAAAGACACACGTAGTGTTTTTATGTATTATTTTCCCCACACTCTCATTTTTTATTCAAGTCTTACCGTCTTTTGCCGACAATACCTGAGAGGGCGTCCCGCCTTGGTTTAGACCCTCCAGCGGCCCGGGGAAGGCTTCTTGGCACGGAAGATGCTCCTTGTGCGGCCCGGAGGTTACAGGGGGCGTGATTACTCAAAAAAAACAACACACCATTGGTCAATCGGTATGGTGCAGCGGAGTTGGACTGCATTCCGGCCTTAAAGTGTCTCTGGTTTTAAAGCCAGCGCCCACGGATCACGGCATTCGCTTCAGGCGCACGGACGTGCCGGACAGTCCCGCTATTTACGCTCACTACCACAACGTAATCGATACATTCCAGGCAACCACCATCGGCTCGGCCGGCATTGCCGTCTCCACCGTCGAACACCTCATGGCCGCACTCTATTGCTGTGGGATCGATAATGTGCTGGTGGAACTAAACGGTCCGGAGGCCCCGATTTTCGACGGAAGCGCGGCGCCCTACGTCAAACTGCTCCAGCGGGCATCCGTCCAGGAACAGGACGGGGCCAGGCGCTATCTCACCATCCGCAAGCCCGTAGTGGTGAAGGAGGGCGATTCGTCCATAATCGCCACCCCTGCCGATCACTTCCAGGTGCACTACGAAATCGAGTTTCCCCATCCGCGTGTTGGCAAACAGGAATACTCCTGGGAGTTGAAAAAGGGCAGTTTCAGCCGGGAAATAGCCAAGGCCAGAACCTTCGGGTTTCTAAAGGACGTGCAGCGGTTGCAGCAAATGGGCCTGATCCGGGGAGGTTCCCTGTCAAACGCGGTGGTCTTCGACGATAACGAAGTGCTCAATGTGAACGGATTCCGCTATTCCGACGAATGCGTGCGCCACAAGATACTCGATTTCATAGGAGATCTGGCCCTTACAGGGTTGGCGGTGCTCGGCAAATTCGAGGTCCGCAAAGCGGGGCACACACTCCACAGCCGTTTCCTGGCCGAACTGATGGACGGCAAAGGATACGCCGCTCAAATGCCGGTCACGGTCCCATCGACCTATCTTTCGGCCGGGCTCTCTGCCATCGCCTGAGGGTCCCCGGACTTTCCGAAAAGTTTATTGTCATTACTATCTCCAAATGGTTTCTTCCAGCATCCCTGCCGCCCGCGGCCGGGATGCTTTGTCTGCGAAGCACTCCCCCCGCAACTCATGGCGTGCCGATTCGGGCGACATCTGAAATAAAAAGGCGACACTTTTTGCCACCCGCAAAATCAGAAGACATTCCCCCCCGAAATACAACATGGCGAAATCACAATGAAATCATCACTTCCGCAGGGCGCCTTTTTTTGTTCTCTGGTCGAAAATATCGCATGATTCGTGCATCCGAAAGAACTCCGGGAGTCTTTCCGTCATGGAACCGAGAAGGGTACTCATCGCAGACGATCAGACCATCATGAGAGAGGGCCTGAAGATGCTTTTGTCTTCCGACCCCTCCTTCGAGGTGGTTGGAGAGGCGCAAAACGGCATCGAGGCGGTCAACTCGGTCAAAAGCCAAAAGCCCGACCTGGTACTGATGGATCTCTCCATGCCGATCATGGATGGAGTGAGCGCCACACGGCGGATAAAGAAGCTCAGTCCCCGGACAAAGATTCTGGTGCTTACGGTACACCGCGGAGAGGAACATATTCTTAGCGCTTTAAAGAGCGGCGCCGACGGCTACCTGCTAAAAGACGCCACCTACAAAGAACTGGCGCTGGCAGTGGAAAACATCTTTTCGGGCAAGGGTTACCTGAGCCGGTCCGTTGCGCAAAAGCCGTCCGCCGGCAATGGGGAAGGCGCCGAGAGGATCGAATCGCATACCTCGTGGGGCACACTGACCAGGCGGGAGCGCGAAATCCTGACGATGATCGCGGAGGGGGGCAAAAGCAAGGAGATTGCCTGCCGCCTGGCCATAAGCAGCAAGACGGTCGAAAAGCATCGCACAAACCTGATGAACAAACTCAACGTCCACAATATATCCTCTTTGACCGCACTCGCCGTGGAAATGGGACTCGTGAGCGTATAGCGGTTTTTCATGGCGCCGGTTACCGGCTCAAAACTCGCAGGGGTGCGCGTTTTTATTGTAAAAAATTCCGAGACTGGTAGAATAGAATAAGGTCTATTGTCTAACTAACGCGCGCGCTACGCCCGGCGAGGCGAAGCCGACTATCAATTGGATTGGATGCTGATGTTGCAAAAAAGCCTCCGCGCTGCAAGCGAATTGGTTGAAGACACGACGGAGGACCACCTTGGCGCCCTTGGCGCCCTGGTTGACCGCGGAGTGATGCAGAGGACCGAATTGGAAAGAATCGTTTTGGAGTCGGAAGGCTCCCTTAGACGAATCGAAAAGTCCCTGAAGGACCAGGGGGTCCCCAAACATGAAATCCTGCTCTGTTTAAGCAGCCATTACTCCATGCCGTTCGTCGAATTCAGCGAGCGACTGGCGGCGCCGGGCGAAATTTTGGAGCGGTTGGACCGTTCCGAGCTAAAACGCGACCTGTGGTTTCCGATTTCGGTGACGTCCAAAGAGGCGCGGGTGGCGATCTCCAATCCGACAGACCCGCTGCTGCTCGAAAAGATCAAGACGGACCTGGGAACGGATGGGCTGCGCCTGATCTTTGCCCTTCCCACCGACATAACCCGCATGGTGGAGCACAGCCTGGACGTAAACCCGGGGTTTCCGGCCGACGCCGGGCGGACTCCTCTGGCCCGGCTCCGCACCCGGCTGGCCTCCGAACGTACCAAGATGGCCCGCTACAGGACCACCATGGCCAGGGGAAGAACGGGACTGGCGGCCATACGAACCGGGGTCAAACTGATCGCCATCAGCCTTACGCTTCTCCGGATTTTCGGGATCGGCTGGCTAAGCGCCATAGAGACGGTCGTCCTTCTGGCCGGCATCTTCATGGTGGCCGAGGGCATCAGCTGGTACATGCCCATGAGAAGCCTCGAACCGAAGGGCATTGGGTATGTGCCCGCCCGGTCGACCTTCGGGACAACCATTCCGGAGATAAAATCGACCGAGGTCGGCACGGTTTTGACCCGATCCGAGCCGGTCAAGGGGGCCGAGGAGCTTCGAAACCGCTGGAGCCGCCTGTCTCCTGTCATGAGACGCAGATTTTTCGCCATAGATAGATCGGATCTGGCCGAAGAAAGGACACTTCTGGCCATGTACCGCACCCGGATGGCCAGGTCCCGGACCGGACTGGCCTTCGCCAGCACGGGCACCTCGGTGGTGGGCTTTGGCATCCTGCTGTGGAGAAACTATCCTGTGGGCGCCTGGTCGGTCTTTTATGCCGGCCTGATAATGACCGGGGTCCTCATGTTTTTGGAAGGCGCCAGGTGGTATTTTCCGGGACGGCGGGCGGTGGTGGAAAGCATAAAAACCACGAAACAGATCGAGGAAAGCACCTCCATATGGGATTTCATGTTCCGGGCCTTCAGCCGCCTGGACGACCTGCCGCCCAAACTGACGCTCAAGGGTTCCTACGCCGCGGGGCTGTGGGGCACCACCGGCCTGGCCCTGGAGCGAACGCTGCTGGCCGAGAGGCGAAACGTCAAAGCCCGGCTCAGGACCACTCTGGCGCGATCGCGGACCGCCATGAGGTTCATCCGGACCGGAGTAAGCATCTTTTCAGTCGGTTTCGGTCTGCAGGTCTATTTCGGCTGGGGCAATACCTTGTGGACCATTTTCGATTTCGTGCTGATTATCGCCGGGTTGTTCATGACCTTCGAGGGCTTTTTCTGGTACATCCAGGCGGAGCGCCGGAAAAAGCAACTTCCCTATTGCTGGGAGGGCCTTGAGATCCGGATACCCGATTACGCCAAACCCGGCCAGCTGTGGAAAAAGGTGGTGTTTAATTATGAGGACAATGAGTGCGGTGGCTGATTCCACGATAAGCTTCGCCCCGCTGGTGGACTGGGGGGTGCTTAGCGCCGGCGAGCTGCGTTCGGTAGGGGATGCGGCCCGAGTGAGGGACATCGAAGTCGAGGAGGTGCTGCGCTATGACCGGGCAATCCCGCGGCGCAAGCTGCTCGAGGCCCTCTCGCTTTCCTGCGGGTGCGACTGGGTGGAGTACGACGAAAGAGTCCCGGTGCCCTCGGAGCTTCTGGAAGGGCTGGACCCGGAGAGACTGGGTTTGATGCTTTGGTTTCCGGTGGCTTTGGACGGTGAAACGGTGGTAATCGCAGCCCGAAACCCCACCGATCCCCTGGTCGCCCAGGACGTCCGGGAGTGCATGGGAGCAGACCGGAAATACGAGTTCATGGTAGCTCTGGCCGAGGATATTTCCTCTTTTATAGAGGATTTTCTGAACTCCGCTCCACAGCACCTCTCCGGCAACGAAAGAACGTGCCTGGCCATGTGGCGCAACACCATGGCCCGCTGGAGGACCAAACTGGCCACCTACCGCACCGATTTCGCCACGGTAAGGACCTACATGGCCCTGTTGGAGGCCGGGCTGACATTCATCCTGGTGGGCAGAACGGTACTCAGAAACGGCGGCCACACAGTCCACTTCGCGCCCTTTTACTGGTCCCTGATCGGCGTGGGCCTGTTCTTGACCCTGCTGGGCATGATCAGCTATTACCGGATCAAAAGGTCCTTTTTCCGCCCTCCCAAGCACCAGACGCTGATAGAGGTAACGGCGGCCAGCGTGCAGTTTCTGGAAGACTACCAGTTCGTCGACCCCGGAGAGGAGGAGGGCAGGGAAGGAAAGACCATGCTGGCCCGCCTTTTCGACCTGACCAATCGCACCGTGACCGATATCGCCGGTTCGCATGACAACAAGGTTCGTTCCGAACTTGCTCACCAAAGGAGCGCTTTTGCCGCGCGGCGCACCGTGGCGGCCTGTTACCGCACCATTTACGCGCGCGCCAGGACCGGGCTTGCCTTCATCGGCACCGGCGTCTCTTTTGCCAGCGGCGGGTTGGGCCTGATAGAGTATTTTCGCCTGAGCATTCTCAGTCTGCTCGACGTATTCATGATCGTAGCGGGCCTGCTCCTGATCGTGGACGGCATAATGTGGTCCTATCCGATCAGGAAGGAAAATTACGAGGCTCTCAGAAGCGCGGAGGCGTTCTAAGCCGGATGAAACAAATGAAGATATTCCACAAGGTAATCGCCGCAAATCTCGCCAACATTTTGCTTATCGTCGTTACCGGTTTTTTGGCCTACCACAGCCTCGACAAGGTGCTGACCAAACTGAGGTTCATGGAAATTGCCGACGGTTTGAGTTCGTCTTTTCTGGAGATGCGGCTGGCGGAAAAGAATTTTTTCCTGTATGGAGAAAAATCGGCCCTCTCGGATATCCAATCGAAGATAAGCACCGCCATCAAGACCATAGAGCGCTCCAAGCCCGATGTATTGAGAGCGATCGGCGTGGCCAAAACAACCCGGCTGCAGTCCAATCTGGAAAATTACAGCCGGACCCTGGAGCAGGCCAGGATCGGGGACACCACCGTACAGGCCAAGGTTCGCGCGGCCGGCCACAATATCATGGAATTCATGAACTACATCACCTCCTCGGAGCGGGCGGAGGTGAACAATATTATCGAAGGTTCCGAAAGAGGGCTTTTTCTGTCTTTCGTACTGATCCTTTTTACGGCCGTTGGCGTTACGCTGCTTCTATCGGTCCGGGTCCTGGGGTCCCTCACCCGAATAGAAAAGGCCGCTCACCTCATTTCAGAGGGTGAATTCGAAAAAATCCCCCCTGAAAAGTCCAGCGACGAATGTGGCATGGCCGTCTCGGCCTTGCTGGCCATGGCCCGGGAACTGCGAAACCGTGAGGAACAGATGCTGGAGGCCCGAAAGCTGGCCGCCATCGGCATCCTTATCGCCGGGGTGTCGCACGAAATCGGCAATCCGCTGAACAATATCTCCATGCTGGCGCAGAACTTCGTAGAACTCTATGATAGAATGGACACGCAAGAGCACATAGAGTATGTAAAGAAAATTGAGGACGAAACCGAGCGCATCCAGCGAATCGTCAAGGATTTGCTCGATTTTGCCAGGCCCAAAAATCCCGACTTCCAGGAGACCGACATTAACAATGTGGTCAATAAGAGCATGCGGTTGGTGCAGAATATGATTTCCATCTGCAACCTTGACTCGCTGCTGGATTTGAGGGAGGGTTTGCCGTCGGTCTACATAGACGAGCACCAGATCCAGGGCGTGCTCATCAACCTGCTCACCAACTCCATTCACGCTTCGTCGCCCGGCGACAGGCTGCGGTTGACAACCCGTTTCAACCCTGAATCGGACCGCGTGGAAGTCGAGCTGGAAGATACCGGCAAGGGAATCTCCCCGGAGATTCTGCCCCATATCTTCGACCCTTTCTTTACCACCAAAGGCGCGAGCGGCACGGGGCTGGGGCTGTTTGTAAGTTATGGGATCATCAAGAACCACAAGGGAGAAATGCGAGTTAGAAGTGAAGCGGGGGTCGGGACGTGCTTCACCATCGAGCTTCCAGTTCACAATCGCCTGGGAAGGAGCGAGCCATGCCTGGTTTCAGGGTCATAGTGATAGACGACGAAAAAATTGTGGGACAAATGATAAAGGTCGCCATGGAACCCGAAGGGTATCAGGTGGAGACTTTTCTCAATGCGGAGCCTGCCTTTTCGAGGCTCAGGGAGGAAAAGTTCGACGTCGTCATCACCGATCTCAAGATGAAGGGCATCGATGGAATGGACGTGCTGCGAACCATCAAAACGGCCTACCCGGATGTCAAGGTCATCATGATAACGGCCTTTGCAAGCCTCGATTCGGCGGTGGAAGCCATGAAGAGCAAGGTGGACGGCTTTTTCGCCAAGCCGGTGAAAATCAAAGAATTGAAGGAATGCATCCAGAAGCTTTTGAGCACCGACGAATCCGGGGCTTAAGAGGGACAGGATTACTAGAGATTTAGAGCATGGGAGATTGCCCATGGAATGGCGCGAAGTGGTCGAGCATCCAAGCCTGCAAGATCTGCCTTTCAAGATCGAAACGAACGAATGGGGGCAAATCGTGATGACTCCGGCTTCGGGCAAACATGGAAGATATCAGGGACGCATAATCAGATGGTTTAACCGGCTGGGAGAGGGAGAAGTCTTCCCCGAATGCCCCACTCAGACCTCCAAAGGCATCAGGGTTGCCGATGTTGCCTGGGCAAGCGCCGCATTTATCAAAAAGTATGGCGCCCCTCTTTGTTTCCCGGAATCTCCGGAAATCGTGATGGAAGTGTTGTCGCCATCCAACAGCGCCACGGAAATGGAAGAAAAGAGAAGACTCTATTTCGAAGCCGGGGCCAAAGAAGTCTGGCTTTGCGACGATGATGGCAATATGCGGTTTTTCAATCCTCAAGGAGAATTGGCAGGAAGCGAGCTTTTCGGCGAATTCCCGAAGCGCCTTGAAATCGACCCTGCATAGCTCATTTCGGTTCTATAGTCTTTAAGGCAATCGGTATGAAATCCTCTCCACCCTGCCCCGATACTTCTTGCCTCCCGGCGATTCCCGCATTAAAGTTTGCGCATAATCCCCCAAGGAGGAAAAAATGGGCGAGAACATTCGCGAAATCGAAGTCACAAGAATCAGTCCCAATCGCCGGATAGTCTATTCGGCCGAATCGATCGAAGAGATGGAACAAAGCATCCGGGACGGTCAGCAGGCGCCTATTTTGATCCGCTTCGAGCACGATTCATTCCGGATCGTTGACGGAGAAAAGCGCTGGAGGGCTTGCAAAAGGCTTGGCAGAAACACCGTCCGGGCGATTATTGTAAGCTAGGCGAGCCATCCCAAAACCTCTCTTCACCCTTGCAAATCTCAAACGAATGCTTATTCACGCATTTCAGCCGAAAGCTTTATTACAATCCAGGGAAGAGAAAAATGCATTTTGCTGTCTGCATCAAGCAGGTCCCCGACACCGCCGAGGTTAAAATCGACCCCGAAACCAACACTCTGGTCCGGGCCGGGGTGGAATCCATGGCCAATCCCTACGACATCACGGCCCTGGAGGAAGCCTTGCGCCTCAAGGAAAAATACGGGGCGAAAGTGACGGTCCTGTCCATGGGGCCGCCACAGGCGGACAGCGTGTTGCGGCAGGCGCTTTCCATGGGCGCCGACGATGCGGTCCTGCTCTCCGACCGGGCTTTTGCCGGCGCAGACACTCTGGCCACAAGCTACACCCTTTCAAAAGCGATAGAGACCCTGGGACGCGTTGAGCCCGTCGACCTTGTCCTGTGCGGCAAACAGGCCATCGATGGAGACACGGCCCAAACCGGACCGGGAATTGCGGCCAGGCTCGCCTTGACCCAGTTCACCTATGTTATCGAAGTCCAATGGATCGATCTTCATAAAAGAAGGCTGCAGGTAAGGCGGAAGGTCGAAGGGGGATTTGAGGTGATTTTGGGCCCTCTTCCGGCCCTGTTATCTGTGGAGTTGGAACTCGCAACGCCCCGAAGGGCCTCGCTGCCCATGCTTATCAACTCGTTTCGGGCGCCGGTCACGGTCTGGAATGCGGAGACAATAGGGGCTTCGGCCGCCCTGGTGGGCATCAAGGGCTCGCCCACCTGGGTAAAAGCCATCGCCTCCCCCCAGGTTCACCGGGCGGGGCCCCGGTGGGATGCCGCCCAAGGGGTTAGGCCAGCGGTAACCGCGGCCCTCGATACGCTTTTTTCCGACGAAGACTTCGCGGCCGGGTTTTTGAAGGGTTGGAAAGTCTAAGGGAGAAAGTCGAAGGTCTAAGGTCGAAAGTCTAAGGTCCAAGGTCTAAGGTCTAAGGTCTAAGGTCAAAAGCCAAGAGGAACTTCGACTTGTGACTTTTGCCCTTCCCTGTGACCTTTGACTTGTGACCTTTGACCTTCGACCTTCGACCTTCGACCTTTGATTTTTGACTTTCGACTTTTGACTTTCGACCTGCTTTTAAGGCAATGAATATGGCAAAAAACACGCGGGGCATCGAAGTTGCTGAAATCATTGCGGACAAGTGCATCGCCTGCCAGATTTGCATAGGAGAATGTCCCGTCGGCGCGATTGAACTCAACGCCGAGGGGGTGGCGCAAGTGGACCCGGAAGTATGCGTTGGCTGCGGGAAATGTTTCGATAGCTGCCCGGTAAACGCGGTCAGGTTCGAGAAGAAAAAACGCCGGAAGATATCCGAACCCAAACCGGCTGAACCCGGAGCGAAAACCGTGGTTCACCGGGGCGTTGCGGTTTTTATCGAAACGGTGGAGGGTCGCGGCGCGCCTGTTTCATGGGAGCTGACCGGAAAAGCCAGGGAGCTTGCCAAACAATTGGACGCGAAAGTCCTTGGGCTGGTCCTGGGCAGCGAGGTGGGCGGTGTGGCCGAGGAAGCGATCCGATATGGCTGCGACGAGGTCCACGTGGTGGACCATCCTCTGCTCGCCCGGTATTTGTCCGCCACATTCGGCAAGGCGCTTTCCGATCTTTGCGCCCAGGTTCGCCCGGAAATCCTTCTCATCGGCGCAACCGCACTGGGCAGGGACCTGGCCGGGGTTGTGGCCACAAGGCTTGAAACCGGTCTTACCGCGGACTGCACCGGGCTTTACATCGAAAAGGAAACGGGCCTGCTTCTTATGACCCGCCCCACTTTCGGCGGAAACATCATGGCCACCATTTTCTGCCAGAAGCAGCGGCCCCAGATGAGTTCGGTGAGGCCGCGGGTGTTCCCGATGCCCGCGCAAGAGCCTCAAAGAAAGGGAATTGTAACCGGCCACCAGTTCGAACCACCGGCGGTGGAACTGCCCGAGATCGTAGAGTTCATCCCCACGGGGGCGGAGGCCGCCGCCGACATCGTCCACTATCCGGCGCTGGTTGTGGCCGGTCGCGGGGCATGCGACCACGCTTCACTCTCCCTCCTGGAAGAGTTGGCGGAACTGGTCGGAGGGGTGGTGGCCTGTTCGCGGCCGGTGGTGCAGGCCGGACTGCTGCCCTATGAAAGACAGGTCGGTCAGACCGGCAGGACCGTCGCCCCCAGGCTCTATATAGGAGTAGGGGTCTCGGGGGCCGTTCAGCACCTGGTGGCCATCCAGGGGGCCGGTAAGATCGTGGCCATAAACTCCGACCCCAACGCGCCTATTTTCAGGGTGGCCGACGCGGGTATCGTGGGCAACTACCAGGAAGTGGTCCCCGAGCTGATAGCCCAGCTCAGGCAAAGAAAGTCCTAACCGGGAAAACTCCATGGAAGAAAAGTTCGATGCGGCAATCGTAGGCGCCGGGCCGGCCGGAATTTCGGCGGCGTGCATCCTGGCCGAGAGGGGCGTTAAGGTCATCGTCCTGGAAAGAGGCGAGTACCCGGGGTCCAAGAACATGTTCGGAGGCGTACTCTACGGGCGGAGCCTGGAACGGATAATACCCGACTTCGCACAGAAAAACTGCCCCATCGAGCGCAATATCGTCGAATCCAGGCTCAGCTATCTGTCCGAGGAAAGCTCTATCAGTTTAACGTACCGCGACCAGGCATTTTTCGAAAAACTGCAAAACAACGCTTTCACGGTGGGAAGGGCCAAATTCGACCGCTGGTTCGCCGATCAGGCCAGGGCCAGGGGGGCTCTCCTGGTGTGTTCGACCGTGGTCACCGATTTACTCAGGGATGGGGCCGGCAGGGTCGTAGGGGTTAAAACGGACCGGGCCGATGGGGATTTGCGAGCCAGGGTGGTGCTTCTGGCTGACGGGGTCAATTCGCCGCTTGCCGCCAAAACCGGCTTTCGTCCGGAGGTGAAACCGGGCAATGTGGCCCTGGCGGTAAAAGAGCTGATCGGACTCCCGGAGGAGGTGATCGACGAACGTTTCGGCGTGTCGGCCGGAAACGGCGTGACAAATGAAATCCTGGGCAACGTGACTCTGGGAATGAACGGCGTGGCGTTTCTCTACACCAACAGGCGTTCGGTCTCCCTGGGGATAGGGGCAAACCTTTCGGACTTCGCACGGGAAAGGGTCCGCCCCTACGAGATGATCGAGCGCTTGAAGCTGCACCCGGCCATCTCCCCGCTCATAAAAGGCGGCAAACCCCTCGAATACCTTGCCCACTGGCTCCCGGAAGGTGGATTTGCGACCGTGCCCCGGCTCTTCGGGGACGGCTTTCTCATTGCCGGCGATTCGGCCATGCTGTTCAACGCGCTTCACCGGGAGGGCTCAAACCTGGCCATGGCTTCGGGAAGGCTGGCGGCCGAAACGATCCTGGAGGCTATGGGAAAAAACGATTTCAGTTCCCGCACGCTTCAAAGCTATGGGCAACGGATGGAGGAGTCCTTTGTCCTAAAGGATCTTAAAAAATACCGGAGGTTTCCCTCCTTCCTGGAAACGCACCGGGAGCTTTTCACCAATCTTCCCCGCGGGGCCTCGGCAGCCATCCGCGAAATCCTCACGGTGGACGAGACGCCTAAAAAGACCAGGCGGCGGGCGGCTTTCGAGGCGATACGAGGCCGAATGACCTCTTTGAGACTGCTGCGCCTGATTTGGGACGCATGGAGATCGGTTCGATGAGCGTAAAGGTTGAAGACAAGCTGTTTCTGGATCGATTTAACGTCGACGAAGAGTCCCACCTTCGGCTGATCGACCCCGAAATATGTATGGGAAGGTGCCAGGAGCAGCCCTGCCTCTATATCTGCCCGGCCAATGTCTACAAGAGGGAAAGTGAGCGCATAAGCGTCAACTACGAAGGGTGCCTGGAATGCGGGTCCTGCCGCATCGGCTGCCCGCATTTCAATATCGACTGGCGCTTCCCCCGCGGCGGCTACGGCGTGCGGCACAAGTTCGGCTGAACTGCCATCCACTAAGGACACGAAGTGATCCACCAAGGGCACGAAGAATTACAAAGAAGAAGACCCGCTCTCTCTTCTTTTCGTGTCTCTTCGTGTCCTTAGTGGATAAAGCCTAATGGATCCACTTGCCGATCCTCGACCACCTCACCTTGTGCGCCAGGCTGTTGGCGTCGCTATCCCATGAAAAATAGATGGTGAAAGCCTTGCCCAAGACATTTTTTATCGGCAGGGTCCCCCAGAACCGACTGTCCTCGCTGTTATTGCGGTTATCGCCCATCATGAACAGGGAGTCTTTGGGAACCACAATAGGACCGAAGTTTTCCACCGCCTCGATAAACCCCGCAGGCTCGCCTTTGTTGAAGTAGCCCCATGGGTCCGGCAGCAGCTTGTTATTGATATAGATTTTCCCGTTGATGACTTGAACTATCTCACCGGGCAGTCCGATTACCCTCTTGATAAAGTCCTCGGAGGTGTCTTTGGGATAAATGAAGACAATCACATCCCCCCGTTTCGGGACCTTATGAAAAAAAAGCCTCGACCCCTCGTAGGGGACCCGCACTCCATAGATGAATTTATTGACCAGAATGTAATCGCCGGGCAACAGGGTCGGCATCATCGACCCGGACGGGATAAAGAAGGACTGGACAATAAAAGTGCGGATAAAAAGAGCGAGCACTATCGCAATGACGACAGCCTCGAGATTCTTTATAGCCTCCCGCTTGTTGATATTGAACATTTTGACTTCCTTTTCGGGGTAACGACCAATATGCCCGCTCTTTTTTCACCGGCCGGCGCCCGGATGATGAACAGCAGCACCGACAGGACCATAAGAGTGACGCCCACACCAATTTTCCTTCCCGGATAATAAAGGAAATAGCGGTAAACGCAACCCTCATGACGGAATTGACGATCAGAACAAGGCAAAAGGCCAAAACGGGGGGTCCTTGCCTTCGCCTAGATGTTTCCCAGTATACCGTTGTAGATCATTTCGAAACCCAGGACCGTGATGGTCAGGGCAAAAAGAATTCTAAGCAGCGCGGTCCGGGAAAAGGTGAGGACTTTAGATCCCAGAAAGGCTCCGGCCACAACGCCCAGCATCACCGGCATGGTCAATCCCGGGTCGATGTAGCCCCGGCTCAGGTAGACCCCGGCGCTGGCGGCGGCGGTGACCCCGATCATGAAGTTGCTGGTGGTGGCCGAAGCCTTGAACGGAATGTGCATGTACTGGTCCATGGCCATCACCTTCACCGCGCCCCCGCCGATTCCCAGCAGTCCGGAAAGGCCGCCGGCCAGGAAGCAAAGGCTGAATCCACCCGGAATGTGATGCACGTGATAAGAAACCGGCCCCTTCAGACTCGGATAGGAACTGTCGAGGCGCAGCGAATCGGCGAAAGAATCCGGGACCTCTTCGGCCGAAGAAACGAAGGCGGGGTGCCTGAACGAAAGATAGGCGGAATACAACAGCACCAGTCCAAATATTATTGCTATTGCCCGGGTCGATATAAGGGCGGCGACACCCGCGCCAAGAAAGGCCCCCAGAGTGGTGGCCATTTCCAGAAACATTCCGAGGCGGATGTTGGAGAAACCTTCCCGCACATAGGCCGCAGCCGCCCCCGATGAGGTCGCTATGACGGAGACCAGCGAAGCCCCGATGGCATAGCGTATGTTCACGCCGAACCCCAGGGTGAGAAGAGGCACGATAACCACCCCTCCCCCCAGGCCGGTAAGCGCCCCCAGAAGACCGGCAATCATGGAACCGGCAAATATGAGAGTGGAAAACATCGTTACGGCCATGGCGGTTTTCTTTGAACGGAATGGGCGCCGCTCGTCCTCCTCCTTTTTCCGATTCCAAGGCCTTGCGTTTTTTCATGTAATGCCGAACACTGAAAAGTAAAGACTCCGGCAGACCGGTGATTGCAAGGTTTGCCCCCCTTCCGCCCGAAAATTTGACAATGTTGTTCCTGGACGTTTTCCCCGACGAGATGCATTTGCGATATGAATACTTATAGTTGCCATAGTATTGATCGGTCCGTAGAATAGGGGGTGGATTTAATATACAAAACGGAGGAACGTAAAAATGCCCGAAAAGCGTTTAAAGAACCTGGCCTACCTGCTTTTGATGATTTCATTGGTCGCAGTATTTGTCCTGGCCTACGGAACTATCAAACCTCGCGCCCAAACCGCGGAACCAAACCTTGTCACCGCCATCGAAACTGTGGCCAAGCAAGCTATTCCCGCAGTCGTTCACGTCGAAGTCACCGAACGTCAGGAGATTAACAACCCCTTAATTCCCTTTGAGAACGAGCCATTCTTCAAATATTTCTTTGGAATTCCCAATATGCCCCAAAAGCTCAAGCGTGAGGTATTCGGGCTGGGCAGCGGCGTCATTCTCGACGCTTCCGGCCATATTCTCACCAACTACCACGTGGTGGGAGGAGCGACCAAAATCCGGGTGGTGCTGGCCGATGGACGGGAGTTTTCGGGAAAATCGGTAAAAGTGGTGGGGACCGACTCGAAGACGGACCTGGCGGTCATCCAGATCATTGGAGACGGTTCGTTTCCCTATCTGCCGCTCGGCAACTCCGACCAGGTAAAAGTGGGGCAATGGGTAGTGGCAATCGGCCAACCGCGGGGACTGAGTGAATCCGTGACCCAGGGGATCATCAGCGCCAAGCACCGCACCGGCCTCTCCGAGCCCAGCAGCTATCAGGATTTCCTCCAGACCGATGCGGCCATAAACCCCGGCAACAGCGGCGGCCCCCTCATGAACCTGAACGGGGAGGTGATAGGCATAAACTCCGCGATTATCTCCAAATCCGGCGGGTTCGAGGGGCTGGGGTTCGCCATTCCGAGCAATATAGCCGCCCACGTTTCCCGGCAACTGATAAAACATGGCAAGGTCATCCGGGGCTGGCTCGGGCTGACCCTCCAGAAGATTACTCCCGAGCTTGCCAAATCGTTTAATTTGAAAAGCTACAAGGGGTCTCTTGTTTCAGACGTCTTCAAGGATGGTCCGGCCGATCACGCAGGGCTAAAACGCGGAGATGTTATCACGGAATTCCAGGGAAACCCGGTTGATAATCCTTCGATTTTACGAAACGACGTCTCACTCACCGCCCCGGGAACCCAGGTGAAGCTCACAATCGTACGCGACGGCGCCAAACGGGATATTTCTATCAAAATCGGCAATCTCGAAACGCAGCAGGCGGCCATACAGGATACCCTCAAACAGGAATTCGGCCTTACGGTCAGACCTATGACCTCAGAGGAGACGAACAGCTACGGGCTCAACTCCGAGGTGGGAGTGGCGGTGGTGGATGTCTCCGGCGGCAGCCCCTTCGGCAAAGCCGGTTTTCAAAAGGACGACATAATATTGCAAATCGACAAGAACGCGGTGGACGGCGCGGCGGGGCTTCTTACCATTCTCAGATCGTCTAGAGGACGCAATATCAACGTCCTGGCGGTCGACCACAACTCTGCACGAAGCACCCTGGTGCAAGTGCATTTGCGCTAAACCAAAGATTGGACGAAAAGTGAGGCTGGAAGCGGGAAAGGGGAAACTTCCCCTTTCCCGCTCATCTTTTTCAGGCAGGGACGCATCTTGACCCCATGCGCCCTACCCCGCTTCGCAGCTCAGTAGCTACGGCGAAAGGATACATATCTGCTCACCAGGGAGCCTGCCATGAGCACGGCCGCGCCGACAGCCAGAAGCCCCACCAGGGTCAACGTCTCGGGGACTATTTTTATTATGGCCAAGATTCCCAGGGTTATGGCGCCCAGACCTGCCAGCATCTGGATGCCGGATAATGTCGAAGCCGACTCGCGGGCGATTTCCTGCGGCACACCCCGAACACCGAAGTGTTCGTTTTCCATTTCGCTAAGGCTGGACTTGGTTCCGCTATCCATCACCAGAGCCGCGCCATAGACAATGACGGCCGCAGGCACCAGGGTGTGGGGGACAATGCCCAGAATAGAAAGCACTCCCAGCGCAATTCCCGCACATCCCCCCAGGAACCCTACCGTCATGCCGCCCCAGGCGCTCCAGGAGCCAGACCTTACGGTTTGCTCCTCTGTGACCAGCGATGAAAACCGCCGCCCAACGTCACCGGCTTCGAAGACAAAAGCAGCGCCCAGGGCGATGGTCGCTATCGACGCCAACAACCAGGGGTAAATGTTGGCCAGTCCAATAATAGCAAGAGCCAATGCGCCCAGGCCGACGATCGCCTCCGCAACCGTGTTGCCGCTACCCACTGCCAACTTCGAAGTTTGAACTGTTCCACGTTCACCGTTCATTGCAAACCTCCTTGCAGTAGTCATTGACTTGCCGGGCGGGCATGCACTTTCAGGAACCACGACATAATGAGAATAGTTTCATTTATTCAGATATTAAATTCTCGGTTTTGTGATTCAGACATGGAACTGAACCGCCTGGCTGCCCGACTAGTCGCGGCAGATCCTGACAACCCGTATCTGCCTAATATTTCTAATATAAGCATCTGCGGCCAGGAAACCGCAAGCGTCGGTTCGGACGGCAGGCAGCCGAATCCCGGGGGGGGGGTGAGTAGGCCGGGGGAATCTCACCCCCAGCCTCTCGCAGAACGGTGCGGGAGCCTCTCGACTCACACCGCTCCCATCAAGCAAACAATTCCATCGTCCACTTCCAGTGAACAAACAGATGCGGCTGCCTTTTCGCAACGGCTGCCAGGAAGTTCGCAGCTCGGGTCTTTTGACCCTTGAGCTTCTTGTACTTCCTCATTGCCCAGGCAATCAACGTAAGGTCGAAATGCCTCAAGACCGG
>JARLHP010000061.1 GCA_031292195.1 Syntrophobacteraceae bacterium
CCGGTCTTGAGGCATTTCGACCTTACGTTGATTGCCTGGGCAATGAGGAAGTACAAGAAGCTCAAGGGTCAAAAGACCCGAGCTGCGAACTTCCTGGCAGCCGTTGCGAAAAGGCAGCCGCATCTGTTTGTTCACTGGAAGAGGACGATGGAATTGTTTGCTTGATGGGAGCGGTGTGAGTCGAGAGGCTCCCGCACCGTTCTGCGAGAGGCTGGGGGTGAGATTCCCCCGGCCTACTCACCCGCCCCTCACAGGTTCCGACAGCCCGGTTTGCGAATTTCTCTCAAGACACAGTCTCTACGCTTAGCCCAACCTGTTCATGATTTGGATGCTCCGAGGTAACATGAAAGGCTATGAGCTTTTGGCTCACCCGTGGTGTGGAAATTTCGGTGCGATCCGCCCGGCGGGAGCCTGAATTGGCCTTGACTGTTTTTGCGCCCTGGTTTATCTATTCGACCGGTTGCAGCTTACGCCAGATCGAGACCCTTTCGGCTTTTAGCGCTGCAAACGAAGCCTCGGAGGTTTTACCGTATCCCCGCAGGTTTTTTTCAGCCCGCCAAAAGCGGGCTTTATCTTTTTATGGAGCATCGATGAAAAAGGGCCTTCCCATAATCATGGTGGTCATTATCGGGCTGATCGTAGTTTACGGCACGGTTTGCCTGTATCGGGGCGACCTTACGGGCGCCTATGCCACTTTCCCCTTTCTTTTCGTTTATTACGTGTGGGTCGTAGCCATGAAGCGCCGGCGAAGCCGGGAAAAAACCGAGGACCAGGACCCGGACGGTTCAGGCCCCACCCGCTGAGCCCTTGACTCCTTCAATCTCTTTCCCCCCCGGTCCGCCTGTGGTATCCTCCCCCATCCGCATTTCGTGCTGGTTTCCAGACACCCCGTGAGCCATGGGGAGTGGCCCTTATGAAGCTTGCTTTTTTCGGCAGCCTGCGCGTTCGCCTGGTGCTGTTGGTGGCGTTGGCAATTATGCCTTGCATGGTGCTGGTGACCTGGATGGGCCTGGGCGAATACCGCAACGCCAAGGCCAGGGTCGAAGACGAAGCCATGCGTCTTGTCCGTATTGCCGTTGCCCAGCAGGACCACATGTTCCGAGGCGCCCGCCTTTTATTGGAGATCCTGGCGCACAGCCGGGAAGCCAGAAGCGGCGATATCAGCGCTCTTACCGCGACCATGGCCCAAAACACCCGCCGCTGTCATGTTTTCAACCTGGGCATAGCCGCTCCCGACGGAAAACTGCTGGGCAGTGTGGTTAAGCCGGGTGGTCGCGTCAGCTTTGCCGATCTGGCGTGCTTCCAGCAGGCCCATCGGGGGCGGGATTTGGCCGCCAGCAATTGCGTCACGAGCCGCATTTCGGGCAAACCCGTTATCATTTTGTTTTATCCGGTTCCAGACGACGCCGGGAGGGTTCGGCTGATGCTGTTTGCCACCCTGCGGCTCAACTGGTTGAATGAATTCGCTTTGCGGGCCCGTTTGCCCGCCGGCGCCAGCTTGACGGTATGGGACAGCAACTCCACGGTCCTTGCCCGGCAGCCCGACCCGGCCAAATGGGTCGGGAAAACTTTCCAGGATTCCGACCGGTTCAAGTCCCTGCTGGGCCGCACTGAAGGCGTTACCACCTTGACCGGACTGGACGGCGACCGTCGCATATACGCTTTTGCCCGGTTGGACGAAGTCCCGGGGGGAAGCATTTTCCTGAGCATAGGCATTCCCGCGCGGATTCCCAAGGCCGGGCTCAAGCGGTTATTTTCCTACATTTGCCTCCTTACTTCCCTGGCGGTTGTGGCTTTTTTGGGCGCATGGATGTTCGGGGAAGCATTCATCCTGCGTCATCTCGAGCGGATAGTGGGCTGCGCGAAGCGGATCGCGGCAGGCGACCCGGGGGCACGGGTGGGAGTGCCGCGTCCCATGGGAGAACTGGGCGAACTCGTCTACGCCTTCGACCGCATGGGGGAAGCGCTCGAACAGCGGGGCAAGGAGCGTATGGAAGCCGAAGAAGCCCTCGCAAAGTCGGAAAAACTCTACCGGGCGGTCTTCGAGACAACCGGTACAGCCATGCTTCTGGCCGAAGAGGATACGACCATATCGCTTGTGAACGAACAGTTTGAGAGGCTTCTTGGTTTTTCCGCCGAGCAGGTCGAAGGGAAGAGGAGCTGGGCGGATTTTGTAAGCAGTGAGGATGTTGGCACGATGCAGGAATACCATCGGCGACGCAGGGTCGATCCCCATGGCGCCCCGAGGCAGTATGAGGCCAGGTTTGTTACCCGGGATGGAAATATCAGGAATCTGCTGGTAACCGTCGACCTGATCCCCGGGACAGGGACGAGCGTTGCTTCATTGATAGACATAACCGCCAGGAAAAAAGACCTGGAGACTCTGGAGAAGACCCGGGAGGAACTGAGGGCGCTCTCGGCAAAGAACCTGACATTGCAGGAGAGCGAAAGGGAAAAGCTGGCCCTGGAACTCCACGACCGCGTAGGTCAGAACCTTACGGGGCTTGGCATCGACCTGGCCATCATCAGGGGCCTGGCCGGCCCGGACTGTCTGAAAAAAATAGAATCCCCACTCCAGGACTCCAAAGGACTGGTAAACGATACGATGCAATGCCTGCGGGGCGTCATATCGGAACTCCACCCGCCGGGGCTTTCCGATTACGGCCTCTCGGCGGCGCTTGTCCTCTGCTGTGAGAAACTGGCGGCAAGAGCCGGGGTGAAAATACTTACGGATTGCCGGGAACTCCCTGTCCGAACGTCCAAAGATGTGGAGATCGCTCTTTTTCGTATAGCGCAGGAAGCTTTATGCAATTCCATCAATCATTCGCGGGCCGGCTTGGTCCGTTTGAGCGTTCAGACGAGCGGAGCGAAAATCGTGATACGGGTAGCCGATGACGGGATCGGATTTGACCCTGATTCCGGTATCGATTTCGGGAAAACGGACAGGTTTGGCCTGGCGGGCATGAGGGAGCGCGCCGCGGTGATCGGGGCGCGATTTTGTGTGGAGTCCGCCCCCGGGGAGGGCACTGTGGTTACGGTCGAGTTCGAGGTGTGAGTCGATGTCCATAAGTGTATTTCTGGTAGATGATCACGCGGTGGTAAGAGACGGCCTTAAAATGTTACTGGAGGCCCGCACCGATATCCGGGTGGTGGGCAGCGTCGGGGATGGCAGCGTTGCTTTGCGCCGGATTTCGGAGCTTGGACCCGATATCGTCATCATGGATATCTCGATGCCCGGTCTGGACGGGATCGGGGCGACCATGCAACTCCAGCGGAGCTGTCCCGGCGCCAAGGTCGTCATACTGTCCGTGCACTCGACCTCGGAACATATTTCGCGTGGACTGCGCGCGGGGGCGCGAGGTTACCTGGTCAAGGAATCCGCCGGAGACGAAGTAGTCGATGCGGTCTATGTCGTGCAATCCGGCAGGTATTATTTCAGCCGGGCGATCGCCGACAAGGTGTTGACGAACTTCCTCGAAAAAGAGCGTGGAGATTCAAGCCCTTTGGACCGGCTGAGCGCCCGGGAAAGGGAGGTACTCTGCCTGCTGACCGAAGGAAAGACAAACCAGGAGATAGCGGGGGCCCTGTTCATATCTGTTAAAACGGTCGAGACCTACCGTTGCCGGATGATGCAAAAACTGGGGATCCATGATTTTGCAAGTCTGGTCAAATTTGCTATCCGCCATGGCCTGACAGGCCTGGACGAATACGGCTCCGCCGGCTGATCCCATCCCCGTCATAACAAGACCGGAATTCCCCCACAAAAATTATCAAGCTTTCCTGACAGAAAGATTTATGCGATCCGGCTATACTGATTTTGCTCCCGGTGCTTGCTTCCAGAACGGTCGCTGAATTTTTCCCTTTCTCCAAGAGCCGCCCTCGGCGCTTAGCGGCGATGTTTGCTTTGGTTTAATAAAGACCGCAGGAGGGTTGGAGATCGGCAAATATGAGCATGACCGTCAAACTGCTGCTGGTATCGAAGAGAGGTTCCCTGCTGAGCGCCATCAGCGATTCACTCTTGGATGGCGCCATTTTTTCATGGACAATCGAAATCGCCGAAAGCGTTACATCCGCATTGAGGAAGGTTGGCCGGGAACATTTTGACGCCTGCCTTTTAGACAATTCTTTGACCGAGGCCGATTCGACCTACTTTTTGACAAAAATGGCGGAGGGACATCGGAATTTGGCCCTGGTCGTTCTCCAATCTTGCGAAGAGCGCCCTTGGGCCCCCGAGTACGCCGAGATAATCGACGGAAGCCTTCCGTTTTTTGACCGGGCCTTTGCCGCGCAGCCCGGCGCGGGCCAATCCGTGGAGAGCCGGCTGGTTGCGGCCATGCTCTCCTGCAAAGAAAGGGAAAACAAGGCCAAAGCGGCCTCCCTCGATGAGCTTCACCGGGCGATGAACGTTATCATGCAAAGAGTTGGAAGAGATGCCTTCGAAATTGAGGAACGAATTCAATTAAACCTGGAACGGTTGATATTCCCCTATATCGAGCAACTGAAGAGCACCAGGCTCCAGAGCGGGCAAAAGTGGCGCATTGACCTTCTTGAGAGCAATATCAGGAGGGTATTTTCCCCGTTTTTAAAAAACCTGACCGCCAAATCGCCTCGATTGAGCTACGCGGAAACCAGGGTGGCCGACCTGATAAGGGAAGGCAAAAGCAGCAAAGAGATCGCGAATATGCTCGGCGTTTCGGAAAAGACCGTCCTGACGCACAGGTTCCATATCAGGACAAAATTAGGCATAAGGAATACGGAGGTAAGTCTCAAGACCTATTTAACGTCTCTCCAGTAGTGCTGATGTTCCATCATCATTTTCTAAGTTGTAATTCAGTATCAAGTTGATTGCCCTTATGCCGACATTTCCCACTGAGGCGTTCAATCACTTTCCATTTGAAGTTCACGCTGTTTCTCGATTCATGCTCCCCCCGGTGATTCCTTCCGCTACGACGGATGCCGCCGGCCAATCACGGCCGTGTGCTCGACGAGGCTCCCCGGGCGCCATTTTTCGGTCATTCAGGAAAAGCCGACTGGGCAGGCTTCATCTCGGATGGGGCGCGAACTCGCAACACTCACTTTGGAAGGGAGGCGGAAAACATGAAGGGATTCAAACAAGTCAGGGTGGAAATAAAGTTCATAGCGGCTTTCGTTTTAGTGTCGTCGATCACCGCATTGGTGGGATGGATCGGTCTGAGGAATATGTATGTCATGAAGGAGATGGCTTACAAGATTTACGACAAGGAACTCATGGGCATTTCATACATCAAGGAGGCTAACATCAATCTTCTCAACATGGCGCGCGCTGAAAGGAATTTTCTGTTAGCCTCAGACCCAACGGAGCGAAAAAAATACGGCGAGCATGTAAACAAAGATCAATCTCTTTTTTCCGAAAACATGAGAAAGGCAAGGCCGCTATTTCAGACGGAGGAGGGGCGGCGACTGCTGGCCAAAGCGGATAGCGCCTGGAAGGCGTATACAAATGCCTATGAGGCCATGCGGGCAAAAGCCTCAGGAGATGCTCTGGCCGCTCCGCGGGCCTCCGTGCAATACTGTATGGGACCGGAGAGGCAGAAGATGCAGCTTGTCGATGATGCGTTTAAAAACCTCACCCTCCGCAAGCAAAAGGAGGCGGAAAAAGCTTTCGAAAACACATCGGAAATTTATACGGCCAGCCGTCGTTACATGCTGGGTGTCACATCCGGATGCTTTGCGATCGGCATCGCATTCGGTATTTTGCTGACGCTGGGCATAACCCGGCCCATAAGGCGAATCATCGAAGGTCTAGGCGAAAGCGCCGAACAGGTGGCTTCGGCTTCCGGCCAGATCTCCTCGGCCAGCCAGCAACTTGCCTCGGGAACTTCCCAGCAGGCCTCGGCCCTCGAACAGACTTCGGCATCTCTAGAACAAATGGCCGCGATGACCCGGCAGAACGCGGAAAATTCGCACATAGCCGATAAGTTGATGGTTGAATCGACCCGGATCGTAGATCAGGCGGTAGGCTCCATGAATCGGCTCAGTTCCTCCATGGAGCAAATCTCGAAAGAAGGTGAAGAGGTAAAAAAAATTGCAAAGTCCATAGACCAGATAGCGTTTCAAACAAATCTATTGGCGCTCAACGCGGCAGTGGAGGCGGCTCGGGCGGGGGAGGCGGGGGCGGGCTTTGCCGTGGTCGCCGAACACGTACGCAGTCTGGCCGTAAGGGCGGCAAGCGAAGCCCAAAATACCGGGACACTGATCGAAAGCTCGGTCGAGGCGATAAAGGCCGGAGCGGCATTGGTCAAGGACACTGACGAGGAGTTTGCCAAAATGGCGGCCGGCATTTCAAACCTGGCCGGTCTTATCGGGGAAACCGCGGCCGCTTCCCGGGAACAGTCCCAGGGCATAGCCCAGATCAACCTGGCCATCAGCGAGGTGGATAAGGTGGTGCAGCAAAACGCGGCGAGCGCGGAGCAATCGGCGGCCGCATCGGAGGAATTGGACGCCCAGGCCGTTCAGATGAGGGCCTTCATCCATGATCTTGCATCCTTGATCGACGGAACAAAAAGAAGCGAAAACACCAGCCAAACCTATGATATATCAATTCGGCGCGCAACTGCTGAACGTTCGTTCAGCCCGGCTTGCGCGCCTGTCCGGTGAACGCCAATGAAAAGGTCTCGCATGTCCTCTTATCCGTCTATTTTTGCATCATGGTCCGTTCGAAAGAAGTTGCTGGCGGCTGCAATGATCCTGTTTCTGAGCGCCGGCACCGTGATTGTCCGGCTGGGATTGGAGAAGCGAAGCGAGCTGATCGCGAAAGCGAACAGACAGGCGCTGCTGATCGTAGACGGACTGGCGGTCCAGCAGAGGGAAATAACCATGGGCACGGAGTACCTGCTAAGCGCCATGGCCCAGGCGCCTGCCGTTCGAAAACTGGATGGGGCGGCCTGCAATGAGTTGTTGCGCGGGATGAATAAGTTATACCCGTTTTTTACGGTAATAGGGGCGACCACGAGCCACGGGGTTCTTTTCGCCTCCTCCAAAACGTTCCAGCCGGGGATGGAACTGTCGGGCCGAAGGGACATCCGGGAGGCGATAAAGTACCGCAGGTTCCGCGCAGGCGATTTGGCGGCGGGGACGGCGGGCAGAGGCTGTTCCATCAACTTTTCCTATCCGGTTGAGGACGAAAACGGCAAACTGCACGCAGTTCTCACCGCGGGGTTTGAGATCGGTGGCAGGAAGTATGCCGGACTCCTCGAAAGTATGCATCTGCCTGCCGGTTCTACGGTAAACTATGTGGACCGCAACGGCATACGTTTTTGGAGGTTGCCTTCGGGCCTGGCCGCACCGCCCGGAAAGTGCCTGGCAAGCGACAGACTCCAGTTGATCCGGGCAGGATCGGAGCGGGGATATTTTGAAGGGCGCGGAGCGGACGGAGTATTCCGCCTCTATGCGTTCGCCCGGTTGAGGCTAGGGGATACATCCGCTCCCTACATGTATGTAATGGTTGGCATACCTCAAAGCGAGGTGATCGCTGAGGCGGACCGTGCAATCGCGGTAGAGTTGTCCGCGCTCGGAGCGATCGGCGTGGTTGCCCTCCTGCTCACCCTGTTTTTCGTCGACCTCTCCATCGCCCGGCCCATCGAAAATTTGGTCATGGCCGCGCAGAGGCTGGGCCGGGGCGAGGGAAGCGCTCGGACCGGTCTGCCTCGCGGCCGCGATGAGTTCGGACGGCTTGCCGAAGCCTTCGACACCATGGCCGAACTCCTGGAGAAAAGAAGCGCGGAGCGGCAGATGGCGCAGGAAGCCTTGGCCGGGGCCTATGCGGAATCGGAAACCCTGGTCCGCAAGCGCACCGCCGAACTTTCAAAGGCCAATGCAGCTCTCACCGCTGAGATTGCGGAGCGCAAACTGGTCGAAGAGGAGCGCGAACGGTTGGTGACCGCGATCGAGCAGAGCGCGGACGCCATCGTCATCACGGATACCGATTGGATTATCAGTTATGTCAACCCGGCTTTCACGGTTGTGACCGGCTACGAGTCCGGCGAGGTTATCGGCCGCCATTTGCGGTTTCTTAAAAGCGGTGAACACAGCCGGGCTTTCTACCGCAAGATTCGGCAAACGCTCAACAGGGGCGAGGTGTGGTCCGGACGCGTCACCAACAGGAAGAAGGACGGAGCGCTTTATGAGACGGAGGCGAGCGCCTCTCCGGTTCGCAACCAGTCCGGGACTATTGTCAGCTTTGTAAGCAGCTATCGTGACCTCACCGCCAGGCTGAAGCTGGAAAAAGAGGTTCGGCAGGCGCATAAGATGGAGGCCCTGGGCGCCCTGGCCGGCGGCATAGCCCACGACTTCAACAACATTCTGGCCGCCATTCTGGGTCATGCGGAAATTGCCCTGTATAAGCTTGCCCAGGATCACCCCGTGCGAGCCAATATTGAAAATGTGCTCAAAGCGGGCGGGCGGGCCGCGGACCTGGTCAGGCGCATTCTGGCGTTCAGCCGCCAGCGGGAACATGCGCGCCAACCCGTGGTCATCGTATCCCTTGTCGAGGAAACTCTGAACCTGCTGGCCCCGTCCCTTCCCCCCAACATCACAATGAGCAGTGATGCCTCGGCCAGCCCTCAAGAGATGGTGGTCCTGGCGGACCCGACCGAGATTCACCAGGTGTTGATCAATCTTTGCACCAACGCGGCCTACGCCATGTCGGAAAGAGGCGGTGTTTTGCTCGTGACGTTGTCCCGGGTGGTCGTTTCCCCCTCCGGGCAGTTCCAGGGGCCAGGCCACGCGGCGGGTCCCGAGCGGTTGGAACCGGGACCTTATGTATGTCTCAGCGTCAGCGATACGGGCGTTGGCATCGACCCAGCGGTCCTGGAAAAGATCTTCGATCCCTACTTCACCACCAAGCCGGTGGGTGAGGGTACGGGGCTGGGGCTTTCGGTAGTCCAGGGAATTGTAAAGTCTTACGGGGGTGAAATTACGGTTCAAAGCGAACCGGGGAAAGGGGCAATATTCAGAGTGTTTCTGCGGGCCCTCGACAAACGGCCCCCCGCCGACACCCTGGTGGTGGAGGTTTGTCCGGACGGTTTGGACCCGACACACTCCCTGCCAAGGAGCCGCCCGTATTCCGAGAGGGCGCACAATTTGGTGGTGTGAACGGAAAAGCTTGATTCGGCATGAAAAATAGTCCCACTAAGAACTCGAAAAGATTTAGGCGGGTCGTATCGCTGTTATGGTGTGGAAGAGGAACTTATTCTCCGGTTCTTCGCGCAGCATGCGGTATTTTACGCCAAACTCGCTGTTTGTGAGCAATTTTATGGATTCCCGGCAATTTTAATGATTCGAAGTCGTTGCGTAGCTCCCTCTTTGCATCGTACCAAAAGTCGATGATGGCTCCCGAAGATCTTTAACAAAGCTTGCTGCATTCTCTCGTTCACGCTCGATCCTTCACGAATTATGCGCCTGGCGCAAATGAAGGAGCATAAAATCGCGCGTCTCCGAGGCTGTGCATTTTGGACAACATTTTCCCGTCGGAGGCAGTTGTTAAGAATCCCTGAATAACTGAATCAGGGGCGGTTCCGCTTCCTCGAAAATGTTCTTTCGGATTCGCGCCGTTTGTGGCTGATCGTCTCCCCGCGCCACCGCGCTCCTGATTCACAGCTCTATACACGCCCCCATGCACGCGTGCATGGGCTAAACACTCCGTGTATAGAATGCATGGCGCTTTACTCCATGTTGAATGATCTTTCCATGTTCTTCAAGCTTCTTCAAGAGGCGATAAGCCTGCGGCTTGCCCATCCGGCAAAGCTCCGCGACCTCCGCTCTTCTGATTGAACCATGTGTGACGATGTAGCTCAGAACCATCTGCTCCTGCTGGATAAGATCGAACCCGGCCTGACGCACCTAGTCGGCTTTCTGCCCGGCCTTGCCGTAGACCTTGGCGCTGAGCGTATATGTCCTGCCGCGCCCCATGCCATGAGCTTCCACCAGACCAGCTTCGGTGAGCTTTTCGAGTGCGGCTCTGGTTTCCTGTTCGGATTTCTGGGTGGAAGGCGCCAGATCTGCTGTTGTCAGCCGCCGTTCCTGTCGAAGCCGGGAGAGAATGATCAGGCTGTCCAGGGGCATGGCCCGCCCGGTAAGCTCTTCCTGCCAACCAGCTCCATGAACGTCACATCCGTTTCCACACTGGTCATGCGCAGAACTACGGAATCACCGCTCGTTCGAGAGTAATCCGGAGCAGGACGGCCGTAGCGCAATAGTCCCGCAAAGATGCGGTCGATCCCCCGGCCGGTACGCTCCGCCAGGCCAATGCGCTTGGCGATATCGGCCAACAGCGGATTGCGTGGGCGAGGTTCCGTGACAAGAATGTTTTGCAGCGTAACACCTTCTACAAAACCTCCGGGGTTCGAGATCGTCAGCCCATCATCATCGATCCGGACATGGACAGCCCCGAGACGTGCATAATCCCTATGGACCAGCGCATTGACGAAGGCTTCCCTGAACCCCCGGCGATCGAAGTTGGGCACGGGTACGCGAAATAACCCGAACTGAATCTCCTTTTCGACAACCCGGGCCGTAAAGAGCCTTTCGATTTCCTCGAATACCTGGAGCAGCGGTTTGCGGAAAAATTCATTCATCCTGACATCGGTTCCCTCCAGCACTTGGAAAGCAACTTCATGGGCGGGAACGAGCTGCCGGAGCGTCGCCTCTCTGCCCAGGATAAGCATGCCGGCCAGTGTCGGACACCGGACGCCGGACGCCGTTGTGATCAGACCCAGGGCGCCGTCGAGTTCTTCATCGGCCAGAGGGAGCAGCGAACTGTCTCCTCCGTAACGCCGGATGGCTTCGCGGACTCGTTGCCGCTCGATGGGATTCAAATCATCGGGAGTTAGGGCGAGTAGTGGCAGAGCCGATGGGTCCGCCAACCCCAAGGCGGAGATTCTTTGGACGAATTCGTGCGGGTAAAAAGGGACCGCCCGGGGCTTACCGTTTGCCATCAGCCTGCGCCGCAGGAGAAGTCCTTCGGAAGTTGAGAACAGTTGGCGCGATCTGGGGACACGAACACTTGCCACGCCTATATTCACCCGATTCCAGGAGCTCGATTTGAACGGCCAATGACGGATTCGTCCTGTTGGCGATCAGGGCCAAGAGTCCGCCGGCATCCAGATGATTGGCGTGTAATCCCGTGACTGTCCCGTCATCTTCAACTCCCGGGAACAACCGCCCACCTTCAGTATGGGCAAGGGCCCCAACGGCAGCGACAAGCTCTCGGTCGGATAGACATTTCAGATCGCTTTTGAACTCAATCTGAAGCATTTCACCTTGTGAAAGGATCTCGTTTAGCTCCCGCTTTCCCTTATCCATTCGAGATTTAGTCCTCTTCCTTCGCACCCAGGCCGGCAATCTTCCTGAGCGCCAAACCGAATTTACCGTAGTTGATCTTCACCCCATCATCGAGATCAATTCCCACTCGTTTGGTCGCCAATGGTTACAGCGCGTCGCGTTCGTAGTCTTCCAGTTCCTTGATCATTTTGCCGAGCTTTTCAATTTCCCGGATTGCCCTGGTCTTTTCACTCTGCGAGGCGGAACTGCTGATGTTCACCTGTTCCAGGCGCCCCTTGCGTACAACCGGCTTCGCGTGAAACTTGCGCACGTTTCCCTCATCATAGAATGATGTATTAGTAAGCTAAATAATTCCGATTGTAAACTGCGGCTCACTGCGGCTTTGTCGTTTGGAATGAAGATATCGGCAGGAGAATTTGGCACATTTGAACTCAGCGGTTCAATCCTCCATTTTTCCTGCGTTTTGATACCAGGTTACGTTAAAGATTTTGCCTGATGGGTTGCGTTCGAGACTGTGTCGTAATTGTCCGCTCAATGCAAGGCAAAGGACAAAAGTGCGGGGAGCATGCCCCATAAGCGCTAACTTATTGGGGTCCCATTCGGGTGACCAATGGTTTGTAGCCTCGTCTTCGCCCAAAGCATACCC
>JARLHP010000062.1 GCA_031292195.1 Syntrophobacteraceae bacterium
GACAAGCCTTGCGATCGGCGAAATGCGCGAGGGTTCCGCACGCTTCCGACTGCGGGCCAAATCCTTGCTCGGGGCGGCGAAGCTGACTTTTACGGGCTCCATGGCGGATAAATCGTCCAGTTATTCCACCGAGCTCAGCGTGCGGCCGCCGGTTGCCTACCGGAGTTCGCTGCAGGCCGGTTTTTTCCGGGGCGGGACAAAGGAAGTTGCCATCACCCGAACCCTCTACCCGCAATACCGCGAGATACGCGCCGGGATATCCAGCCTGCCCCTGGTCCTGGCACGCGGCCTTTTGGGATACCTGGAAAAATTTCCCTACGGGTGCACCGAACAACTGGTCAGCCAGGCCATGCCGGCCATCGTGCTCTACGATAGGCCCGAATTCGGGTTCGCTCCCGAACAGTCGCAAAAAACGCTTGCCAGGATCATCGGGATTTTGCGCTCCAGGCAAAACGGCGACGGCGCTTTCGGCCTGTGGGCGGCCAATTCCGGAGTCTCCGAATTTGCCTCCGTTTACGCCGTGCATTTTCTCCTGGAAGCAAAAGAGCGACATTTCCCTGTTCCCCCCGATATCCTCGAGAGCAGTATGCATTACCTGCGGCAGCTTGCCGCCACGGAGGGGGCGGACCTGCCGGCTGAGCGCGTTCGGGCTTACGCGGTTTATCTCATGACCCGAAACGGGATGAATACTTCCAATTACCTGGCTGGCCTGCAAAATCGCCTGGAAGCAAAATCGCCTAAGGTCTGGGAAAAAGACCTCACCGGAATCTATATGGCGGCCACCTACAAGATGTTAAAGCAGGACGCCATTGCCGACAAGCTGATCGGGCTGTCCCGCCCCGGTGAACAGGTGGCGGCCGATTACGACCATTATTACGATGGCTTGATCAGGAACGCACAGCTTGTCACCATCCTGGCCGAACATTTCCCCGATCGGCTGAGCCGGCTTAACGGCGAGGATATCCTGGCCCTGGTAAAGCCTCTTCAGGGCGGCTCCTATAACACCCTTTCGTCCGCCTATACCATCCTGGCCCTGGACGTTTACGCCAATGGGGTGAAAACGGTCCAGGCCGGTAAATTTAGCGCCTCGGAGATACTTGCGGGCGGAGCGGCAAAACCGCTGGCTCTCTCTGGAGGTTTGTTCCCGCAGGCCGATTTTTCGGCTAAAGTGAGAAAATTCGATTTTCCTCCGACGGACCACTCGATGCCTTCTACCTGGTGATGCAGTCCGGCTTCGATGTGAAGCCGCCCGCCGAGCCGATCCGGAAAGGTCTGGAGGTGGAGCGGGAATACACCGACACCAAAGGAAAGCCGATAGGCAAAGTGAAGTTGGGCTCGGAGATCGAGGTCCACCTGAAACTGCGCGCCACGGAGCGCGGACATCTTGGCAACGTGGCGCTGGTCGATCTTTTGCCGGGCGGCTTTGAGGTGGTGCTGAGCCCGCCACATTCGGCCCAGAGTGAAAGCTCCGGGGAGTCCGAGGAGGAGTCCAAGGAGCAATCCCCCAAATGGTCGGCGCCCTTCGGCACGGAAAAATCCACCTGGAGGCCCGATTACGCCGATGCGCGGGAAGACCGCGTCGTTCTCTACGGGGAAGCCGGTTCCAGTGCGCGGGAGTTTGTGTATCGCATAAGAGCTGTAAATGCCGGGACATACAGTGTTGCGCCCGCATACGGCGAGTCCATGTACGATCGCTCCGTGCAGGCCAGCTCAATGGGTGGAAAAATCGAGGTGGAGCAGTAATGTGCTGATTGTCAGGGAGCGAAGCCGTCCTTAATAAGGGAATAAATTTCCCGGGGACGGTCCGGATTGCCGACACAATAATTTCATTTTTGAATTTTCTCATGGAGTAAGATGATGCTGAACGGCTTCTATCAGGCGTTGGACGCTATAGGCTACACGCACCCGATTCACCCCACGCAGGTCAATATGGTGATAGGGCTTGTGGTCGGGGCGCTGGTGCTCGGGCTTGTCGCCGTAATTTTGAAAAAGTCGCATCTGGCCGTGTCGGCCCGGCATGCGGTGCTGGTTGCCCTCTTTTTTCTCATCGTCACAATCGTTGCGGGAGTGATGGATTGGCTCCATTTCTATTCGGGGGTGTGGCTCTGGGTCATTAAGGTTAAAGTCGGCCTGGCATGCTTTCTTTTCTTCCTGCTGGTTCTGGCGGCAGTCCTGGGGGGAAAGCTCAAACCGACGTCCCCTATCCTTATAGGCATCTATTTTTTGAGTTTCCTCACTGTGGCGGCATTGGGTGATCTGGGGGCCGACCTTGTTTTCGGGGGAAGGACCCCGCCGCTGCCAAAAAAGTACCATGTGGGGGAAACCATCTACAGTATGAACTGCTGCGGTTGCCACCCTTATGGGGGAAACGCCCTTTCGCCCAGAGCGGCCGTGCTCGGTTCGGATAAATTGAACGACCTGAATACTTTTATGGGTTGGATACGCGATCCTGACGCCCCCATGCCTCCGTTTTCCCCGGAGAGGATTTCCGACGCCGATGCGCAGCAGTTGTACGAGTACGCGAAAAATCTTCATGACTGAAATTTCCTCACCGCCGAGGAGTAAAAGGACAAAAGATATGGAATGGCATGAAGTTGTCGAGCATCCAAGCCTTAGAGATCTTCCCTTCAAGATCGAAACAAATGCGGAAGGCTACATCATGATGGTCGCGGCCAAAAACATTCACAGGGAATATCAAATGCGTATTGCCTCCTGGTTCGAGGACCATGGAGAAAAAAGAAAAGCGACTATTGAGTGCAACATCCAAACCTCCGATGGAGTCAGGGCCGCGGATGTCGCATGGAGAAGCACCGAGTTTCTTCAAAGAAACAAGTACGAGGACCCCTATCAGGAATCCCCGGAAATCGTTATCGAGGTAATATCGCCTTCCAATACGCAAAAGGCGATGAAGGGTAGAATGTCATTGTTCTTCGAGAAGGGCGCCAAAGAAGTCTGGTTCTGCGACAAAGATGGCAATATGCGTTTCTTTAATCCTCGGGGTGAATTGGAGAGAAGCGAGATGTTCGGGGAATTTCCGGGGCGGATTGACATAGGGGTTGAGTGACAGGCGCCGTAGGGATCGCGGCGATGGTTTATAGGATTGAGGGCCTTTTGAACTCGGCCATAAGCTCATTATGAGCAATTCTAAAGTGCTCTCGCGATGCTTTGCATTCCTGCCGGGAGAATTCTTGTGCCTCAGCATCCATTCATTTGTTTCCCCGCTTAAAGGCCCATCAATCCGGCGCCACCTTATGGTCCAGGAAAGCATCATCCGGGACTTTAAGTCCCATGGATTTAACCTCGTGAGCGTCCTTGAGGGTCCCGACCTTCTTTCCGGGTTTACGTACCTGCGGCGGAGAGCCCTTTACCGGCGTCAGCGCCGAGGCGATGCTGCGCCGGAATGAATGAGCGCAGGGAAATAGAATCATTGGCCATCCTGTAAACCTGTGGTTGACATTCAATGAGTAAACTGTTAGTTTACGAATGGTTCCGTGGCGTTTTTGCCATGGATCATGGTCCGAATAATTTCCGACCTCATTGAAAATCGAGAAAGGATGCGCCTATGAAGGACTTCAGAATTATCTGTCGAGAAGGCGAAATACTCACGTGAGTATACGCAGCTTCAAACACCGTGGGTTAAATAAGCTTTGGAAAGATAATGATCAGAGCGAAATTTCTGCCAAGGATGCAGACAAAATCAGAAGAATTTTAAGCGTATTGAATTCGGCAAGGTCCAAAAAAGAAATGAATTATCCGGGTTCAGGCTTCCACCCCATAGAACCCAAAGAAGAGCACTTCTTTGCCATGAAAGTTGATAAGCGATTCCGCATTACTTTCAAGTGGGATGAAAAAGAGGGCCATGCCTGGGAAGTTAACTTCGAAAACTACCATTAGAGTCCCTCTCCCCAAGGGGGGACCCAATATTCTAATTAGGATTATCAATGATTGAAGAATGCGTTATGACTGAAGCGCCTCAGATGCCGCCGATACATCCTGGAGCCATTCTAAGGGAGGATGTCATTCCGGAGATGAGCATTTCCGTAACCGAGTTCGCGAAGAGGATCGGAGTTTCACGGCAGATTCTCCACCGCATTCTTGCCGAAACCAACAGCATCACGCCAGAAATGGCTCTCCGGATTGGCCGGTTTCTTGGAAATGGTCCTGGTTTGTGGCTTCGAATGCAGGAACAGTTTGATTTATGGCAAAGCGAACAGAAATTGCGTGAAGTTCTTGAGACCATTAAGCCTTTCTCTGAGGCTGGCAGGGTATAGCTGGGATCCAGTGTGTAGTGTTCTAGGGTGGACAAAAGCGAGGCGTTGCCCACCAATAAGCCGGGCGCCCGTGTGGGTAATTGTAAAAAGTTTTATGGCGCCCACCGGGTAGCTTCCGGTTGGACGCTCTGTGCCGGAACTGCGAATCATCTGGTTTTCGTAGAGACACCTCGAAGAGGATCCCGGCCAGTCTCATGGAGCTTGGCCGAAACCGGGGGCTTTATATTTGGACCTCGAAGATGCGCTTTTTGCTGAAAAACGGGACAGTGTTGTATTGTCCAGTTTGGTGGCGCTTTCGCGGCATAATTACCAACGGGCAAAAAAGCCTGTGAAATCAATTGGCAACGTGAGACAGTCTGTTGTAAAGTGTCTTTAAAACGTGACAATTATCTCTCATAGGGGGGCATTGTGGCACGAATGTCATTAGTAATATGCGCTGTAATCATTATTTGCACCGGTTTTAATCAGGCGGCTTACTCAGCAGAGCAGGAACCTTGGAGTAATGGTACTACTATCCTTGAGTACTGCACTCTGGCCGCTGATATGCTCAAAAGTGACTGGATCGAAAATTTCATTAAGGAACCAAGACCATTGCCGTCTAAAGTCCAGCAACATAAGGCCATGCAGTGTTTGTGCTATGTAATTGGATTCAAAGATGCTCTCTATGTGAACCAGATTTATCAAGAGAAGAACGGCAAACATTCTCCTATTTGTATTCCTGACAATAATATTGCTAATGATAAGGCACTTCGGGTTGTACTTAAATATCTCAGCAACAATCCACAACTACTAGATCGTCCAGGCTCGGTACTTCTGTTTAGTGCATTTTTTTATGCATTCCCTTATCGCGAAAGTACTAACAAATAAAACCTATACAAAACCAGCATTCTGGTAGAACCTTAACCGGGTTAAGGGAGTAAAGGGAATGAAAACAAAATCAATCATCATTTTTTTCATCACCACCGTACTCTTCGTTTTTCACGCAAATGCAAAAGCTCAGTCCCCACAAACTACACCGTGCCTAAATGTCGTCAAAGGCCATGGCTTTTATTATGCTGCTTTGGCACATTGCCCAGGAATTCAGTTTCCATATGACGCCACTCAAGTATTTGTGGCTTGTGTGAACAATGCCACCACCACTAGTGAAAAATAGGCATTGCTCGACAGGGCAAGCGACGGTGGAGCGGATTTTACTCTTTATTGGCTTAGCTACAATTGTGATAGAGGAACACCCTCTGATGTTACCAAATGCATGCGGCACATGTGTGCCGATGCTCAGAAATGGCTAAATGAAGCCAATTAGGGGCAATTAGCTAACCTAAAATTATATAAATGGTGTCATCATGAATTCTGAACAAGTGGTGAATGATTTCTTATCTGGATACGGATTGCGTTTAGAGGTATTTGACAAAAATCAACTTGGAATTGGGAAGACGCCTGATTTTAAAGTGTACAGTGATGAGAAATTGATTTTTTATTGTGAGGTTAAAAACGCTCAAAAAGATATGTGGCTCGATAAAGAGCTTGAAAAAGCAGCTCCTGGCGATATTGTTGGAGGATTACGTAATGATCCTGTCTTCAGTAGATTATCAACACATATCCATAAAGCGTGTAAACAATTTGAATCTGTTAACAAGGATGAAAATCTACCAAATGTTCTTGCTTTCCATAACGAAGATGAAAACAGTGGTTTTCTAGATTTGCTAGCCGTTACTACAGGTAATTTTTTTGCTGAAGGCGGGGCGGTATTTCCAGTATATAAACAATTTTCGGAAGGCAGAATTAAGGCCGATATTGAGAAAATTCATCTTTTTATCTGGATAAATGCTTATAAACCACATCGTTTTTCTACTTTTTTATTTAATACGATAAATACTAGATACCAAGATAAGCTTTGCCCTATATTTGGATTTGACCCTGAGAAGCTTGCAATGGTTCATTCGTCCAGTTTTTCACCGAGGTGCGAAAATCAAAGCGTCGGCTAGCTTTTAAAAGATCGGCGCCCTGGATTATCAAGACTTTTCGGAGGGCTTAAATTCCTCCCTATCGCCTGAAACGGCCTGAAACCGGGATCGGGCCGCGTTTTGGGTCCGGGTTGTGATTTTATGTAAACCTTGGCCTTGCGACCGGTGGAGCAGGGAAGCTGAAGCCAACGCCGACGAAAAAGTTTCAGCCCGGGGCGAAAAGGATTAAATAACCGTGCAAGTCAATCATGTTTAAACGAAAGCGGCATAGATTCATTTTCCTGCTTCTTGCATTATGGTTCGTGCTCTGGGCGGTGGCGCGAATCCTTCCGGGCGCGCCGCTTTCCAGCCGTTTCTCCTCCTCTACGGCGGTCTACGACGCCAATCACAAGCTGCTTCGGCTGACGCTTTCGGCCGATCAAAAGTATCGATTGTGGGCGCCTCTCGAAAATATATCGCCCCTGCTGGTCCAGGCGATTGTGCTGCATGAGGACCACCATTTCTATCTCCATTTCGGTGTAAATCCGCTCTCGGTTGTTCGTGCCTTTTGGGAAACCTATATCGCCGGCGGGCGGAGGATGGGCGGATCGACCATAACCATGCAGCTCGCGCGGCTCCTCTACCATATCAGTTCCCGCACCCCGGGGGGGAAGGTCCTGCAGAGCCTTCGCGCCCTGGAACTGGAGTTCTTTTATTCCAAAGATCAAATTCTGGAGGCCTATCTCAATCTCGTTCCTTTCAGCCGGAATATCGAAGGGGTGGGGGCCGCGAGTTTGATCTACTTTGGAAAAACCGCCGACAAGCTTACGCTTCCCGAAGCTCTGTGCCTTGCGGTGATTCCGCAGAGCCCTTTTCGTCGCACCCCCTCCCGCCTGTCCGGCCAGCCTCTGCTGGCTGCCCGAAATGTGCTCTATGCCAGGTGGAGAGGGGTGCATCCCGGTGCTCAAAAAGATGCGCCGCTCATGAAGCTGCCCCTGGTCATCCATGATAGCGGGGAGTTGCCTTTTCTCGCGCCCCATTATGTGGAGGCCGTATTGGCTGGACAGCGCGGCTGCCGGAGGTCTGAAATAGCCGGTACGCTCGATTTGACCCTGCAGCGGGTGCTGGAGAGAAACATCCGGGACTATGTGTTGACCCGCGGTCGCGTCGGTATTCGCAATTGCGCCGCCATGCTGGTCGACTTCCGGAATCTTGATGTAAAAGCCCTGGTGGGCTCGGCGGATTACTTTCGAAAGGATATCCAGGGGCAGGTCAACGGCGCCCGGGCCAAACGATCTCCGGGTTCGACGCTAAAGCCTTTTATCTATGCGCTGGCCATCGACCAGGGGTTGATTTACCCGATGAGCATGCTAAAAGACGAGCCGCTCGCTTTTGGTTCTTACAGCCCCGAAAACTTCGACAGCCGCTTCGAGGGCCCCATAAGCGCCAAGGAGGCGCTGATCCGGAGCAGAAATATTCCGGCCCTGTGGCTGGCCTCCAGGCTCTCAAAGCCCAACCTTTATGAATTCCTCAAAACCTGCTCCATATCGCGCATGCATTCCGAAAAACGCTATGGGCTGGCGCTGGTGCTGGGGGGAGGCGAAGTCACCATGGAAGAACTGGTCAGGCTCTACGCCATGCTTGGGAACCGCGGCGTGCTGAAACCTCTGCGCTATATGCGGGAGGGTCCCCCGGGCGGCGGGATTCGGGTTCTAAGCAGTGAGTCGAGTTTTATCACTCTGGACATGCTGAAAGACAATCCCCGCCCCGGTCTTGACTATTACAGCGCCGGGTTGTCCGATTCGGTGCCGGTATCCTTTAAGACCGGGACCTCGGAAGGTTTTCGCGACGCCTGGACGGTCGGGGTTTTCGGACCGTATGTGCTGGCCGTCTGGGTTGGCAACTTCAAAGGAGAAGGCAACCCGGCCTTTGTGGGCTTGAAGGCCGCGGCGCCTCTTTTTTTCCGGATCGTCGATGCCCTGAAGGCCGAAGGCTACGATTTAGGCGAGCCTTCCCGGCCCATGCCCCCGAACCTGAGAAGAGTGGAGGTCTGCGCGGTCTCCGGCGAACTTCCCGGTCCCGACTGCAAGAACAGGAAACTTACCTGGTTCATTCCGGGAAAGTCCCCCATCAAGGTTTGCGACATCCACCGGCGGGTGGTGATCGACAATAAGAGTGGTCTTATCGCCTGCCCGCCGTACCGTGGACCGATCCACACGGAAGTCTTCGAGTTTTGGCCCTCCGACATGCTGGAAATCTTCAGGCAGGCCGGCATCCCCCGGCGGTTGCCGCCTCCGCAGGACCCCGAGTGCCCGGCCGATGTCACGGCCGCAAGCGGCAATCCGCCCAAGATCACCTCTCCGGTGAACCATCTGACCTATGTGCTCAGCGCCACGAGCGAAGAAAATCGAAGCATCGTCTTTCGGGCGGTTACCGACGCCGATGTTCGGGAGGTCTACTGGCTGCTGGACGAAAGTTACGTGGGAAAGTCCAAGGCCGGAGAGGGCTTTGTATGGACCGCCAAGCCCGGCGACTACGTCCTGCGGGCCGTAGACGACCGCGGCCGCTCGGACTCGAAGCAATTGAAGGTTACCCTGGTTCAATGAGACCATCACAGCCTTGGTCGGTTTGACTGATCAAAACATTCTTGCAGCCAGGGTCTATTTGCGTTTGAGCGGGCCCGCAAGTCCGGGCGCTCAGAGGCTTTTGAGCTGACGATAGACTTCATCGTCGTTCCTTTTGCCTATCAAGGCCACTTTGAGACAATCTTGCTCAACCCGATAGACGATCCGGTACTCGCCGATATCGGCTCTTCTGTACGGATACCCGACGAGCGGAGAAGAATCGGCCGGCTCGGGATCTTCCATGAGAGCCAAAATCTTGTTGAAGACTTGACGATACTGCTTTGCCGGCAGAGGACGAAAGAACTTCAAAACTTGTTTTGTGATATTAAGAGTCAACACGGAGGGAGGCCTCGATGAACTCCTTCGTTTCAGCTTCGCTCAGATATCCCTCCGCCTCCGCGGCTTTTGCTTTCCCCCCCCAATAGGCATCCTCGATCCTGGTGAGACGTTCATACTCTTTCATGGACATCAGGACTGCGACCCGCTGGTTGGTCTTCTCGACCACAACGGGTTCCACCAGGGCCAGTTGGAGATAGTGGCCCAACTTGTTCTTCATCTCGGTGGCCTTTACGGTTACCATGTTCGGAACTCCTTTCGCCTCACACGGCTTAGCTATTTTAGCTAATATAGCTACTTTTCCCCTGTGTCTCAAGAATCTTCCCGCCCAGCGACTCTCGTCCTGGCTTTCTCGATGTACCACGACTGCGTTTGAACATGGTTACCTTGAATCGTTATCACATGTTTACCCTTTGGTCACAGCAGGATTAGAGTTTGTAGACCTCGCGGCGATGGCCCATTCGGACTATAAGTATGGTCAAAACAGCATCCTTCACCTGGTAGATTATCCGATAATCGCCCTCGCGAACCCGGAGATATTCCGCAGCGCCCGCGAGCTTTTTTGCGCCGCGCGGGCGCGGATTTTCCGCAAGCTTTGTGATACGGTCGGCAATGCGCTGCCGGACCGGGGCCGCGAGCTTCGCGAGCGCCTTGTCCGCCGAAGTCGAAAACTCAATCTTGTAGGACTTCACCTAAGACCATATTTCCGTTTTATCTCGTCGAAAGGGATTCCCTCCTCATTTCGCGCAATGACTTCGTCCGCTTCCTCGATGTCGATGCGGTCCTCCATAGCCTCCAGGGCCTCGATGTCCTCGATCGGTACGATGGCCGCAAGCGGCTTGCCACGTCTGGTGAGCACCACGCGCTCCTTGGCGTAAGCCGCTCGGTTCAGGATTTCCGAGAACTGTTTTCTTGCTTCAGCGGTCGGGATGTCCACGGGGTGACTCCTGTCTCCTGTTGTTTTGTACGAATTGTACAATTCTCGGGAGCTTTGGTCAAGGGCGTAAGACTTAAGGCCTTCCCCACCCAGCACGTCATGGGCGATATGTATCGCGCCAGCATAGTGGCGAGGGGGCAGGGGAAAAGGAGGAATATTTTGTCGCCCCGTCGTTCGGTAAGGCATTATAATTTGCTGACGGGATGCGGTTTTAGCGGCAATGCTGAAAAAATGCTGGAAAAATATCCATTATGATCTTAGAGAATGCAGATGACGAAACACCAAATAGCGGAGCGGATAATGGCTGAAAGAAATCTGAATCCTCAATATGTTTTGGATAAAGAAGGCAAAAAGGCCTTTGTAGTGCTTCCAGTCGACGAATATGAATCACTCCTCGAAGACATTCAAGACTTAAGCGTACTCGCCGAACGACGGGACGAGCCAAAGTTGAGCCTTGATGATTTCGAGTAGGAACTGGAAGCTGATGGACTCTTAGAGTGTCGTCTTCTCCAGATCCATCAAACAGGTGTCAATCAGGATAATCTTAGACCGCCAAATCGAGTCGCCCTATGCAAAAATGCATCGGTTCGTGCAATTCTGCATGTAACTGCGACCGTTTAGTTGCCGCAGGAAATGCCGGAAGGGCTGAAAACTATTGGCTCCGGCTGCGTTGATCTGGATATTCCATCGTTATTTTAAATATATATGGTTATTCCCACCGCATAAGGTCTCCAATTTCTTCCTGTGTCCATGCTGTTTGCCTTCCTGGCACCGCTCTTGCTCAAATGGTCTAACTGATCAATCCCGGCTGGAGGTCCCACCGCCTCGGCCGGCCCCGCAAACCACGAAAAGTCCGTGGTTTGGGCTTGGCAAATCTGGCTGGCGGTCCCACCGCTTGGCGGTCCTACCGCCAAAAATAGAGGAGTAACGACATGCCACTCATGACTGCGGCACAGTATGAAGAAAGTTTGCGAAGGCTGAATCTCAAAGTTTACCTTCTGGGCGAGCGTATCGATAATCCGGTCGATCACCCCATCATTCGGCCTTCCATGAATTCGGTGAAGATGACGTACGCTCTTGCGGAGGACCCGTTGCATGAAGACCTCATGACGGCAAAGTCTCATCTGACGGGCAAAACGGTCAACCGCTTCTGCCACCTGCACCAAAGTACGGACGACCTGATGAGAAAGGTCAAGATGCAGCGGCTGCTGGGACAAAAGACGGGGGCCTGTTTTCAGCGCTGTGTGGGAATGGACGCCATCAACGCCGTGGATAGCGTAACCTTCGAGATGGATGGAAAACTTGGGACCGACTACCATCAGCGGTTTAAAAAATTCCTTCTCATGATGCAGGAAGAAGACCTCACGGTGGACGGCGCGATGACCGACCCCAAGGGAGACCGGGGATTGCCACCCTGCAGGCAGGAAGATCCGGACATGTATGTCCGGGTGGTTGACAAGCAGGAGAAGGGGATCGTGGTGCGGGGGGCCAAAGCCCACCAGACCGGAGCGATCAATTCTCACTGGGTTTTGGTAATGCCCACCATAGCCATGGGCAAGGACGATGCCGATTACGCCGTCTCCTTTGTGTGTCCGGCCGATGCCGACGGGATCTATTACATCTACGGGAGGCAGTCGTGCGACACCCGCAAGCTTGAAGGCGGCAACATTGATGTCGGCAATCCCCGGTTTGGCGGCCACGAGGCCCTGATGGTCTTCGAAGACGTCTTTATTCCCTGGGAAAATGTCTTCATGTGCGGCGAGCACGAGTTCAGCGGGTTGCTGGTGGAGCGTTTCGCCGGTTACCACCGCCAGAGCTACGGGGGGTGCAAGGTGGGCGTGGGTGACGTTTTGATAGGCGCGGCCGCCCTGGCCGCCGATTTGAACGGAGCGGCCAAAGCTTCCCATATCAAGGACAAGCTCATCGAGATGACTCATCTGAACGAAACCCTCTACGCCTGCGGAATCGCCTGCTCGGCCGAGGGGACCAGGACGCCGTCGGGGACCTACCTCATCAACCTCCTGCTGGCCAATGTCTGTAAGCAGAACGTAACCCGGTTTCCCTATGAAATCGCAAGACTGGCCGAAGATATCGCGGGGGGCATCATGGTCACCATGCCCTCCGAAAAGGACCTGGCGCACCCCGAGATCGGCGACGTGGTGCGGAAGTATTTGCGCGGTTCGGCGGGATTTCCGGCCGAACACCGGATGAGGACCTTGCGCCTGATTGAAAATATCACACTGGGAACCGCCGCGGTGGGCTACCGGACCGAGTCAATGCACGGCGCGGGTTCCCCCCAGGCCCAGCGGATAATGATAAGCCGGCAGGGAAACCTGGAGCACAAGAAACAACTGGCAAAAGAGCTGGCCGGAATCGCTTAGCGGTTCCGCGGCGGTCGGACTGCTGTCTCATGGAAGCTGCCAAAATCGTAGGCATTAAGTACTGCGGGGGCTGCAATCCCCGAATCGATCGATCCCGTGTCGCGGAGGAAATCGGCGCCTGTTTGCCCGAGGGATTCCAGTTGGTTCAGGGAAAGGGTCCCGTGGTCTGGGACGTTGGAATTCTGATCTGCGGGTGCGCTGTGGCGTGTGCCGACAGTTGCGAGCTAAAGTCTTTGGCCCGCGGTTGGATCCGGGTGTGCGGCCCGGTGGTTGATCACGAGGAGGTGGTCGAGGGGAGGATCGCCCGGGCCATAGCGGAGAAGCTGTCCAAGATCGCTCTCGATGAATGTTTATAGAAGCCTTATGGAGGATTGACCCATGAAATGGAATGATCATTACGAGCGCTCCACGGTGAGTGCCCAAACCGCTGTTAAAGCTATCAAGTCGGGAGACCGTGTGGTTCTGGCGCATGCGTGCGGCGAACCCAAAGGGCTGGTGGCCGCCATGGTCGAGCGTGCCGCGGAACTAAGAGGGGTGGAGATAGTTCACATGGTCTCGATGGGAAAGGCGCCGTATTGCCTGCCCGAATACTCCGAGTCTTTCCGCCACAATTCGCTTTTTGTGGGAGCAACGAGCAGGCAGGCGGTAAACGAAGGCCGCGGGGACTATACGCCCTGTTTTTTTAGTGAAATCCCGCTGCTGTTCCGCCACAACGTCCTGCCGGTCGATGTGGCCCTCATCCAGATAACCCCTCCCGACAAGCAGGGGTTCGTGGGTCTTGGAATTTCGGTTGACTACACCAAGCAGGCGGCCTCGAGCGGTAAAACGGTTATCGCCCAGGTAAACCCCCATGCCCCCAGAACGGGCGGAGACTGCAGCCTGCACGTAACCGACATCAATTATTTCGTCCACTCCGATGATCCTTTGATCGAGCTGTCTCCGCCAAAAATCGGGGACACCGAAAAGGCCATCGGAAAAAACGTGGCTTCTCTGGTACGAGACGGCGACTGCCTGCAGTTGGGCATAGGCGCCATTCCGGACGCGACGCTGACTTTCCTCCAAGACAAAAACGACCTGGGCATCCATTCCGAAATGATTTCTGACGGCGTGATGCATCTGGCTGAAAAAGGAGTGGTCACCTGCCGCAAGAAGAGCTTCCACCACAACAAGATCGTCATCACCTTCGCCATGGGCACCGGTCAGTTCTACAACTGGCTCGACAACAACACCATGATCGAAATGTATCCCGTCGATTATACGAACAACCCTGCCAACATCGCCCAAAACGACAATGTCGTTTCCGTAAATTCGGCTCTTTGCGTCGATCTGCTGGGGCAGGTGGCCGCCGACGCCCTGGGGCCGAGGCAGTTCAGCGGCGTTGGGGGACAGGTCGATTTCGTAAGAGGGGCCAGGATGTCCAAGGGGGGGCGCAGCATCATAGCTCTTCCGGCAACGGCCTCGAAGGGAATGGTTTCCCGCATCGTTTCCGGGTTCGAAAGGGGACAGGCCGTCACCACCTCGCGATATGACGTGGACTATGTGGTGACCGACCACGGCGTGGCCCACCTGAGGGGCAAAACCTCGGCCCAACGCGCCGAGGCGCTCATAGCGATAGCCGCTCCCGAGTTTAGAGACCAGTTGTCGGCTGAATTTAAAGAGACCTATGTAGCGGGTTCCGCCCACTCCAAAGGGGCATGAAAGGCAGGCGAGTTGAAAGGTTGCGGCGTGTCGCCGCTGACAGATTGCCAAGCCCCGATCTGCCCGGCGGGCTGCGCCGGCGGGCAGGTCGGCCGGCAGTTCGCACTGTCGGCCGGGTAAGGTGCTCTCTAAAGTTTCGTCCTCGATAAAACCCCGTCTAAAAAACGGGGCGGCGCCGCTTGTATGAAACTCTAGCTTAAGAAGGCCCTGGACCCCGGCTAAAAACATGCCGGGGCGACTAATTTCAGGTTCGATAGCTGTATTGGCTTTTCAATCGTAATAAGCCGGGCCCTGTTTGAACTGCTTCCAGGCCTCGGGATCGTGACCCGTGACGATGGTGGCCCCGTAGAGGTCGCGCAGGTTTTTCATCCGTTGAACCGATCGGACCGTTTCTCCGGCATTCCACATCAGGCCGGGCAACACGTCTTCATTTATATTTTCCATCGTGTAACAGGAATCGGCGGCGAAAAACATGGGACCGCTTTTGGGCAGGTTAACCAGGATGGACTGGTGGCCCGGAGTATGGCCGGGAGTGAAATAGATGATCAGCGAGCCGTCATGAAACAGATCCAGCCTGTCGTCACGCCAGCCTTCCAGTATTACCCATGGAACCTCTTTATCGAAATCTTTACGAATATAGGCCGCCTTCATGTAATAGTCGGGGGCATAGGCGAAGTGTAATTCATCACGTTGCACGATATATTTTGCGTTCGGGAAATGGCCGACGCAACCGGCATGATCCAGGTGCAAATGGGAGAGGATCACATACTTGATATCTTCCGGGCTGACACCTGCCTTTTTTATGGCATTGACACACCATTGCTCCGATGTCATGACCGGGTCGTAGGCCGCAAGAACCCCCCCCCAGTGCTCTTCTTTGTTCCCGATGACCTCATAGGCATTGCCGGTGTCGAACAAAACCTTGCCCTTGGGATGATCGATCAGCAAGAAAGGAACGGGTACATCGAAAGACTTGCCTACGTCACGGCCAAGTGTAAAGTACTGCTTTTGACTTTTCAGAACGCCGGCCTCGAAGAAATAAAGCTTCATCGCAACCCTCCTTCTTCTCATGAAAATGTTAAGGCAATCAAATGGGCTGGAACATTTCCCCAAAACAAAGTTTTTTTTGGTTCGCTGCTGTCAGCTGGATTCAAGGCAACAATCAGAAGTAAAAGCAAACCTGATGCCATCTCGATTGGCCGGATTAAACCCGGGAGATATCCAGCGGGATGGTTGCGCGTAGAGGATCCGGAGGAATTGGAAATAGACGGGTTAGCGGAGCGGCAGCCCGGGAAAGCTGCAATTTTGCAGGTGAGCTGCGGAAACGCAGTAATCAGTCCGACTTCTTCAGCTTCCTGATGAGGGTGGTAGGGTCGATGGCCAGGGCGGAAGCCGCGGCGGAGACTCGACCGTATCTTTTCAAGGCCTGCTCAATGATAGACCGCTCGAACCGCTTCACCGCCTCTTTAAGCGACACAGCCTCATCGAGTTCGCTCTCCTCGCCGCAGCGGTTCGCCGCCACGTTTTCGATCACCTCGGAAGGCAGATCGCCCACCGAGATCTGTTCGGTGGTGGAAAAAACCACCAGCCTCTCGATGACGTTGCGCAATTCTCTGATGTTCCCCGGCCAGGTATAGGCAAGGAGTATGTCCTGTACATCGGCGCACAGGTACCTGGTGATGGAGTGCTCGCGACTCAGGTGCATCATGAAGTGGTGTATCAGCGGCAAAACGTCCCGGGGCCTCGCTCTCAAGGGCGGGATGTCTATGGCCAGCACTTTGATCCGATAATAGAGGTCGCTTCGGAAGCTGCCGTCCGCCACGCATCGGCCAAGGTCCCGGTTGGTCGCGCAAATGATGCGTACTTCAACCTTTTTTGTCTTGCTGCCGCCCAGTCGCCGCACGCCGCCCTCATCGAGGGCGGACGGGAGCTTGGCCTGCAGGTTTAGAGGCATCTCACTTATTTCATTGAGGAAAAGCGTGCCGCTGTGGGCCTCCTCGAAAAGCCCGCGTTTGCCTCCCTTTTTTGCCCCGGAAAAGGCGCCTTCTTCATATCCGAACAGTTCGGATTCGAGCAGTTCCTGAGGGATGGCCGACGTATTGATGGCCACAAAGGGAGAATCCCCGTTTCGGGAACCGACCCTGTGAATGTATTGCGCCATGACGTCTTTGCCGACTCCGGTTTCCCCGCAGAGAAGGACGGGCGATTTGTAACCCGCCGCATGGACCGCTTGCCTCAATATTCCCAGCGACAAAGGATCCATCGCCACAACGGGCAGGTCGGGAAATATCGGCGCGATGACATTTGAAGCTCCAGGATGCCCGGGCGGCCCGACTCCACCCGATTTTCCCGGTTTTGATACAAGCGGGAAAAGCCGCCGCCGATCTTCAGCTTCCTCAATTTTACGGACGATCTTTTCCAGCGGCAGGATGTTTTGCACCAGGGTAAGCACATACTGCAGTTTTCCATCGTCGGAAAAAATCGGCCTGCCGGTCACTACCGCTTCCTGACCGGTAATGATCCTCTGGAAAAGTGTAACGTCTTCCGCGCGGCCTTCCTTCAGCTTTTCCAGGACGCGCAGGGTGACGCTGCGCGAAAAATAGCCCCGCTCCTCCAGCTCCCGGAGGTTTCTACCCACCAGGTCGCTTTCCGGGAGGAAAGCGATTTTCTCGTAAGCCGGATTGACTTTGAGCGTGTAGGCCTCCGGGTCGGCAACATAGAAACCCACATAGGAATTTACGAAGAGGGGGTGCTCGGCCTCCTGCAGCATCGCTCGAAAATCGATGGGACGATTCTCGCCGCCCCCGTCCTTGAACGAAACCAGCAGATACCCGACCGGATTGGTCGATACCCCCGAATGGAGGTCGATCACTTTTACCAGATCATCCCTGTGCTCTTTGCGAAGGTTCGGAAGGCGACGCCACAGTTCTGGGAACGCATCCCGCAGGTTCATCCCTCCCGCTGCCGCCATGCGACTCCGATAGGCTTTCATGAAAGAACGGTTGTGATAGATCAGATGGCCGCTTTTGCTCACGGCCGCCACCAGGACGTCTTCACTGTCCACCAGGGCGGCCGGCAGATCGGTGGTGATGTCCAGACGGTGTTTGCATGCGCGCAGATTCAGGATATGGTACATCACTGGTCTCCTTGGACGGATTGAAGAGTGGTGTTACCGTGAAGACGCCAAAATGTCCTTTAAAAACGACCGCATGCGTCTTTCTGCGCAACCCTGTCGAGATGTTGGTCATAAACTTCCATCCGGAGAGTACAAGAACATACGCAGCGTGGAAAGTAAATTACAAACCTTGCTATGCGAGGTGTGGGAATTTAGTCGTTGCGGAGGGTGATGCCTGAATTTCGAGTAAATAATTTAGACCTATACGCAAAAGCGATAGAATTCACCGCTGATGGACGCAAATGGACGCCGATGGACGCAAATTTCAAAATACCGGATCGGGGTCATTAGCCAGTCATAACCGCTCGCTTTCCCGAACGGATTGAATTAGAAGCGAATCCTCCTGTTCCATTACGGTTTCGACTTGACGGAACCGGCGCCACAGACATACTCTGCCGCTTGCCCAAAGATTTGCCTGTCGGAGGAGCGTGAAGATATCGGGAAATAAGGACGGCTACTCAAAAAAAAGCGGTCTTCTGATGGTTTTCGCTTCTCTTCTGGCCATAGGATTGCGGAGAATAGAAAATGCGAGAGGATATGGACCCGAAATTGAAAATACTGGGAGTAATACCTGCCCGCTACGATTCCACGCGCCTTCCCGGCAAGGTCCTGAGGAACATTGCCGGCAAACCGATGATCTACCGGGTCTATCATAATGGTCGCCAGTCCGGGTTGCTCACGGATTTGCTGGTGGCCACCGACAGTGACAAGGTCTTGCGTTATTGCGAAAGCGAAGGGATTCCGGTCATTCTCACCGGAACCCATCCTTCGGGAACCGACCGGCTGCGGGAGGTGATGGAGCGGGTTGAGGCCGATATCTACATCAATATTCAGGGTGACGAACCAACTTTACGTCCCGAACACCTCGCGGCTGTCGTGTCGCCGTTTCTGACGGGGGCGCCCGGTGTACAGGTGTCCACTTTGAAGGTGGCCATCGACGAGGCCGCCGCCCGGGAGCCCGGCAACGTGAAGGTGGTGACTGACGATTCGGGGCGGGCCCTTTATTTTTCCCGTCATGCCATTCCGTTCGACAGGGACGGCGCGGGGGTCAGGCGCTACAAGCACATAGGCCTCTACGCCTATACCAAAGCCGCCCTGGCTCTTTTTCACTCTCTGCCGGAGTCCTCGCTGGAATCGGCCGAGAAACTCGAACAACTGCGCTTCCTGCAGAACGGGGTGCCAATTCATGTTGTGGAGACCCCGTATGATACCGTAGGGGTGGACACGGAAGCAGACCTGCAGCGGGTGGAGCTTCTGCTTTCAGGCCCCGGACACGTTGGGGAGTGATCGTTGCGATGAAAAATTCAAGTTTTTTTCCAGTTCTGCCGATAAAAACTGTTTAGTGGTAAAATACCCACATCCCCGCTCCCTTCTCCCCGGAGATCGAATTGAACTTAAATGAGGCGACACTGCCATGGCATTTGAATCCAAAGTGAGAGAAGGCGATTGTAAGCACTCGGAAGACACCCATCCCGGTGGATTCTTACCCGCGGATATCGGAAAAGTCCTGATCGAGGTATTGAATTTAATCAAAAAGGACATGCCCACCCACGAACTGTTAAAAGAGGTGGTATCCGTACTGGCCGACAGGACCGGCCTCGGGGCGGTGGGGCTTAGACTCAAGGATGGCGACGACTATCCCTATTTCCATGCCAGGGGCTTGAGCGATCAGTTCATTCGCCTGGAAAACAGTCTGTGCCCACGGGGGCATTCTGAAAACCCGGTCCAGTGTGAAGACAACAGCGTGCCCCTGGAATGTGTGTGCGGTGCGGTAATTCAGCGAAAGATCGATCGAACCCAAGCCTATTTCACAGAATATGGAAGCTTCTGGTCAAACAACAATACCAGGCTCCTGAACGAGCACCCTCAGTTGCGCAATGTAATCCGGGGAAATTGCGTGCAGGCGGGCTATGAGTCCTCCGCTCTCATTCCGCTGCGGTTGGGGGAGGATACCTTCGGGCTGCTCCAGTTCGAAGACAAACGGCCCGACATGCTTCCCATGGAATTCGTCTCGTCCCTGGAATCGATTGCGGTGGGCCTGGCTCTGGCTCTTTCCCAACGCCAACTCATCCGCAAACTCACCGGCGAAAAGGAGTTGCTCGAAACGCTCGTTCAGCAAAGAAGCAGTGACCTCTTCGATTCCAATGTCCTTCTTCGCCGGCAAATAGCCCGGATGGAAAAGGCCCAGGAGGCGCTCAGGGACAGCGAACAGAAATATCGCCTGTTCTTTGACAATGCGGCGGACGCCATTTTTATTTGCGATGTTGAGGGCAAAATACTGGCTGCCAATGAAATGGCCTGCAAACACTACGGGTATACACGATCGAAAATGTTCTCATTGACCTTGGCGCAGATAGATGCTCCCGAAGATATAAAACAGATGCCGGAGCGCATTGCCGGGATCTTGGAACTGGGAGAGTTGCGGTTCGAGACGAACCATGTTCTCAAGGACGGGACCATTATTGCCGTGGAGGCGAATGCCAAAAAGATAACCTGGCAGGGCCGGCCGGCGCTGCTGGGTATCTGTAGGGATATTACCGAGCGCAAGCGAATGGAGGAGGATCTCCGGGATAGTCAGAAGCGGCTTTCGTTGGCCCTGAAGGCTGCACGCATGGGAATGTTCCATTGGAACGTGCTTACAGGGGAATCCGTGTGGACGGATCAGTATGCGGCTATTTTGGGATATCCTCCCAGTGCGGGAAAGCATCGTTATCAGGATTGGATCGATCGGGTGCACCCCGACGATCTGCCCTGGGTTAGAGACCGGTGGCATAACGCGATTGCTTCGGGGTCGCCCTATGAGGCCGATTACCGGATTGTGTGGCCGGACAATAGTTTGCACTGGGTGGCGGCCAGGGGGCTTTGCACCCGTGATGGAGATGGCCGGGTGACGCACCTGCTGGGCTCGGTTTGCGATATCACCGAGAGCAAAAAAGCCGAGCATGCGCTAAGGGAAAGCGAGCAACGATTCCGCAAACTCTTCGAAAATTCTCCTGTCGCTTATCAATCCCTGGACATCGATGGACGCTATATAGATGTCAATCCGGAACTGTGCAACCTGCTCGGTTATTGCGCGGATGAACTCCGGGGCAAAAGCTTCGGCGAGTTCTGGTCGGACGACACCCGAGCCTGCTTTTTATCCACCTTTGAAAATCTGAAATCAAACGGTCAGGCCACCGGGGAATTGACCCTCAAGACCAAAGGCGGCCCCTTAGTCAGCGTGATTCTCTCCGGGCGAATCGAAAGAGACGACAACGGTCGCTTCCTTAGAAGCCACTGTACTCTTACGGACATTACCAGGCGCAAGCAGGCTGAAAACGAGGTGAATACTCAGCGGGAGACCTTGACGAGAATGTTCGAAAGCGCCCCGTACATCATAATGCTGGTCGATAAGGATGGTCGTGTGGACAACATCAACCATCGGGGAGTTGCTTTCGCCGGAAAAGAGAAGGCGGACCTGTTGGGCCTTCGCAGCGGTCAGATATTTGATTGTTCGAACTCCGTTAAAGAGCCGGGGTGCGGGAAAAATCCGGAATGCGGCGATTGTATCATCCAAAATAGCCTCGCCCGTGCTTTTAACTCGGGTGAAAGCGTCAACGATCTGGAAGGGCGTCTTGTCCTTCGCAGACAATCCCGGGATGTTCCCATTGACATCCAGCTCGGCTCGGTGCTGGTAAAAGACAGCGATGCGGACAAGGTGCTGGTTACCATAACCGATATCACCGATCGCAAGCGAGCCCGCCAGGAGCGGGAAAGGCTGCAGGCTCAACTGCTGCAGTCCCGGAAAATCGAAGCGATCGGGCGATTGGCCGGGGGCGTGGCCCACGATTTCAACAACATGCTGGGAGTGATAATCGGGCATACCGAACTCGCCCTGGAGGAGATCAAAAGTGATGAGCCCCTCTATTTCGACCTCCAGGAGATATATAAAGCCGGTATTCGCTCCGCCGATCTTACCCGCCAGTTGCTGGCCTTCGCCCGTAAACAGGCTGTGGAACCCAGGGTGTTGGACATAAACGACACCGTTTCCAGTATGATCAAGATGCTGCAGAGGTTGCTCGGCGAAGACATAGACTTGGCCTGGCTGCCGGGCCATAACGTCTGGAAGGTGAAAATAGACCCCTCACAGATCGACCAGATGCTTGCCAATTTAGCCGTAAATGCTCGCGATGCCATTAAAGGTGTCGGCCAAATCACTATCGAAACTTCCAACGTTGTGCTGGAAGAGTCGGATGGCGCCTTGTATCAGGAGTGCGTTCCCGGTGACTATGTCTTGCTCGCCGTTAGCGATAACGGCAGGGGAATGAGCAAGAATGTGCTGGATCACATCTTCGAACCGTTCTTTACCACCAAGGATGTCGGCCAGGGAACCGGACTGGGGCTGGCCACCGTATACGGAATTGTCAAACAGAACCAGGGCTTCATCCATGTATACAGTGAGCCTGAGAAGGGGACGACCTTCAGGATCTGTCTACCCGGATTGAAGGGCGAAACCGGTGGGGGGGAAACGGAAAGCCCGGCGGGCAAGCCCCCGGAGGGAACGGAAACCGTGCTGCTGGTAGAAGACGAGCAGTCTATTCTCAAACTGGGCAAGGTGATTCTCAAACGCCAGGGCTATTCCGTATTGACCGCCGGTAAGCCGAGCGAGGCGATTCGCCTGGTCGAGCAATACCCGGGAGACATCCAACTGCTGATAACCGATGTGATAATGCCGGAGATGAATGGAAAAGAACTGGCGGAGCGCATCACTTCGATCAAACCGGGGATAAGATGCCTCTTCATGTCCGGCTATACCGCGGATATTATTGCCCGTCACAGCATTATCGAAGAAGGGGTCGACTTCATTCAGAAGCCTTTCTCGGTGAGAGCGATGGCCGACAAGGTCCGTGAGGTCCTGGATCGCTGAGGCTCGCTGCTCTCGCTAAAAACAAAAGAAATCCACCGCGGAGACGGTAGAGACCACAGAGGCCAAGAATCAAGCAGGCTACTTTCCTTGCGCCCCAGGCCTTCACAGAATAGCCATGCCCACCTCGCATTGCAAGCTGGCCGATGCGTCTTAAATCGGATATATTCCTGGTTTTATAGACGGCTTTTTGCGAGCAGGGATCGGCAATTGAGACATCCAAAAAACGAGTCGGGCGGCGAGGGCCGCTTCAAAACCATCTTTCGCGCCCTTCAGTACCGAAATTATCGACTTTTTTTCTTCGGCCAGGGAATATCGCTTATCGGCACGTGGACCCAGCAGATTGCCCTTAGCTGGCTGGTCTATAGCCTTACCGGCTCGACCGTTCTGCTGGGGACCGTGGCTTTTTGCAACCAGATCCCGACGCTGTTTCTCGGTCCGTTTGCCGGGGTTGCCGCCGACAGGTTCGATCGAAAGCAGCTGCTGCTCTGGACCCAGGCACTGGCCATGGTGCAGGCCTTTGTGCTGGCCGGGCTGGTGCTCTGTCATCTCATCCGGCCGTGGGAGATAATCGGTCTCAGTGTGGTGATTGGAACCATAAACGCTTTCGACATCCCTGTCAGGCAGTCCTTCGTGCTGGCCATGGTCGAACACAAGGAGGACCTTGGAAACGCCATAGCGCTCAGTTCCGCGATGTTTAACTGCGCACGTTTGATCGGTCCCGCGGTCGCCGGACTTCTTATCTCCGCCTTTGGAGAGGGGATTTGCTTTCTCATCAACGGCATCAGCTTTGTGGCCGTACTGGCCGCTCTTCAGGCCGTCAGGGTGGAGGAAAGACCGGGACGCGCCCGGAAGGGCAGGGTGCTTGGCGAGTTCCGGGAGGCGGTCGTCTATGCCCGCCGGTTCGAGCCGATTATGGCCATTCTGGTCATGCTCTCGGTATTCGCCCTTGCCGGCTCCCCTTACATGGTGCTCATGCCGGCCTTTGCCAAGAATGTTTTGCACGGTAACGCCAACACTTATGGTTTCCTCATGTCTTCTTCGGGACTGGGGGCCATTGCCGGCACCATCTATCTGGCTTCCCGCAAGAATTCCCGGGGGCTGATAAAGGCCATTCCGCTGGCCGCGGGGGTATTCGGAGCGGCCATGGCCGCTTTCGCACTGTCGCATTCCGCTGTTCTTTGCCTGCTCTTCCTATTCTTGGCCGGCTTTTCCATGATGACCCAGATCGCTTCCAGCAATACCATCATCCAGACGGTGGTCGATGAGGACAAAAGAGGGCGGGTGATGAGTCTTTACGCCATGTCGCTCATGGGCGTCATGCCTTTTGGAAGTCTTCTGGCCGGGAGCGTCGCCGGAAAAATAGGCGTCCGGCCCACTTTGCTGGCGGGCGCGGCCATTTGTGTGGCAGGCGCGGCTGTTTTCGCCGGCAGACTCCCACGCCTGGGTAATATGCTTCACCCGGTCTTTTCCAGGCTGGAAGCCGGGTCCGCGGATCGATGAAGAGGCCGAAGTGTCTGGCGCTCAGAGGAGTCTCGGTATAATCCCCTTGCGGTTCATGACTTCATCCACCACCTGGCGGACATCCGAGAGGCATCAGCGGCCTTTGGGGTTTCTGGCTGCGCACTGGCAGCTGCCGGCCTTTTTTTCGGTCATGATTTTATCCATGAGGGTGGATTTGCCATGCGCCAGGACATCCCGCTCGATATCGAAGGCGGAATAGCCGAAACAATAACATATCAGGTCGTGCATCGAATCTGCCTCATTACTTCATATGATGCGTCTTGTTAAAAATCCATTATGCTTGTTGCCACGCCATCCCAATAGGTGACGACACCCTCTTTCCATTTGACAAAACGCACCACCCGATCCTGGGAAATTACTATGGCGATCGCGTCATGCACCTCATTGCAAAAGCGGAATACGGAGCGGTGGCGGGAACCGAAGCTTCCGGAGTAAACCTGTTGTCTTTCAGCGCCCTCTATATCCAGTGCCCGGGCCACCGTCCTGATCCCTTTCAGTCCCCCCGAAATCATCGCACCGAAGCCCAGCAGTTCAAATCCCTCGCTGAATACCACGGCGCCGTCCACCGAGGCCAAATCGGCAAAGAACTGAGCAAGATCGAAGACAGCTTCATCGCAGAGGGCAAGAGATTCTTCTCCGCTGGCCACATATTCTTCCCAGCCCACACTCTTGCCGGGGCGCGCCATGGGGCCGTATACTTCGGCAAGTGTATTCATAAGATCGAGCACCAGGGTCTGAAATCTTTTGCGTGCAGTCTTGTCGGTCACCCTGTATTCGATGTTCAAGTAAGAATTTTCCTCGAATACATGGTCCACTATTTCCGGGGGCACCACCAGGATTGTGCCGCCATGCCCGGAATTTCTGACCGAACTGATGATACGCCTGACCACCTGTTGCGCAATGGTGCGTACAATGCTGGGGTCGAGGTTCGCCCAGGGCTTTTGAGCTGCTTGCCTTGCCTCCAGGTGCATCGCCCACAGTCTGGAGCGAACCGGAGCGAAATTGCCGGGAAGCCAGGTGGAATCGAAGACTTCGTGCGTGGGGGTGAGGACCTGACCACGATTCAAGGTGGCAATGGTGATAGGTCCCCTGCAAACCGTTATGCGGCCGGGGTCGGTCACGTAGACAACCAGTGAAGGAGGCAGCCTCGGCGCAATAACTTTTCCACCGTAGACGTTTTGAACCCACCGAGACCCGGAGTGGACAATGCCCCAGATGAACAGACGCTTTTGGGGGCTAAGACACACTCCGATCATCGATCGATAAAAATCGACGGCGGGGGATAGCCTTTGAAGTTCGTACTCGTCAAAAGCTCGCGGCTCGCTGAACGTAAGCCGATGCAGACCTCTAGGAGGTCCATCCGTGCCATCAAAGCAGCCGGGGGCTCTTAAAATGAGACGGAACCGCACGGCTCTATCCTCTTCCCGCATGAGACTTGCCTGGTAGCAGCATGAAAGGATGTGTTCGAGAGTGTCCGGTTCGGGAAGATTATCCTGGGGGCCGCAATCCACAGTGCTTTCAAATCCGGATATCCGGGTGTCGTTCCAGTGGTCGGCAACATACAGCGCCAGATCCCGTGCATTAGCGTGCGGCATGTCTACTCCTCCCGACCGATGCGGAGCGGACCCGGGATAACGTATGCTGTTTGGAGATACGGGACATGTTTCACTCTATCAATAGGTTGGCCATGAGGGCGCCCCTGAAGTCAACAAAGATATGCTGCGTTTATGGGGCAAGGCCGGACATGGTTTTGAGTAAGTTGTAGGATTCCTCTGAGCCCATCGGCATCCAGACAGTGAGGCATTGACGGCGTTTCTCCGGGTTGCCGAAAGTAGTATTCTAGCCTGAAAATGGCCGTTTGAGGAGTGGGAAAATAGAACCGGTTACTGAAAGAGCGGTCAAGAGCCGGGGGGCGAAGGGCAAAAGAGCGGGGGTGGGGGGACATGAGCCCCCGATACTGTTGCTTTAATACCAAGATGCAAAGAACTAAAAGCGCAGGGCGGTGTCCGCCCCGCATCCGCCATTTGCGGCCGGCGCACGTTCCGTGGGCCGGCCGCAGGCCTCGCGCCTTTTGGGCGACGTAAAAGCGGGACCCAGGGTAGCGCCTTCTTGAACGCTGTTACGTTCAAGGTTCGACACTACCGCCAAAATGAGATATCTAGCTGATATTTCCACCGTATCGCCCGAGACCGCCCGAGATCGAGAGCGGCCTGTGGCGGGAGGGTCCTGCGATGTCATTTTAACCCGGGGGGCCGCCGGAAAGGAGGACTTGCGATTGTCGGATACCAACGCTATACAAATATAGCGGATTCTAAATTTTGGGGGACAAAGATGCTTGCCATTCGACTTCCAGAAGAAATTGAGAAGCGGCTTGAAGCATTGGCGAAAGCCACGGGACGCTCCAAGACTTTCTATGTTCGCCAAGCCATCCTTGAGCACCCGGACGACCTTGAAGATTTGTACCTTGCGGAGCAACGCTTGATTGACATTCGCGCGGGCAAATCCAAAACCATCCCGCTCGAAGAAATTATAAGACGCTATGGTTTGGAGGATTGAGTTAGACCGCGCGAGCGGAGCGAGAATTAGACATGATCGAGCCGCAAACGGCGCGACGCATCCTTATTTTTCTGCATGGTCGTGTTGCCAAGTTGGACGATCCACGCAGTATCGGCGAAGCCCTCAAGGGTTCCAAGCTGGGCGAGTTTTGGAAATATCGCGGGGGCGATTTTCGGATCATCGCCAAGATCGAGGATGCCGAAATACGCATCCTCGCTGTGCGGATCGGCAACCGAAAGGAAGTGTATCGGTGGCGCTGAGAAGCAAGGCAGGAAAACCAGATCGCAAATCCTGTGCTGTCGATGTTATATGAATTGCATCTCAGGTGAAGGCGGTTTGAATATAAGTATCGCTGGAAGGGACCGATATCGGACTGGTCCCCTGGCTCTTTATTTTGGAGGCCCTATTCCGATTGTGAATTTCCCTTCCATCACGGCCCAACAACTCGGCGGCCGCTGAAACCGGGACATACCTCTCGGGCTTCTCCATTTTCCCCTCCCCTGGTTTTGTTTCCGGTCGGCGCAACTCACGCCGGGCCGGCCCTTGCGGTATGAAAATATCTGTTTTTACCGACTTGGTTATCCGCCAGTCCTCATCATTGCAATTGGACTTTGGTCTATGGTTTCTTGTTCCCGGCTTTGAATGGGAATATTTGCAAAACGGTCGGCCCGGGCCTTCGTTACTGAAACAGCGGTTTTGAGCGATTTTGCTCTCGGGAAGAATTGGGAGGCAAAGATAGATTACCCACGACAGGAACACCAATTGTCCAATACTTCTCCTCTCGGGAAGCGGTCATTTCGAAAAGTCGAGTTCGGGAGATTTTATTCATTGACCCATTAATCGCCTCAGCTTGTCACGCTCTTCCTCGGCGCACACGGGGCAAATGCAGTGGCTGAAATCCGCGTCGGAATGATCGCGAATGTAGGCTTCGATTTGCTGCCAATATCCCTGATCGTCACGTATCTTCTTGCACCATGCGCAAATGGGGAACAACCCCCTCAATGTCTTGACGTTAGCAAGCGCGTCCTGGAGTTCTCGTATGAGCTTCTCCTTTTCCTTACGCACTCGCTCCCGCTCCGTGATGTCTCTTGCGATGGTTGAAACACCGATTATTGTGCCATCGTCGTCTCTGAGCGGAGATATTGTCAATGATACATTGAGGTATTCGCCATTTTTCTTCTTCCGTATGGTTTCATGGTGAAAAATGCGCTCGCCTCTGCCTATTCTTGCAAGCAACTCCAGCATTTCTTCGAAATATTCGGGCGGCACATTTATGGATATGCGCTGTCCTATGGCTTCTGAGGCGGCGTAGCCGTATATGATTTCGGCCGCTTTATTCCAGCTCGTGACTATGCCTTCAAGTGTCAATGATATAATAGCGTCGTCAGAACCTTGCACAATGGCGGCCAATTGCCTGATTGCCCTCTCCGCCATGCGGCGGACATCGATTTCAATCCGGAGCTGATCGTTTGCTGTTTCGAGTTCTCTGGTGCGCTCTTGTACAAGCTGTTCCAAATGATTCCGATATTTTCTCAATTCCAATTCAGCTCGTTTTTGCGCTACTGAGTAGCGGATAGCGCGCTCCAGCGTGTTCGGTGTGATGTGTCCCTTTACCAGGTAGTCGGATGCTCCGGCGCTCATGGCTTGAATGTCAACGTCGTAGCCTTCATGCCCGGTGAGGAGAATAATCGGTATTTCACCTCCTCGGGCGGTTGCCTCCCTTAAAAGTTCCAGGCCGTCCCCTTTATCCAGGCGATAGTCCAGCAGGTAAACATCGTGGTTCGCCCGGCAAATCTCCCGCAGACCGGAATCATATGTGTTCGCCCATTGCAGCAGGAACTTTGCCGAGCCGATTTGAGAGAGCATATCCCGAAAGATTATGTAGTCATCCTCATCGTCTTCTATGAGAAGCACCTTAAGACACGTTTGCACGGTCGCGTCCATATTATTTGTCCTTGATCTTGTCAACTCCTGCGGTATGAATCCAAACCGCATACTGGAAAATGGATTTTGTCCGAAAACTTCCTTTGAACCCCGGCCTGCCTCAAGACCATAAGGTTTCCGGACCGGATCTTCAAGGGGGTGCTCTATCAGCAGGCTCTTCGGCCCCGGTTTATACAGACCGCTCCGCCCCCCCGGCCTCGCGTTGGTCCAACAACTAGGCAGCCACACAAACCTGGACACACCACTCGGGTTTTTCCATTTTCCCGGTTTTGTTTCCGGTCGGTCCTTCCGCTGAGGTTTAACCGGCAAAGAACCCCGGGAGGGCTCCGGCCGGCGAAGTGGTGCGTGCCGAAGATAACCGA
>JARLHP010000063.1 GCA_031292195.1 Syntrophobacteraceae bacterium
ACCCTTTCATAATCCTGCTGCGCCTTCTTGTCCTTGAAATCTATCTTGAGCACCGTTTGGAGCTGGCCGGCCGCCGCGTTGTAATTCCCCTGCTTTTCGTAGAGGTAGGCGGCAAGGCGGTGGTACTCCTTTTTCTGGGGCTGCAGCCGGCTGAGTTGCTCCAGTTCGTGCAGGGCGGATTTATTGTCGCCCTGCTTTGTTGCGGCTTCCAGAAGATACTTGTGCACGTTGGCCGAATTGGGGTTTTTTTCACCCAGGCCTCGGAAGAAAGCCTGCATGCCCTTGTAGTCTTTCTTGTGAGCAAAAGACCTGTAAAGGGTGTCCATGTTGCCCGCGTCGTTCGGGTTGAGCTTTGCCAGTTGAAGGCGAATCCGGGCCTGTCCTTCGGCGTCGTTTAGCTTCTGGTAAACCACGAGCAGCTGCTTTAAACAGGGAACGTCCTGGGGGGCCTTGGCCACGATGGCCTTTAGAGGGGCAACGGCCTTGTCGTATTTTTTCTGCTGGATGTAGAGCATGGCGATGTTGAAAAGGTATTTGCGGTTATCGGGATCGGTCCGCAACAGCTTTTGGTAGGCGTCGATTTCTCCCGCCGGGTCGTTGGTCTTCTGCGCCAGGGCCACAAGGTTTACAAGCATCTGTTTGTCGCGAGGGTTTTTCTGGGCCATCGACGCATAAATGGCTTTGGCCTTGCCGAACTTGCCCGCTTTAATGCTGAGGTCGGCCACCAGCGCCAGGGTCTTGGCGTCATTGGGGTTCTTCTGGAGGTACTTGTCAAAGGCCGCGACAGCCTCATCTGTCTTGCCGGTCCGCATGAGCGTAACGGCCAGGTTGTACTGGACATCCGAGTTGCGCACGCCGGCTCTTTCGGCATTTCTCCAGGCCTGGGCGGCGCTTTGCCAGTCCTTTCGGGAGCCGGCCAGTTCGGCGATCATCACCAGGGTCTGGGAGCGGTACGCGGCCGGAATGTCACGCTGGTGCTTTTCCAGAAAACTTTGGGCCTGTCCGACGCTCTTTTTCTTCCTCAAATAGGCCAGAAAATCGGCGAACGTCTGCTGGTCGTCGCTCATCTTCATCAGGCGCAGGTAGACATGCAAAGCCGGGTCGGGTTTGTTCATCGCCTGGTAGACCAGAAGAAGCTTTTCGGAAATATCCCTGGATTCTCCCGCCTGGTTTATTTCCCGGTAGAGCTTTTCGGCTTCCTTATAGTGTTTTATGTCGAAATAAAGCCCGGCAAGCTGGGTCTTGATCAGTATGTTGGAGCCGTTGTCGGCAAGGGCCTTTTCAAGGTATTCGATTCTTAAGTCCACATCGGGCGTGGCGTTGGCCTTGTTAATCCAGTCTTTGTAGTCGAGTTGGACAAGGAAGGTGACTTTGCCTATGGGCCTGTTCCACAGCAAGACGTTGAACACCATGGTTTTGGGAGTCTCAAACGAGGCGCCGGAATAAAGGTCCCTTATGACCATGCCGGGGGGGGTGGTAAGCGGCCGCATGTCAATGTCGGAGGAGACCACCCTGGTCCCCCAGGTCAGCCATCCGTCGGTTTTTTCCCCTGTGAGTTGAAGAGTGTCCCGCGGATTGACCACCACCTGCGAATCGGGAAGCAGGATCATTTCCTGGCCGTTGTGCATAAAGCTCAGGGCTGCCAGCTTGGTTGGAAAGATTTTTCCCCGGGGGAGGAAAAATAGAATGGCTGCGCAAAGCAGCGCCATGACAACGACGGAAACGATGATGGCGCGCCCATGTCCCGACGACTGTGGCTTTTTTTCCTTCTCCGTTCGGCCGCTGTTAAAGGGACCGGCAGAGCCGTAAGGATAACCTCGCCTCGAATTCATCTTGGGCATCACTCCATGTAAAGATTGGCTTCCTCGTAGATTTGCCGGATTTCCTCCGGGCTGAGCGCTCGATGCCCGCCCGTTGGCAACCTTCCCAGGCCGACCGGTCCATATGCAATGCGCCTGATCTTTAAGACCGGGTGCCCGACCGCCAGTCCCATGCGCTTGATCTGGCGGTTCCAGCCCTGGTGGAGAGTGATCCTTAGCCAGGCGGAGCCGGGAAGCAGCCGAAGGATCTCGACTTCAGCCGGGGCCGTTACGCCTTCCTCGATGCGCACCCCGCTCCGCAGTTCTTCTATCGCTTTTTGGTCAGGATGTCCCTTAATTTTTACATCGTAGACCTTGGATATTCCATATCTGGGATGAAGGAGACGATTGGCGAGTTCTCCATCGTTTGTGAGCAGAAGCAGACCTTCGGCATCGTAATCCAGTCTGCCCACCGGAAAGATTCGCGTTCCGAAATGGGGGAAAAAATCCATGACGGTCTTGCGCCCCTGGGGGTCGGAGGCGGTAGTCACACAACCGGTGGGCTTGTTGAAAGCCAGGAGCACCCGCCGGGACCTCGGGGCGACAACCTTTCCGTCCACCCGGACCCGGTCCCCGGACGGATCGACGCTTGAGCCCAGCTCGGCCGGACGGCCGTTTACTTCCACCCGGCCCTGCTTGATCAGTTCTTCCGCGGCGCGTCTCGATGCGACTCCAGCCTGCGCCAGAAATTTTTGAAGCCGCATGGTGCCGACGGCCTGCTGCTCTTGCATCGAGTCCAAATCCTCTTTCGTGCGATTAGATACCTATGGCCCGGCGTACCAGTTCCATGGTGGCCGCTGCCTCCCGGGCCGCCCTGGCGTTGCCTTCGGCTATGACCGCTCTCAGCCCCTGGACGTCGCTTTCAAGCTTCAGCCGCTTCTCGCGAATGGGCGCCAGTCGCGATATGACGTTGCGGATGAGTATCTTTTTGCACTCCACGCAGCCGATGCCTGCGGTGCGGCACCCATGGGCGACTTCCTCGATCTCGGAAGGCGAGGAATAGAGCTTGTGATAGGCGAAAACAGGGGAAACCTCCGGGTCTCCGGGATCGTTTCGCCGGACCCTCTGCGGGTCGGTCATCATCCTGGATATTTTTTCCCCAATCTCTTTTTCCGAATCGGTGATGAAGATGCAATTCCCGTAGCTCTTGCTCATCTTCCTGCCATCCAGACCGGGAAGCACGGGGGCTTCGGTCAGAAGGCCGTCGGGAACGGGGAATATTTCGGATTTATAGAGGTAGTTGAACCTGCGGGCGATTTCCCGGGTCAGCTCGACGTGGGGGAGCTGGTCCTTGCCCACCGGAACGCCGTTTGCGCGGTAAATGATTATGTCCGCCGCCTGGAGCACCGGATAGCCCAGAAAGCCGTAGGTTCCGAGGTCCTTCTGATCGAGTTGCTGCTGCTGCTCCTTGTAGGTGGGATTGCGCTCCAGCCAGGCCAGAGGGGTTATCATCCCCAGCAGAAGATAGAGCTCCGCGTGTTCCTTTATGTCCGACTGGATGAATATGGTGGAGCGCTGCGGGTCCAGGCCCGCGCTCAACCAGTCGAGAACCATTTCGCGGGTGTTTCCGCGGATGTCTCCCGGCGAGGCGTAGTCGGTGGTTAGAGCGTGCCAGTCGGCCACGAAGTAAAAACATTCGTACTGGTCCTGAAGCTTGACCCAGTTTTCCAGGGCGCCGTGCAGGTTGCCCAGATGAAGGCGCCCGGTCGGGCGCATGCCGCTAAGTACTCTTTTCCTATCAGCCATAACAAGCTTTGGCTCCTTTTATTGGGAAGCGGGGAGGGAGCAGGAAGCAGGAAGCGGGGAGAAAACCTTTTTTTGCTCCTCGCTACCCGCTTCTCGCTCCCTGCTCCTCGCTCCTCGCTCCCTGCTTTTTAATCGTTTAAACTCACATGCCCAAAATTCGCAAAAACAGATATATAACCGGCCCCAGCACGCGTGTCCACAAATCCGACACGATAAGGAGCAGCACTATCAGCATTCCCCACCTTTCGGCGCGCTGCAGGGGGATTGCCAGGCTTTCAGGCAGCAGTCCAACGGCGATCCTGCCCCCGTCGAGCGGAGGGATGGGCAGCAGGTTGAATACCATGAGCACCAGGTTCAATATTACCGAGTAGCGGGCCATCAGGTGGATGGGCAGGATCAGTGCCCCTGCAAGACCTGCGGAACCGTCGCCGAAAGTCAGGTGATAAACAATGGAACTCAGCACTGCCAGCAAAAGGTTGGTGACCGGACCGGAGAGGGCGACCAGCGCCATGCTCTTGCGGCCGCCCCGTAAATTTCCAAAATTTACCGGCACCGGTTTCGCCCAGCCGAACAAAAAGTGCGAGCCGGTGAGCAGTAAAATTCCGGGAACGAGGATCGATCCGAAAGGGTCTATGTGGGGAATAGGGTTGAGAGTAATTCGGCCCAGCAACCTGGCTGTCGGGTCCCCCAGTTTCCCGGCCACCCAGCCGTGGGAAACCTCGTGAAGAATTATGGCCAACATCAGCGGCAATATCAAAAGGATGATGGTTTGAATCTGGTTCATACAAGCTCCGTGCTCATCTCGAGCTAACAAAAGTTCTGCCGGTCCGATCCCGCGATTTTCGAAAAAAGCTCCGGCCACGCGGACAGGAGGAAAGTGATCTCCTCATGGCGACTGTTGACCTGCTTATCGAGCCTGGCGTCCAGAAGTTGGTCGAGCACCCGGCGGTAAATCGGGCCGGGAGTTATGCCCATGGCCTTGAGGTCCTTACCCTTGAGTTCGGTCTGGGTATTCCTGTACCGGTGGAAATAATGGCTCACGGCCTTTCTGGTCGATTCCCTCTCTGCCCTGCCCATCAGGAAGAGCAATTCCTCGGGCCTGAACGGCAGAAGCGCCCGGTAGATTTCACTGGGTTTTCGGCCGGACAGATCGGGGAAAAAGTGCTTGAGGAGCCTGCCGGTGTTTTCCAGCGTCCAGAGCAGCCGGTCGCGCTGATTGTCGGCCAGAAGGAGCCTGTTGCTCGCGTGTACCGCTTCCTCCGCCTCCAGGTTTGAAAAAAGCCCCAGCAGATAAACCTGCCATCGTTCCAGGGGTTCGTCAAGGAAACTCAGCCGATACCAGGAAATAACCTCACGGAGCCTGCCGAAGATCTCCTCCATTTTTTTGTCGAATTTGATTTCGGCGGAGAGGGCGGGCATGGCGCCGAACTCGGCCATTCTGCGAAGAGCGGGCAGCGGGTCGTCTTCTTCCAAAATGAGCGTGATTTCATGAAAGAGGCGGCGCCCCCCCAGTTTTTGAATCAGCCCCATGCGCACGGCGTTGTGGATAAGCGAGGCGGTCTGCTTTCCGATCTTGAAGCCGAAGCGCTGTTCAAAACGGATGGCCCGCAGGATTCGTGTCGGGTCTTCTATCAGGCTGAGGTTGTGAAGGATCCGGACTATCTTTTCTTTGATGTCTCGTTGTCCGCTGAAAAAGTCGATCAGTTGGCCGAACTCGTCGGGGTTTAGCGCCACGGCCAAGGTGTTTATGGTAAAATCCCGGCGGTAGAGGTCCATTTTGAGCGAGCTGAATTCCACGATCGGAAGGGCGGCCGGATGTTGATAATACTCGAACCTTGCCGAAGCGACGTCCACGGTCCGTCCGTCGGGAAAAACGAGCATGGCCGTGCTGAACTTCCGGTGCAGTTTTATCTTTACCTTGTATTTCTCCGAAAAAGCCCGGGCGAATTCGAGCGCGTTACCCTCCACGACGATGTCCAGGTCGAAATTGGGGCTGCGCAGGAGCAGGTCGCGGACAAACCCGCCGACCGCATAGGCCCGGTAGCCCAAGCTTTGGGCCAGCAGCCCGAATTCTTTGAGCAATCCAATCATGCTGCGCGGGAGCTGTTCGGCCAGCACCGACTGAATGTTTTTCCGCTTCGACCAGTGGGCCAGCGCCTCCTCATCGGCCGGCATCCCTTCCTCGCTGTGGTCGCTTAGCATGAAATCGAGTAGATCGCGGCGGGTGATCACTCCCAGCACTTTGCCCCGGCTCACCACCGGCAAAATGCGCTGATGACGTTCCACCAGGTAGGTCTGGATTTCGAGAAGTCCTGCCTCCGGGCCGACAGCGGCCACGTCGGTGTTCATAAATTCGGCCACGCTCTGGTGAGTGAGCCCGTGGAAGAGCACTTTTTCAACCACCTGGCGGGTGATCAGCCCGACCAGCGCCCCGTTATCCAATACGGGCATGGCGTTGATATTGTAGCGCACCATGGTGAGGTGGGCCTCGCTGATATCCACGCCGGGTTCGGTACATATGGCCGGGGTGCTCATGAGGTTTTCAGCCGAGGGATAGGGATGAATGTGTTGCCGGAGCGTTTCGATCAGCTTCGCTTCGGTCTGGACCAGGGTGAGGTCCTTGATGCTGGCCGAAGCCGCGGTGGCATGTCCTCCGCCCCCGAATATGGAAGCGACCGTCGCCACGTTGACCTCCTGGATGCGGCTTCTGGCCACCAGGTAGATGCGGTCGTCCATGCGGGCCAGGGCGAATACCACCTCCAGGTTCTCTATGTCGCGCAGCTTGTGGACCAGAACGGCAAAATCGCCCACGTACCTGTCTACCGACACGGAGGTAAGACATACCTCCACGCCGTTGAAGTTATATTTTTTGGCCGACAGGATCAATTCGTTTAGCAGCGCGATCTGTTCTGCGGTCAGTTCCTGGGACACCATATCCGAGACCACATTCAGATTGGCGCCGGATTTTAGCAAAAAGGCGGCGGCTTCGAAATCCTCGGGAGTCGTGCTGTTGAAGGTGAATGAGCCGGTGTCTTCGTATATCCCAAGACTCATGAGGGTCGCCTCTTCGGGCGAAACCTCCACCCCGCGCTCCATAAACAGCCTGGAGAAAAGCGTCACCGTCGAGCCGAAGTTTTTCACAATCGAAAGATCCGCTCTCACGTCGTCTTCGGCATCCGGGTGATGGTCGTAGACGTGCACCTCCATGCCGGGTTTGTTTAAAATATCCACAAACTTGCCGATACGGGAAGACTGCCTGGTGTCGACCAGGATCAGCCGGGTGACCTGGTCTATGTCGATGTCTCTAAGCCGCTTGAAACCGTAAATATAGACCGTGGACTTTATGAAGTATTCTCTCAGGGTGCGCTCCTGCGAACCCGGGAAAACCAGCAGAGCTTCGGGATAGAGCTTTTTGGCCGCAATCATCGAGCCCATTGCGTCAAAGTCGGCATTCACGTGTGTGGTAATAACTTCCATATCGCTCATTCACCGGTCGTCGCACTGTGTTTTAACCATTAACTACTTACTACTCATCATTCCCCAGTCACGAATCACGAATCACGAGTCACTGCCTTCACGGCCTTGGGTGGTATCTGGTGTGTATCTCCTTGAGGCGCTCCCGGGCCACATGAGTATAAATCTGGGTGGTGGAGATGTCCGAGTGGCCGAGCATTACCTGGAGCGAGCGAAGGTCTGCTCCGTTTTCCAGGAGGTGTGTTGCAAACGAATGCCTGAGCATGTGCGGGGTGATATTGACGGCTATCCCCGCTTTGAGCGCGCAGCTTTTGATAATCTTCCAGACGCCCTGCCGGGACAACCCCTCGCCCCGGGCATTGAGAAAAACTTCCCGGGCATGGCCCTTTTTCAACAACAGAGAGCGCCCGTTTTGCAGGTAATCCCGGAGGCATTCGGCGGCAACTTCCCCCATGGGCACCAGTCGCTCCTTTTCTCCTTTACCATGCACGGTCACGTAGCCGGGTTCGAGGACCACCTGGCTCAGGCGCAGTTCGGACAGCTCGCTCACCCTGAGACCGCAGGCGTAGAGCAGTTCGAACATGGCCCTGTCCCGGCGCCCCGGGGGCTTGGAGACATCGGGCTGGGCAAGCAACCCCTCGATCTGCGCCATGGTGAGAGTCTTGGGCAGCTGCGGTCCCAGTTTGGGGAAATGGACCAGTGAGGCGGGATTGCCCTCCATGCGGCCCGCTTTCTGCAAATAGGAAAAAAATGTCCGGAGCGCGGCCAGCCTTCGCGCCCGGGAGCGCGGAGAAAACGACGTTCCCATGCTCTGAATATATCCGCTTATGCTGTTTTGGGAAACTTCCCGCCAGTTTGAAACGGAGGATTCTGTCAAATAAGCCCGGAAATGAGCGAGATCGACGGAATAGGCGGCAATGGTGTTGGCGCTGAGTCCGCGTTCCACCGCCAGGTTGTTTAGAAAAAGGTCGACTTCATTTTCCATTTCCATTTCCGCCCCCGGGTCGAAGTGTCTCTGGAAATACTTTCAACTCGGCTGCAAGTAAAGAAAAAACTTGGCGGGAAAAAGCCGAGGGCGCGATTGGAATCGAAAAGCTTTCCCCGGCCAAGCCGCGAAGACGCGAAGGGAAGGGGGCTTTTCCTGCCTGTGGGGGAGCGAGTGGGGTAAAGAAATCGTGTGCCCGCCCTTGTATAAATCACTTAGGGGGAATCTCAAGGAGCTTTCCTTTAAATTGGCTTTTAATAAGAGCGAGCAAAGACTCAACTGCTGGTGATATTTTCTCTTCGCGGTTTACCAAAATGTCTATTGCCCCCATTTTTAAGTATCCGTCCTCAACGGGAACAATTTTTAGTTTTTTCTCTGCAAGTTCTTCCAGGATGTTAGCTTCGAACATGAAGGCTATGCCTTTCTTCTGACGGGCCAGTTGTTTCGCGAGTCCTACGTTGTTTACTTCAGCTCCTATCAGAGGCTTAAGCCCCCTTTTCTTGAAATTATTAAGTAACATGGCGCGAGAGGCCGAACCTTCAGCTTGAATAATCAGAGGAAAGGAGGAAAGCTGCAACCACTTCAGGGGGCCATCGGAAGGCAAAGGATAGTCCGGCGCCGCGACAAAAAACAACTGCTCCTCCGCCGGAAGGCGAAAAAGCCTCACGCGTTCATTATATGGGAACAGTATTCCAACCATGCAGATATCCAGTTTGAAATCGAGCAATTCTTCAACCAGCGGCATGGAGGAACCGTCCTGGATCGATACTCTTACAGAGGGGTGAAGTTCTTTGAAATGATTGATAAGAGCCGTGAAAAAATATACCAATGGGCTGGCTATTCCTATCGATATATGACTGAAACGGTACCCTTTCAAAAAGTTTTCCGTGAGTGTGGCCATATTAAAAATATCTTCGGCATAAGGCAGAAGCCTCTCACCGGCTTTTGTCAGACTAACTCGTTTCTTCTTTATGTTTATGAGTTTGACTCCATATTGCACTTCCAAGCCACGTATATGCTGCGTCACCGCCGGCTGGGTGATGGAGAGCGCCTCGGCCGCCCTGCTGTAGCTTTGCTCTTTGGCCACATAATAGAAGGAAATCACCTGATGCAGGCCCAGTTGAAGGTTGCCCATAAAAGATCCCCCGTGAGTGTGGTGAGAAAAATTCCGAACCTTTTTAAAATATTATTATAACCGCAAGTAGTCGTCAAGCATCGCTTTGTTATCTTACCTTATAATATCATTAGAAAAACGCTATTGTACCCCATTTTGCGTCTTGTTAAAAGATTTATGCTCGCAGTTGTGAAGACGTAAGCGTTCACCACAAAGGTTCAGCTTCGTGTCCTTCGTGGTTCGATTATAGGTCGCAGCAGCGGAGGGACTGCCGGATTCACCACGAAGAACACGAAGAGCACGAAGCAAGCCCGGCCCCCTGCTTCTGTCTTTGTGGTGAACGGTTACGTGAAGACTTCAGACAGGAAAGGAAGCCGTTATCAAAATGGACAACAAAATCTATTTTGTCGACCAGACCCTTCGGGATGCCCAACAAAGCCTCTGGGGCTTCATGATGAGAACAGACATGATCACTCCGATCGCCGAGGTCATGGATCGGGTCGGTTATCGAGACATCGCCACGGTGGGTTCCCAGGCATTCACGGTGCAGGTGCGCAACCTGGACGAAGACCCCTGGGAGAGGATAAGGATTGTCTCAAAGCTTATAAAAAATACTCCCATCCGAGGTTCCTACCAAATCGGAAGCCTTTCTTCTTTTGACCTCGGCACCCCCCGGGACATCATAGCCTTGTGGATCAAAAGGTCGGTCGCCAATGGGATAAAAGGCTTCTGGATTTGCGACTACCAGGAGGACATGGAAAAATTCATCTATTTTGCGCGCATCGCCAAGGCGGAGGGCGCCGAGGTCGTGCCGTCTCTCATGTACACCTCGAGCCCCGCCCATACGAGGGAGCACTGGGCGGACAAGACCCGGCGGCTGTTGCGGGCCAGGGACTGCATAGACCGGATCATGATAGAGGACGCCTCAGGCATTATCACGCCGGAAGGCACGCGCGAGTTCGTCTCTATAATTCAAGCCAACTGCGAAGGCCTGCCCCTCGAATTTCACAGCCACTGCAACGCCGGGCTCGCCCCCTTGTGCTACCTCGAAGCAATCAAGTCCGGTGTTACGACTCTGCACACGGCAATCGCCCCCCTTGCCAACGGCTCCTCGCTTCCGGCCATCGAAACCGTACTGAAAAACATCGGCCGCCTCGGGTTTACTTCGGACATAAATGAGGACGCCCTCCAGGAAGTGTCGGCGCATTTCAGAAAAATCGCCGAACAAGAGGGGCTGCCCCTGGGCGCTCCGGTGGAATACGACCTCTTTCATTTCGAGCACCAGGTGCCCGGCGGGATGATTTCCAATTTCAAGCGGCAACTGCGGGAAGTGGGGATGGACAACCGACTGGAGGCAATCCTCGATGAAGCCATTCTCGTTCGAAAGGAACTGGGATATCCGGTCATGGCCACCCCATATTCTCAAATCGTGAGCGTCCAGGCCATGGAGCATGTCATATCGGGCAAAAGATACGAGCAAATAACCGACGAGGTCGTCAAATATGCTCTTGGCTATTATGGCGAGCCTGTAGTGCCGATCGAGGCCAACGTCATGGACAAGATCATGAATTATCCCAGGACCAAAGAGTTCCTCAACTGGAAACCGGAAGGATACTTGAAGACGGTCGAGGAATTTCGAAAAGAACTTGGTCCGGAACTCTCCGACGATGAACTTTTGTTGAAAGTCCTCATTCCCGGAAAACCGCCGAGCAAGGCCAAACCCAAAGGGCCTCCGGCAAAGACGGCGGCCCCTGTTGCCGATGAGCCCGCAACAGGGGGCTTCCCTTCGGCTTTCGACGTCGAGGTGGAGGGTGAGGTCTTCAGGGTCAAGGTTTCCCCTGTCTGGAACGGGGAGAAAGGCTCTTCGATGTCCCTTCAGGCAGTCGCGGCAGACCCCTTTGCGCCGGGCGCAAGTCTTGCGCCGCGAGCCGGTGCGATATTTTGCGGAATGTCGGGACTGGTGCTTTCCATCGAGGTGAAGGTGGGTGACGCGGTGAAAAAGGGCGATACCGTGGCGATGATTGAAGCGATGAAGATGCGCAGGCATTTGGGCGCTCCGCACGGCGGCGTGGTCAAGGAAGTTGGCGCAAAACCGGGCGATATCGTGGCGCCTGAAGATATCCTCATGGTGGTGAGCGAAAATGATTAAAAAGATTTTGATAGCCAATCGCGGCGAGATAGCCCTGCGCATCATGCGCGCCTGCCGGGAACTCGGGATGACTTCGGTCGGCGTATATTCCGAGGCGGACAAGGACGCTTTGTTTGCGCGCTACGCCGATGAGGCCTGTTGCATCGGGCCCGCGCCGGCGTCTATGAGCTACCTCGATATGGAGAAGGTGATCGGGGCGGCGATCAAAAGCGGGGCGGATGCGATCCATCCCGGATACGGCTTTCTTGCTGAAAATGCCAAATTTGCCCTGGCGTGTGAAAAGCAGGAGATAACGTTCATCGGACCATCGAGCAGAGTGCTCGAACTCATGGGCGACAAAGTGGCCGCCCGCCGAGAGATGGTAAAAGCCGGCGTCCCGGTGGCGCCCGGTTCCGATGGCTGTGTGTCGGGATTTGACGATGCTCGCCGCATTGCGGCCCGAATCGGCTACCCGGTCATCCTCAAGCCCTCGGGAGGCGGAGGCGGGATTGGAATGACCGTTGTTTTTGCCGAAGACGAACTTCAAAAAGCCCTCGAATCCACACAGGCGATTGCCGGCAATACTTTCGGCCTGGCCGACGTTTATGTCGAAAAGTATCTCGAAAATCCGAGGCATGTGGAATTTCAGATCCTGGGGGATGCCAAGGGCAACATCGTCCATCTCGGGGAACGCGAATGCTCCATACAGCGAAGACACCAAAAGTTGATCGAGGAGTCCCCATCGACCGCCCTCAATGACAAACTTAGAAAGGAAATGGGGCAGGTGGCCGTAAACGCAGCCAAATGGGTCGGCTATCAGGGGGCGGGAACAGTTGAATTCCTGCTCTCTGAAGGAAAGTTCTACTTTCTGGAAGTAAACGCCAGGGTCCAAGTCGAGCACCCGGTGACGGAGATGGTCACGGGGATCGATATCGTTAAAGAGCAGATAAAGATCGCATCAGGACTTCCTTTGAAAGTGACTCAGAAACAAATCCGTATAAACGGTTGCGCCATCGAGTGCCGGATCAATGCGGAAGACCCGTTGGACGACTTTGTGCCCACTCCGGGCAAGATACGCAATTATCACTGTCCGGGAGGGGCCGGGATTCGAGTGGAAAGCGGAGTATACGCCAATTACACAATCCCGCCCTATTACGACCCCATGATATCCAAACTCATCGCATGGGGCGCCGACCGCGGCGAGGCCATCGCGAGAATGCGCAGGGCGCTTTATGAGTACGTAATCACCGGAGTAAAGACCAACCTCGCGTTTCACAAAACGGTCATGGAAAACCCTCGATTCGTAAAGGGCCAATTGGGAACTCATTTCATAGACCGTGAAACCACCCTGAACGAAGACATGAGGGCCCTGATGGAGCGGGAAAAACCACTGGCGGAAAAACTGAATCGAACGGAAGAAAAGAAGAAAGTGGCCGCGATCGCCGCGGTGGGCGCGGTAGCGCAGATGTATTGCCGTGGGCGATAAAACGATACTTTAGAGAGGTGACTATGGAGAACATAACTATGCCGAGGGTGCTGGGGGAACTGCTGGCCGACAGGGTGGGTAAAAACTCTCAGAAGGTCTTTTTGCAATTCAAAGATCAAAATATTACTTACAAGGAAATCGATCTCTTTTCCAACCGGTGCGCCAATGGCTTCCAAAAGCTGGGCATAAATAAAGGCGATAAAGTAAGCATCATGCTGAAAAACTGCCCGGAGTTTATCTATGCCTGGTTTGGCCTTGCCAAGCTTGGCGCGGTGGAAGTTCCGGTAAACACCAATTACAAGGGCGAGTTCCTCCGCCACATCGTCGATCAGTCGGATTCGACGATTCTGCTCGTCGGAAGCGAATACCTGGGTCGAGTGAAGCTGATACAGGATTCATTAGGGAAACTGACGAGAATCATCGTGATGGGACAGGTGAAAACTGAGGAGGCGGATGGGTTGCGGATTCCGACGACGAGCTTTGAAGAATTTTTCGCCGGCCCGGACTCCCCCGTCGATGTGGCGGTCTACCCCAGCGACCCCTTGAGCATCATCTACACTTCGGGAACGACGGGCGTATCCAAGGGGGCGCTGGGATGCCACAATTTTTGGATGGTGGTGACCGAAAAGATGCTCGACCATCGAGACGGCAAAAAAGACGATGTCTTCCTGACCTTTTTACCTCTCTACCATTTCAATGCCCAGGTCCTGACCACGCTCACCGCGCTGGTGGCGGGGGCCCGGATGGTTCTCATGGATAACTTCAGCGCCTCCCGCTTCTGGGATGATGTGCGCCATTATGGGGCAACGCAATTCAACTACCTTGGCGCCGTTATGCCCATACTGGCCAAGCAGCCGGAGAAGCCAAACGACGCCGACAACCCGGCCCGAATCGCTCTTGGCGCGGGCTGCCCCCCGGCCGTTATGGAGGAAGTCGAAAAGCGATTCGGTATCAAATGCCTGGAGGGCTTTGGCATGACCGAAATCGGCATTCCCATACACGTAAGAGTGGACGACAGGCGCAAGGGGTCCTGCGGCAAGGCGATGGACATATACGAAATGAAGCTCTTCGACGATAACGACGTCGAGGTGGCTGTCGACGAAATAGGGGAGATCGTGTTTCGTCCCCGAGAGTCATACCTCATGATGTCGGAGTATTACAAGATGCCCGACAAGACCGTCGAGGCCTATAGAAACCTTTGGTTCCACACCGGGGACCTGGCCAAAAAGGACTCGGACGGCTACTTCTACTTCGTGGACAGGAAAAAGGATGCCTTGCGAAGGAGGGGGGAAAACATTTCCTCGTTTGAGGTCGAAAGAGCGATCAACACGCACCCCAAGGTTCTTGAGTCGGCGGCTGTCGCCGTCCAGTCCGAACTTGCCGAAGATGAAGTAAAGATATGCATTGTGTTAAAACCGGGCGAAACCCTGTCCCCGGAGGAGTTGATCGCCTATTCCATTGACCGTATGCCCTATTTCGCCGTGCCTCGCTTTGTCGAATTCATGGATGGGCTGCCCAAAACACCAACCGAAAGAACACAGAAATACCTGCTCAAACAGGCGGGCGTCACTCCAACCACCTGGGACCGTGAAAAAGCCGGAATCAAGGTGGCCCGATGAGCGGGAAGAAGTCCGCGGAGGTTTGTTCCAAAGGCTTTGGCGGCAGGGATTGTCGGCTTCGGCCGGAATTGAGAACAACCTGGCTTTCCGATTTCAGGTTGAGAAAAGAGTGAGCCGATGGGCAAAAAAATAGTGGTCCTGGGAACAATGAACACCAAGGGTGAACAGTTGCAGTATTTGAAGCAAGGGGTCCTCGCTCAGGGCCATGAGGCTATTTTGATGGATCTGAGCATGGGAGGCCGTTCGCGGTTTCAGGCCGATATTTCGCCGGCCGAGATTGCCGGACTGGCAGGCAGGAGGTACGAGGAACTCGAGGTTTCCAAAGATCGCGGCGAGGTGACAAACATCATGAGTTCGGGGGCGGTCAAAAAGGCCCTTGAACTGGTCTCCAACGACAGCCTTGACGGCATCGTCGCACTGGGAGGCTCCACGATGGCGTTAATGGGCTCGCAGGTGATGTCGAAGCTGCCCTTTGGCATCCCCAAGGTCATCGCCACTCCGGCCGCCATGCCCGTCTACGTGGGAGCGTGGTTTGGGGCCGCCGATATCGTGGTCATGCAGTTGATCATGGAGATCTCCGGTATGAACGATCTGGTCAAAAACGGTATCGACCAGGTCGCGGGGGCTGTTTCGGGAATGGTGAACCGGGCAGCGGACTACAGGGCCCTCAAACCGCCCCGCCCGGCGATCGCCGTTACGGAGGTGGGCTTTTCGGACCAATGCGCCAAACAGGTGGAAAAGCTTCTCGAAGCGAAAGGCTATCATGTGTTCCCTTTCCATGCCCAGGGAACGAGTGATCGGGCGATGGACAGACTGATATCCCAGGGTTTTTTCGACGGAGTTATCGAAATTGTCCCGGCGGGTCTCATCGAAGCCAGGTTCAAAGGCAACAGGGCCGCCGACATGACCCGGCTGGACGCGGCGGCCGAAAGGGGGATCCCGCAGGTGTGGGCCCCGTGCTGTTTTAACCTGACGGGGGCGGGTCCTACCCGATTTAACCGCGAAAAATACACGGCATCGGGCAAGGTGCTGCAGATAGACGCCATGAGGGCAATGGCCCGCTTTCCGCTAGACGAGATGCTGGTGGGCGCCAAACTCTACGCTGAAAAAATCAACAAGGCCAAAGGACCTCTTAAGCTGGTCGTTCCGCTGAGGGGCTGGTCTTCGCTGGACGCTCCCGGGAGCATCCTTCACGACCCGGCGCAGGATCGCCTCTTTATGGACGAGCTGAAAAGAAACCTTACGAACCCGATCGAAATAGAAGAGGTCGATGCAAACCTCGAGGAGCTACAAATCGCCTCGGCTTTGGTCGACAGTCTGGATGCGATGATGAGTGCTCACAAATCATCAACAACATTGCCCGGACCCGGAGCATAAAACAGTAATCGGTTTGTCATTATGCAATTACGTTAGATCCAGGCATTATATCAAAGCTGAATGCTGATTCACACTTCTTATATTTTTACTCCCATATGAGCTGCTTATTCATTTCCATGTTCAAACAATACTCGTGAATCATCCTGGTTCAAGAGATGCAAATGAGGAATCGTCATTACAGTAATATGAATGGAATGGTAGAAAGTGTCGTTGATGTGTTTCAGTCCGGAGGACGTGGTTTGAACCTTTATATGGAGGACATGAAATGGAAGCGAATAAGCAGAACGGGGCAAAACTTTGGGATGCCATACCTGGATTTGACTTCGATGATAAAATTGATTTACCTGAACTTAATTCGTTGTTTCTGGATGCTACTCACAGCTTTCCCACGCTAACACCCATGTATGCGTGGTTTTGGATACGGAATTGCCCGCATGGCTCCTTGTACGCTTCAGAAATCCTGAGTACGCCCAGAAACAAGGGCTTTGTGATGAGGGATGTCGAAGGCGGCACCTATATCGGTATGCGAATTATCCGCGACGAAAAAGAGATAGAAGAGCGTACCGTTAAGTTCAAAAAGGCCATGGTTCCATGGATAGAGGATTTCGACGGCATATGGGCGAAACAAAGGCAAGAGCTGCTGGACTTATATGATAAACTCAAGGCCTGTGATTTAAACACAGCTTCAAACGTCGAGCTGGTTCACCATCTCTGGGACATGATAAGCGTCAACAGGAGGATGTGGGAGATACATTTTCAAGGAATGACGGTTTCCTATACCGCCTTTCTACTGCTGGAAGAATTGGTGAAACCTTACGGACTTACAAGTCAAAGCCCGGAATTCCAGAACTTGTTCGTAGGTTATGACAATATGGTATTCCAGGTGGACAAGAAGCTTGCCGATATTGCAAAGCTCGCTAAAGTCAAAGGGATCGATCACCTCATTTTAGATTCACCCGTCAAGGAAGTCTTCGATAATCTGGGAAAAAGTGCGGCCGGCAAGGAATGGCTCGACGATTTGCACCGTTTTCTGGAAGTCGATGGATGGCGCATGGTTCGAATGAATGATTTTGATGAGCCCTACTGGCTTGAAGATCCCACTACGGTGCTCTCGCCGATCAAGGCCTTTTTAAAGAAAGGCGGCAACTACGACCTGGACCAGAAAAGAAAAGAGCTTGCGCTCGCGAGAGAAAAAGCCATCGAGAGTTTGTTACAAAAAGCGCCTTCCGAAAGGAGACGCCACTTTACCGCCCTCATTGATTTGGCCGGGAAAGCGGGCTCTTACAGCGAAGAACATGACCTTTACTGTGAACTGCACTGCCATGCGGTCCTTCGCCGCGGTCTTCTTGGCATCGGCAGGCGGTTGGCCGCGGCCGGAACGATAAATGTCGCCGAAGACGTTCTTTTTCTCAATCCCGACGAAGTGGAAAGAGTTCTTGGCGCCCCGGAGTTTCACAAAATACAGTATATTGCGGACAGGAGACGCAAGCGATGGGAAGAGATCAGAATGAAGGCCGCTCTTCCTGTGTTTACGACCCGTTCCAGCCTGGAGGAGGCGGTGGGAATGGACCTCATGCCATCGGCCGACCCCATTATTATCAAAATCGTCGTCGGTGAACTCCCCAAGGTCCGGGAAGAACTCAAGGCTGATATCTACGGAGTGTGCGGTGCTCCGGGCGTTGCAGAGGGACCGGCGCGCGTCATTATGAGCTACAGCGATCTGGATCAGGTCGAGGAGGGTGACGTTCTGGTTTGCCCCGGGACCAATCCGGCATGGACCCCGGTTTTCAGCCTGGTTAAGGCAGTGGTCTCAGACAGAGGCGGGACGCTCAGCCACACGGCCATTGTGGCGCGGGAGTACGGGATACCGACGCTCGTAAACACGTTTACGGCGACGGCCACCATCAAGACAGGTCAACGGCTCAGGGTCGACGCAACGGAGGGCGCTCTCTATATTCTGGACAAATGATTTTGTGGAACCGGGCGAGGATGGACTTTCCTGGTGTCGAGTCCCTTGAGTTACAGGCGTGGATTCCATGGTGGGTACGGCTTGTGAGCGTTCACCACAAAGGTGTTCTTCGTGGTTCGATTATAGGTCGCAGCGGCGGGGGGATTGCCAGATTCACCACGAAGAACACGAAGGGCACGAAGCAAGCCCGACCCCCTGCTTATGCCTTTGTGGTGAACGGTTACCCGGCCTTCTGCGGCCAATAATTAATCTTGGGTACCCCCCCCGGCTCTGCCGGTTCTGCCGGGGGGGTACCCAGAGTTTGACATTTCCGGGAACATACGAAATCCCCCCCCTTGCGAACGATGGTTGGCCCGGATAGTTGTCCGGGGGCGAAGCCCAGGAGGTTGGCGAAGACACTACCGGAGACAGGGGACAACCGGGGTCGCGGTGCGGGTTGAGCGGCATTGTCTGCCCTTAAGCCGGTTCATCGGATTGAAGGTGTTACTTTCTTGCGAGCCTCTTGCGCTTCGCGCACGGACAACGAGTTGTCCGTGCCACCCGTCAATAATTGACATGGGGCTTCGGGGGCGCGTCAAGAAGCCTCCGGGGGCCTGAAGCGCGGCCCGGATGTCGATTTTCTCAGAAATTTTTCATCATCCGGTCAATCAGATAAGGTACCTCCACCCTGCCGGTAGGCGTTAGAATCCGGCTGCTGTAGTCGGTGGCGTACTTGTTTTTCATTGTTCTCATCAGTTTTCTGTAAAGTGAGGTATCCGCGGCCCCCGCAACCGTCACGAGGTTTTTGGCCGTACATTCG